>JAJEEA010000143.1 GCA_022821235.1 Vicinamibacteria bacterium
GCCGAGGCCCTCGAGCCCGACGCGATGATCGCCATCCCGCCCCGCACCGCGTCGTCGCTCGCCGACTTCCGCGACTACTACGCGGCCCTGTGCGACGTCACCGGCCGGCCCGTCTTCGTGCAGACGAGCGGCGGGGCCCCCGACATCGAGCCGACGGTCGACTTCCTGGTGTCGCTGGCCCGCGAGTTCCCGCAGTGCGGCTACGTCAAGGAGGAGCACCCGCCGGTGCAGGAGCGGATGCTCGCGCTGATGAAGCACCGGCCCGACCCCATCAGGAGCATCCTCGGCGCCAACTTCGGCCGGGCCTGGGCGTACGAGATGCGCCTCGGCACCGACGGGGTGATGACCGGGGGCGTGATGTACGCCGACATCTACGCGGGGCTGTGGGACCTGCACCAGGCGGGCCGGCGCGACGAGATGCGCGACCTCTACGGCAAGCTCCTGCTGATGCTGAACCTCGACCGGCTGATCCCCGGGGTGCGGCTCCACGTGCTGCAGAAGCGCGGCCTGTTCAAGACGACGAAGTCGCGGCGCGGCGAGTACAGCTTCACCCGGGCCCAGATCGACGAGATCGAGCACCGGTTCGCGGCCCTCGAGCCGCACCTCCGGGCGTGACGGTGGGGATGCGGCCGACCTCCTTCTACGAACCTGACGGCACCGCCGGCTTTCGGGCCACGGCCTGGGCCCGCGGCCCATGGAGCCGGGACCACCAGCACGGAGGCCCCCCGGCGGCGCTGCTCGCGCGCGCCGTCGAGGGGGCGCTGTCCGGACGCGACTGCGCCATCGTCCGCTTCACGGCGGAGTTCCTGCGGCCCGTCCCGATCGGGCGGTTGCGGGTCGAGACCGAGGCGTTGAAGCGGGGCCGGCTGGTGGAGCGGCACGCCGCGCGGCTGTGGTCCGGCGACGACCTGGTGCTGACCGCGGTGGCTCTCTGTCTGCATCGGAGGCAAGTGGTCCTGCCTGGGATGGAAGCAAAGTCGGTGCCGCCACCGCCGCCCGAGGGGGTCGAGCCGTACACCTTCCCATTTTTCCCCGACCCCGTCGGCTACCACACCGCCATGGACGTACGGTACGTCCGGGGCGCGTGGGGGCAGTCGGACGTGACCTGCTGGATGCGGCAGCAGTGTCCGCTCGTGCCGGACGAGGCGCCGACCGGGTGGCAGCGCGTTCTCGTCGCCGCGGACGCTGGCCACGGGGTCGCGGTGCCCGTGCCCCTCGAGGAGTACACCTTCATCAACGCCGACCTGTCGGTGCACCTCGTGCGCCCGCTGCGCGGCGAGTGGGTCGGTCTCGAGTCCCGGAGCCTGGCCGAGCCGTCAGGCATCGGTTTGTGCCGGACCCGCCTTTGGGACGCGGACGGCGCGGTGGGGCGGGGCGCCCAGAGCCTGGTCATCGCCGCCCGCGCGTGAGGCCGAGGGCGAAGCGGACGCCGGCGGGGTTTGCCCCGTCGGGCTGGTGGTGGGGCGGAGCCGGCCGATCTGCCGCGTGCTCGAGGGCGCCGATACCGGCCCGGCGATCGGCAGCGACTCGGCCGCGGACCGGCCACGATATGATGGGCTCGGTGTCGCCGGCCGCGTGCGGCCGGCCTTCCCAGGAGGAGTGCCAGCATGAGCCGTCATCCCCTCTCGCGCCGCCGCTTCCTCGGCGGGGTCTCGGCCGCGGCGTCCCTGATGATCGTGCCGCGCCGCGTGCTCGGGGGGCGCGGGTTCCAGGCGCCGAGCGACACCCTCAACGTCGCGGGCATCGGCGTCGGGGGGCGCGGGCGGGGCGACGTGCGGGGGTGCGACAGCGAGAACATCGCGGCGCTCTGCGACGTCGACTTCGGGCACGCCGCGCGCACGTTCGCCCTCTATCCCGAGGCGCGCACCTACGCCGACTACCGGCGCATGCTCGACGACGAGCCCGACCTCGACGCGGTCATCGTCGCCACCCCCGACCACACCCACGCGGTCATCGCGATGGAGGCGATGCGGCGCGGCAAGCACGTCTACTGCGAGAAGCCGCTCACGCGCACCGTCGCCGAGGCGCGCGTCCTGGCCACGGCGGCGCGCGAGCAGGGCGTCGTCACCCAGATGGGGAACCAGGGCCACGCCAACGACGGCACCCGGCTCATCCGCGAGTGGATCGAGGCGGGGGTCGTGGGGACGGTGCGCGAGGTGCAGTACTGGACCAACCGGCCCATCTGGCCGCAGGCCATCGAGCGGCCCACCGAGGCCCACCACGCGCCGCCGGGGCTCGACTGGGACCTGTTCCTCGGACCCGCCCCCGAGCGGCCGTACCATCCCGCCTATCACCCCTTCCGCTGGCGCGGGTGGTGGGACTACGGCACCGGCGCCCTCGGCGACATCGCCTGCCACTCGATGGACGCCGCGTTCTGGGCCCTGCAGCTCGACCAGCCGACCCGCATCGTGGCCGAGACGACGCCGCTGTTCGCGGAGACGGCGCCGGCGGTGTCGCGCATCACCTACGACTTCCCGGCCCGGGGCGCCCGGCCGCCGGTGCGCTTCGTGTGGCGCGACGGGGCCCTCGCCCCGCCCCGGCCGCCGCAGCTCGCGCCCGGCGAGGAGCTGCCGGGCGGCAGCAGCGGCCAGCTCATCGTCGGCGACGACGGCCTCATCGCGGCCAACATGTACGCCACCGAGCCGCGCCTCTTCCCGACCGCGCTCCACGAGGACGTCATGGCGAGCCCGCCCCCCGAGAAGTACCCGCGGTCGCCGGGCGTGTACCGCGAGTGGATCGACGCGTGCAAGGGCAACGGCCGGGCCGGCTCCGACTTCGCGGAGCACGCCGGCCCCCTGACCGAGGTCTGCCTGCTGGGCAACCTCGCGGTGCGCACCGGCAAGGCCATCGACTGGGACGCCGGGAAGATGCGGGCGACGAACGTGCCCGAGGCCAACGCCTATCTCGACGAGCCCTACCGCGAGGGATGGAGCCTGTGATGCCGCCGATGCACCACGCGAGCGCGTCCCGGCGCGACCGGGTCGATGCCCGGAGCGCGACAGCCCGCGTCATCGCCCGGACAGGCCGGCTGTTGCGTCTGACTGCCGTCCCGCCGCTGCGCGGTCGGTTCGGCATTCGCGGACTCCTCGACCACCGGGGGGCGCGCCCCGCCGCAGTCCCGGTCGCGCCCGCGGTCCTGGCGGCGGGGACCCGGCTCGACGCGCGCAGGCTCGGTCGGCGCCGAGTGGCGCGAATCGCCGGGGCTCTGGTTGGCGCCGCGGCGGTCCTGGCGGTCGCTCTCCCCGCGGCGGCCCAGCCGGCCGACGAGGCGCTGCTGGCGGCCATCCGCGAGGAGGGGATCGAGCGCTCGCAGGTCATGGAGCACGTCGTCCGGCTGAGCGACGTCTACGGCCCCCGGTTCACCGGCACCCCCGCCATCGAGGAGGCGGGGGCGTGGACCATGGACACGCTGCGCGGGTGGGGGCTCTCGAACGTGCACGCCGAGCGGTTCGCGTTCGGGACGGGGTGGTCGCTCGAGCGGTTCCACGCCCATCTCGTCGAGCCGCAGGTGATGCCCGTCATCGGCTATCCCAAGTCGTGGTCGTCGGGCACCGACGGCACGGTGACGGCCGAGGTGGTCCGGGTCGACCTGCGGACGGAGGCCGACCTCGCGCGCTACCGCGGGCGGCTGCGCGGCAGGATCGTGCTGACGCAGCCGGCGCGCGACGTGCCGATGCTGACCGGGGACGTGGTGCTGCGGATGGACGACGAGCTGCTCGCGGAGGCGGCGCGGCCCTTCGAGCCGCCGGCGCGCCGGGGGCTGCGCCCGCGGCCGGGCCGCCGGCTCGGTTTCGCGCGGCTCCGGCAGTTCTACCTGGACGAGGGGGTCGTGGCGGCGGTCGACCGCGGCAGCGACTTCGTCCACGTCGAGGGCGGCAGCGGGCTCTCCCACCGGACGCAGCGCACCGACGGGGGCACGATATTCGTGGGCCGCGGCGCCCCGTGGACCGCGGAGCCCCCGGGGACCGGCGTGCCGTCGCTCACCTTCGCGGTCGAGCACTACAACCGGATGGTCCGGCTGCTCGACCTGGGGGTGCGGGTCCGCATGGAGCTGCACGTCGAGACCCGCTTCCACCCGGAGGCGGAAGCCGACGAGGGGCTGAACGCGTTCAACATCCTCGCCGAGCTTCCCGGCACCGACCTCGCCGACGAGGTCGTCATCATCGGCGCCCACTTCGACACCACCCACGCCTCGACCGGCGCGACCGACAACGCGGTCGGGGTGGCCGCGATGATGGAGGCGATGCGGATTCTGAAGACCATAGGCGCCCGGCCGCGGCGCACCATCCGCCTCGCCCTGTGGGGCGCCGAGGAGCAGGGCCTGCTGGGGGCGCGGGCCTACGTGCGCCGGCACTTCGGCGACGCCGCGACGATGGCCCTCGAGCCGGACCACGCGAAGCTCTCGGCCTACTACAACATCGACAACGGCACGGGGCGGCTGCGCGGCATCTGGACGCAGGGGAACGCGGCGGCGGCCGCGGTCTTCGAGTCGTGGGCGGCCCCGCTCGCCGACCTCGGCTTCACCACCGTGTCGCCGTGGTCGGTCGGCGGCACCGACCACCTGCCCTTCGAGCGGGTGGGGCTGCCGGGGTTCCAGTTCATCCAGGACCGCCTGGAGTACAACTCGCGCACGCACCACTCGAACATGGACGTCGTCGACCGCGTGCAGCCCGACGACGCCCGCCAGATGGCGGTGGTCGCGGCCGTCTTCGCCTACAACACCGCGATGCTCGACGAGCGCCTGCCCCGCAAGCCGCTCCCGCGTCTCCGGCGGTGACGGCGGGAAGGCGACCCGCGCCGCATGACGACCACCACCCTGCGACCGCAGTCGGGACCCCGAGTCCGCCTCGTGGAACCGTGCAGACGCCAGCGGACCCGGTCGGGCGGCGGGCCCTCCCGCGCCGCGGCGACTCCCGGGCCGGGCGCACCGTGACGTCGAGTCCCGCGCCGCCGCCGGGAGTCCGCGCCGTGGCGCGGCGTGCGTGCCTGCAGCCTCGGGTGGTCGGCGCCCGAAGCCGCCGGGCAGCGATGAGCGGCCGAGGCGCGCCGTGACGTCCCGCTTCTTCTACGGCTGGGTCATCCTGCTCGTGGCGGGCCTGTGCTACGGGTTCGGGATGCCGCCGGTGTACTACAGTTGGGGCATCTTCGCGCCCCGCATCACCGCCGAGCTGGGCATCGACCGCGCCGCCGTCGGCGGGGTCTTCGGGCTGTTCAACACCCTGCACCAGTGCGTCGGCCTGCTCGTGGGCCTGGCCATCGCCCGCTTCGGGCTGCGGCGGGTGATGCCGGCCGGCTTCTGCGTCACCGCGGCGGGGCTCCTCGTGCTCGCGGGGGCGGACACCGCGCGCGCCTGCTACGTCGGCTTCTCGGTGCTGGGGGGCATCGGCGTCGGCTTCTCGACCACGGTGCCGGCGCAGACCCTGGGGCAGAACTGGTTCCTCCGGCGCCGGGCGCGCGTCATCGGGGCCATCTTCACGGTGGGCGGCCTCGTGGGCTGGCTCGTCTCGCGCTCCGACACGTGGGTCCTCGAGCGCTACGACTGGCGGACGGGCTGGGTCCTCATCGCCGCGCTGTCGGTGGTCCTCGGGCTCGTGGCGGCGTCGCTCGTGCGGGAGGGCCCCGAGGCCGTGGGCCAGCGCCTCGACGGCGAGGCCCCGGCGGCGGGAGACGGCCCGGCCGACGCGGCGGAGGCGGCGGACCGCTGGACCGCGTGGCAGGCGGCGCGGACGCCGCAGTTCGCCCTGATGCTCGTCTGCGGCGTCGCCTACGCGGTGCCCTGGAACACCGCGGTGGCCCACCTCACCCTGCACCTCATCGATCGCGGCCACGCCGAGACCATGGCCATCGGGTTCGTGGGGACGATGGCCCTCGTCAGCATCGCGGGGCGGCTCGCGGGGGCGGTGGGCGACTGGATCGCCCCGCAGCGCGCCCTCGCCGCCGCCCTCGTGCTGGAGGGGCTCGGCGCGGGGGCGCTGATCTTCGCCGGCAGCACCGTCCTCGCCTGGGCGGCCGTCACCCTGCTGGGGGTCGGCTTCGGGATGGCCTTCGTGAGCATCCCCGTCGTCTTCTCCCACTTCTTCGGCCGCCGCGCCTTCGCGGTGACCAGCGGCATCCGCACCACCTGCACCGGCATCTTCGGCGGCCTCGGCCCGTGGCTGGCGGGGGCCGCGTTCGACGCGACCGGCAGCTATGCGGTACCGTTCCTCGGCCTGCTCGTGCTCGGACTCGCGGGGGGGGCGGCGGCCGCCGCGCTGCGGCGACCGGCTGCCCCCGACGCCGGCGACCATCAGGCCCCGCGTCCGCGGATGGACGACTTGTCCTCATGAGTACGCGCCTTCAGGTCATCGTGTCGGACGAGGAGAGGATCTCGTTGCGCCAGGCGGCACGGCGCAGCGGATTGACCGTGAGCGAGTGGGCGAGGCAGGCGCTGCGACGCGCGAGGGACGAACAGGCCGGTCCCAGCCCGGCGCTCCCGATGCGGAGAGCCGGCTGCGCGCGCTCGAACGCGCCCTCGCGTGCAACCACCCGACCGGCGACATCGACGAGATGCTCGCCGACATCGAGCGCGGCCGTGATCTTCGTTGATCCAGTGTCTTGGCGTAGCGGGAGCGACAGATGAGCGATGACACCCGACTCGGCGAACGAACGCAGCGCCCCGCGAATGGCGGCACCGGTCTGTCCCGGCGGGACTTTCTGCGCGCGTCGGGGGTCGCCGGCGCGCTCGCGGTCACGGAATCGGCGTGTGCCGAGGGGGTGGCGGTTCCCGCGTCGGCGCGTCAGGAGACCTCGGCGGCGGCGGACGACTTCCCGCTGGCGGAGGCGACCATCGCGGATCTGCAGGAAGGCCTGGCCAGCGGCGAATGGACGACGCGCGCCATCGCCGAGGCCTATCTGAGCCGCATCGACGAGATCGACGGGCGGGGGCCGGCGCTGCGGTCCGTGCTCGAGACCAACCCCGACGCGCTCGACATCGCGGACCGGCTCGACCGCGAGCGGCGCGAGGGGCGGCTGCGCGGCCCCCTGCACGGGGTCCCCGTGCTGCTCAAGGACAACATCGACACCGCCGACCGCATGACCACGACGGCGGGATCGCTGGCCCTGGCCGGCTGGATCCCGGCGGAGGACTCCGCGGCGGCGGTCCGGCTGCGCGAGGCGGGGGCGCTGCTGCTCGGCAAGGCCAACCTCAGCGAGTGGGCCAACTTCCGGTCGACGCGCTCGTCGAGCGGCTGGAGCGGACGGGGCGGCCAGTGCCGCAACCCCTACGTCCTCGACCGGAACCCGTGCGGGTCGAGCTCGGGCTCGGGGGCGGCGGTGTCGGCCAACCTCGCCGCCGTGGCCATCGGCACCGAGACCGACGGATCCATCGTCTGCCCGTCGTCGGCCAACGGCATCGTCGGCATCAAGCCCACGGTGGGGCTGGTGAGCCGGGCCGGCATCATCCCCATCTCGCACACCCAGGACACCGCCGGCCCGATGGCGCGGACGGTGCGCGACGCCGCGGTGGTGCTGGGCGTTCTCGCCGGCCCCGACCCGCGCGACCCCGCCTCGGCCGACAGCGGGCTGCGCGGCCTCGACGACTACACGCCGTTCCTCGACCCGGCGGGGCTGCGGGGCGCGCGCATCGGGGTGGCGCGGCACTTCCTGGGGTTCCACGACGGGGTCGACGGCCTCGTCGACGAGGCCGTCGAGGCGATGCGGGCGGCCGGCGCGATCGTCGTCGACCCGGTGGAGCTGGGCACCGGCGCCGCCCGGGCGCGCCTCCAGATGGCCGAGGCCGAGGTGCTGTTCTACGAGTTCAAGGCGGGGCTCAACGCCTATCTCGCGGCCCGCGGCCCCGGGGCCGCGGTGCGCTCGCTGGCCGAGCTCATCGCCTTCAACGAGCGCAACGCCGAGACCGAGATGCCGTACTTCGGGCAGGAACGGTTCATCGCGGCCGAGGCGAAGGGGCCGCTGTCGGAGCCCGGCTACCTCGCGGCCCTCGCCGCGTCCCGCCGCCTCTCGCGCGCGGAGGGCATCGACCGGACGATGGACGAGCACCGCCTCGACGCCATCGTCGGCCCCACCGGGGGGCCGGCCTGGGTGACCGACCTCGTGAACGGGGACCACTTCGGCGGCAGCAGCTCGGGCTATCCGGCCGTGGCCGGCTATCCCAACGTCACGGTGCCCGCCGGCGCCGTGCACGGGCTGCCGGTGGGCGTGTCGTTCTTCGGCCGCGCGTGGAGCGAGCCGACGCTCATCCGCATCGCCTACGCCTTCGAGCAGGCGACGCAGGCCCGGCTGGCGCCGGCCTTCCGGCCGACCATCGGGTGACGGCTGCGCGCGAGGCGGCGGTCAGCGTCAGGGCCGAACGGTCGCGGCTGATGGTCTGCTCGAATAGTCCGATCGCGGCGCCCACCGCCGCCCATCGCCTGTCGAGCCGACGCGACGTCGGGCGCGAGGCGGCGGTCGGCGTCAGGGCCGCACCGTCGCGGCTGATGGCTACCCGATAGTCCGGTGGCGGCGCCTGCCGCCTGTCAAGCCGACGCCACGTCGAAGGCGACCAGCGCGCGCGTGGCCTGGCTGAACTCCGCGCCGATCAGGTGGATGGGTTGCCCGCGTGCGGAAAGTCTGGATGCCGATGGGCAGCCGGCGGCGGTCACTCGGGGCGGGCAGGGGGGTCGCGCCGGTAGGAGTCTTGGCCATGGCGGTCCGGGCGGAAGTGGATGCCCGGAGGGTACAGCGCCGCAGGCGCGGCGGCCACGGTCTCGAAGGACGCCGGCCGCCCCGGAAGGCGCGGCGGCCGCGGTCTTGAAAGGCGCCGGCCGCCCGAGAGGCCGGGCGTTCGCCCCCCCGGGGGAGGTCGGACGCCCGGCTGGTCGGGTGGACGACCGGCGGGAGCCGCCGCCTACTGGCCGCCTTCCGCCGCCGCGCGCTCGTCGGCCCGCGCGCCGCCGAGCATCGCGTCCATCGAGTAGTTGCCCTCGTGGCAGGCGTACTCGAACATCGGCAGGTCGTTCCGCTGCATCGGCAGGTTCACCGTCCACGGCTCGGTCCAGGTGTTCGGGTCGTCCACGGTGTACTCGTACTCGAGGGTGTTCGCGTCGACGCGGGTGAACCGCTCGACCAGGCGCATCGTGGTGCTCGAGCCCCGCCAGTTGCGGTCGGTGTCGAAGTTGGTGGTCTCGACGACCAGGGTGTCGCCCTCCCAGCGCCCGACCGAGTTGCCCGACCACTGGGCGAGACGCTCGTCGGTGATCGCGTCACGGCCGTCGATGGGAATGCTGCGCACGGTGTGCACCATCTCGGTCATCATCACGAGGTGGTCGGGGGTCTGGAAGATCTGCACGTTCTGGTTGTAGCCGCCCGGGGTGATCGGGGGGCCGGCGTTGAAGCCCGTGAGGCAGCGGTCCGCGTTGCTCAGGTCGGTGTACGACGCGGGGGGCGTATCGCTGAACGAGCCGCGGCCGGCCGCGGCCCGCGCCCGTCCCTCGTCGGTCGATGCCGGCATCCGCCCGTTCGGCGGGTCGATGATGAGCGACGTGCGCCGGGTGGCGATGACGTTCGTGCCCCGGTCCATCCAGAAGTTGTTGTAGCCGCCCACGTTGCCGCCGGCCTCGGTGCGCCGGGCGTCCGCGTTCCACGCGTCGATATCGCGCTGGACGGCGGCCTGCTCACGCTCCGCCGCTTCCTCGGGGGTGAGGAACGCCTTGTCGCCCAGGTCCTCGGGGCGCTGGAGGGGGGTGATGGTCCGGAAGTCCCAGACTCCCTGCAGGTCCGGCGCGCCCCACCCGGTCCTGGGAGTTTCCTCCTGCGCCAGAGCCGGCGCCGCCAGCCCCGCCACGACCAACGCCGCCGCTATCGAACGTCCAACTCTCATCGCAAGACCTCCAGAATCGGGAATCACGTTAGCCCGCTAAGATACCACGAGGCGCCCGGCAGCGCACATCCGACCCTGCTGAACATCTCCGGAACCCGGCCGGTGTTGCAGCGGCGCTCAACGCCCGGCGGACGCCGCCGCAACGGCGCTCGCGTGTCACGCCGGCCGCCCGCGACCACCAGGACGTAAGATGCCGTCTCCCACGACCCGGCAGACGATCCGGTACGGCTCGAGGCCTTCTCCACCCGCCGGACGCCGGCGGGAGCGACGGTTCGGTCGGGCCTCTCGTGCGCGGATCCGCGCTAGAATCGAACCATCGTCATGAGTCTGCCGCTGGAGAGCTGGCTCGATCAGGCCAACGAGCCCGACTGCGACTTCCCGGTTCCGAATCTGCCCTACGGCGTGTTCACTCGGGGCGCCGAGGGCCCGCATTGCGGCGCGGCGATCGGCGACGCGGTCGTCGACCTCGCCGTGCTCGAAGCCGAGCGGGTGCTCGACGCCGGCGGGCCCGCGCCCGTCTTCGGCGGGCCGGCGCTGAACGGCTTCATGGCCCTCGGGCCGCGGGCCTGGTCGGCCGTCCGGACGCGGCTGACCGAGCTGCTGGCGGCGGGCGGCGACCCGAGGCTCGAGCGCGACGCCGCCCTTCGCGGCCGCGCGCTCGTGCCGCGGCGCGACGTCCGGCTCGAGCTGCCGTTCTCGGTCGCCGGCTACACCGACTTCTATGCGTGCCGCCAGCACGCGTTCAACGTCGGCACGATGTTCCGCGGCCCCGACAACGCGCTGCCGCCCAACTGGCTGCACATCCCCATCGGCTACAACGGGCGCGCGTCGACGGTGGTGGTGAGCGGGACGAGCGTGCGGCGGCCGCTGGGTCAGACGAAGCCTCCCGACGCCGACGCGCCGCGCTTCGGGCCGAGCCGCCGCCTCGACATCGAGCTCGAGCTGGGCGCCGTCGTCGGGGCCTCCAACCCGATGGGACGGCCGGTGAGCGTGGCCGAGGCCGACGAGATGATCTTCGGCTACGTGCTCCTCAACGACTGGTCGGCGCGCGACATCCAGGCCTGGGAGTATCAGCCGCTGGGCCCCTTCCAGGCCAAGGCGTTCGCGACGTCCATCAGCCCGTGGGTCGTCACCCGGGCGGCGCTCGAGCCGTTCCGGGTGGCCGCGCCCGACCGCGAGCGCCCGCTGCTGCCGTATCTCCGCGAGCCGGGGCCGATGCTCTACGACATCGAGCTCGAGGTCGACATGCGGCCCGAGGGGGCGGACTCGGCCACGACGATCTCGCGGACCAACTATCGCCACATGTACTACTCGTCGGCCCAGCAGCTCGCCCATCACGCCGTCGGCGGCTGCCGGATGAACGTGGGCGACCTGCTGGGGTCGGGGACGGTCTCGGGCCCCGGGCGGGGACAGTGGGGGTCGCTCCTGGAGCTGAGCTGGGGAGGCAGGGACCCGATCACCCTGGACTCGGGAGAGACCCGGAGCTTCGTCGAAGACGGCGACACGATGACCCTGCGCGGGTGGGCCCGGGGCGACGGCCATCGCATCGGCTTCGGCGCCTGCACCGGCAAGGTGCTTCCGGCCCCGGACCCGGTATCCTGGAACGAGCGTCGTTGACGGGACTCCGGCCGGCCGTGGTCGAGACCCCGCGTCGCACCGCGGCCGGAGGCCGCCAGCGGGCTGTCGAGGCGCCCGCCCGACAAGGCGCGACGCGGGAGCATCGGCCTGTCGACCGGGGAGCAACGCAGTCCGGCGGGATGCACCGCCGCACCGAACGCAGCGGGGACTTCGCCGCGGGCCGCCAGGCCGGAGAGGACTACACGGTGCCCAGAGCCTTCGCGTCCACGGGCGACCTGACCGAGAAGACGGTCACCTTCTCGGAGATCGCCCGGGACCTCTATTCCTACACCACCGAGGGCGACCCGAACACCGGCGTCATCGTCGGCGACGACTCGGTGATGGTGATCGACACCCAGGCCACGCCGGTGATGGCGCGGCAGGTCATCGACCGCGTGCGCGGGGTGACCGACAAGCCCATCAAGTACGTCACGCTGAGCCACTACCACGCGGTGCGGGTGCTGGGCGCCTCGGCCTACGGGGCGAGCGAGATCATCGCGTCGGAGGCCTGCCGCGCGATGATCCGCGAGCGCGGGCAGGAGGACTGGGACAGCGAGTACGCGCGCTTCCCGCGGCTGTTCCGGGCGGCCGGGTCGATTCCGGGGCTGACGTGGCCGACGCTCACGTTCCGCCGGCGCATGACGCTCTACCTCGGCCGCCGCCGCGTCGACCTGATGTGGCTCGGACGGGCCCACACCGCCGGCGACATCGTCGCCTGGGTGCCCGACGCGGGCGTCATGTTCAGCGGCGACATCGTCGAGTACCGCTCGGCCTGCTACTGCGGCGACGGCCACTTCGGCGACTGGACGGCGACGCTGGCCGCGGTCCAGGGCTACAGGCCCGACGCGCTGATGCCCGGCCGCGGGGACGCCCTCCTCGGGCCGGACAAGGTCGCCGAGGCGATCCACCTGACCGCCGACTTCCTGGCCGGCACGTATCGCCCGGTGGCGCGGGTCGCCTCGCGGGGGGGCAGCCTCAAGGAGGCGTTCGAGGCGTGCCGCACCGCCTGCGACGCCCGGTTCTCGGACTACGCCATCTACGAGCACTGCCTCCCGTTCAACGTGGCCCGCGCCTACGACGAGGCGCTCGGCATCGACACCCCGCGCATCTGGACCGCCGAGCGCGACCAGCGCATGTGGGCCGAGCTCCAGGGCGATGGATAGCCACTGGCCGGCCGGGCGCGAGCGGCGCACGTGGGCCGAGCTCCAGGGCGATGGATAGCGACGTGGCCCGCGCTTGCGATGAGGCGCTCGGCATCGACACCCCGCGCATCCGGTCGGCCGAGCGCGACCCGGCGCATGTGGGCCGAGCTGCAGGGCGATGGATAGCTATTGGACGGCCGAGCGCGACCGGCGCACGTGGGCCGGGCTGCAGGGCGATGGCTAGCGAGGCCAGCGCGAGCGCCAGCGCGGCATCCGAGCCCCCGCCGCTCTATCCCTACCGGCGGTCGCCCGACCAGGACGCCGACCCCGTCGCGTTCCACCCCGTCGTGGTGGTCGGCGCGGGGCCGATCGGGCTCGCGGCGGCCATCGACCTCGCACAGCACGACGTGCCGGTCGTGGTGCTCGACGACAACGACCGGGTGAGCGGCGGCTCGCGCGCCATCTGCTTCGCCAAGCGGCCCCTGGAGATCCTCGACCGGCTGGGATGCGGCGACCGCCTCGTGGAGAAGGGCGTGACCTGGAGCAAGGGCAAGGTCTTCTTCGACCGCCGGCAGGTCTACGGATTCGACCTGCTGCCCGAGGCGGGGCACAAGCGGCCGGCCTTCGTCAACCTGCAGCAGTACTACTGCGAGCGGTATCTCGTCGAGCGGCTGCGCGCCCTCGAGCGCCTGGGCAAGCCCATCGAGCTGCGGGGGCGTCACGAGGTCGTCGGGGTCGACCCGCGCCCCGACGGCGTGGGGGTGCAGGTCGGCACCCCGGAGGGCGCGTACCGCCTCGAGGCCGGCTGGCTCCTCGCCTGCGACGGGGCCGGCTCGCCGGTGCGGCGCATGCTCGGCGCCGACTTCGTCGGCCGGGTCTTCGAGGACAACTTCCTCATCGCCGACGTCGTCATGGAGGCCGACTTTCCGACCGAGCGGTGGTTCTGGTTCGACCCGCCGTTCAACCGGGGGCAGTCGGCGCTGCTCCACAAGCAGCCCGACGACGTCTGGCGCATCGACCTCCAGCTCGGCCGCGACGTCGACCGCGACGAGCAGCAGAAGCCCGAGAACGTCGTCCCCCGGCTCCGCGCGATGCTGGGCCCCGACGTGCGCTTCGAGCTCGAATGGGTGTCGGTCTACACCTTCCAGTGCCGCCGCATGGAGAGGTTCCGGCACGGCCGCGTCATCTTCGCCGGCGACTCGGCCCACCAGGTATCGCCGTTCGGGGCGCGCGGCGCCAACAGCGGCTTCCAGGACACCGACAACCTGTGCTGGAAGCTCAAGCTGGTGATCGAGGGGCGCGCGCCCGAGCGCCTCCTCGACAGCTTCGACCACGAGCGCATCCAGGCCGCCGACGAGAACCTCCTCGCCTCGACGCGATCGACCGATTTCATCACCCCCAAGTCGGCGACGAGCCGCCTCTTCCGCGACGCCGTGCTCGACCTGTCGGAGGGCCTGCCGTTCGCCCGGCCCCTCGTCAACTCGGGCCGCCTGTCGGTGCCGTGCGTGCACGACGGCTCGCCGCTGAACGGCCCCGACCACCCCGCGCTGCCGCGCCGGACGCGCCCCGGCGCGCCGGCGTCGGACGCCCCGCTGGGGGAGGGCTGGCTCGTCGACGCGCTCGGCGGCCGCTTCCGGCTCATGGCCGTCGACACCCCGGCGCCCGCGCGACTCGACGTCGACGGGCTGCCGATCGACGTGCTGCGCCTCGACGCCGCGGCAACGGGCTCGGATGCGTTGCGCGAGCGCTACCTGGGCGGCGCAGCCTCGGCCGTCTACCTTTTTCGTCCGGACCAGCACGTCGCCGCGCGCTGGGCGTCGTTCGACGAGGCGGCGGTCGCGCGCGCGCTGCGGACCGCGGTGGGGCGCCCGGCATGAGCAGGCTGCGCACCGACCGAACGCCGGCGGCAGCCGCGACCGGGCCCCGGCCGGTCAGGAACCCGGCATGAGCAGGCTGCGCACCGGGCCGAACCTCGACGATCCGGACGGCTTCTACGAGGAGCTGCTGTCGCTGCACGAGGGCCGGTCCAAGGACGAAAGCGATGCGATCAACGCCCGCCTGGTGCTGATTCTCGCCAACCACGTCGGCGACCGGCAGATCCTGCGCGAGGCGTTCCGGGCCGCTGCGTCGCCGACGGGCGGCGGCGGCGGGCGCGGCGAGGCGCCCGACTGACCGGCGTGAGAAAGGGCGCATACCGGGCACGTGCAGCCGACGAACGACGCAACCCGGGCGCGGCGGTCACGGCCCAGGCTCCCGGCAGGCATTGTTGGGCGGAGAACGGAGCCGAAGGCGACGCTTGCCGGGCTCAGGCGGGATGCATCGGCGCTCGAATGCAGCGGCCTTCGACACTGCCTGCCAGGCGCGATTCCCGACCGAGAAAGGACCCAGATGAAGCTCGAACGGATCCACCACGTGGCCTACCGCTGCCGGGACGCCAAGGAGACCGTCGACTGGTACGTGAAGAACCTCAACATGGACTTCGTGCTGGCCATCGCCGAAGACCGTGTCCCGTCCACGCACGAGCCCGACCCCTACATGCACGTCTTCCTCGACGCCGGGCAGGGCAACGTGCTCGCCTTCTTCGAGCTGCCCACGAAGCCCGAGATGGGGCGCGACCCCAACACGCCGGAGTGGGTCCAGCACATCGCCTTCAAGGTGAAGGACCGCGAGACCCTGCTCGCGTTCCGGGCGCGTCTCGAGGCCAACGGCGTCGAGGTGCTCGGGGTGACCGACCACGCCATCTTCCATTCCATCTACTTCTTCGACCCCAACGGACACCGCATCGAGCTCGCGTGTCCCGACCCGGAAGAGGACGCCCTGCTGGCCAGGCTCGACGCCGTGAAGTGGGATATGCTCCGCGAGTGGTCCGAGACCAGGCGGGCGCCGCAGCACGCGGCGTGGATGCACCGGAAGGAGCTCGACAAGTGACGAGCCGGCGCGCCCCCGAACGCGACTTGGCGGCACGAGAGGGATCTCGACAAACGAAGGGCCGACCCTCCGACCGCGTGCAGGCGGTCCTGCTGGCGCTCGCGGCTGTCCTCGCCGTCGCGGCGACGGCCGGCACTCGGGAGCCCGAGGCGAAGGGCCCGGCTGCATTCGCTGCAACGCGCGGAACAAGAACCGCGGCTGCAACGACGATTGCCGCGGAGGCAACCGGCCCCGCTGCATTCGCGGCAACCCCGGGGGTCACCACGGGCGCCCAGGCCGCCGCAACGGTGGTCCACGCCCAGGAGCCCGTTGCGCAAGGCCCCGCCGCATTCGCCGCAACGCAGAGCTCCACCACGGCCGCCCGGACCGAGCTGGTGATGTCGTCGTGGCTCCCGCCGCGGCACCCCATCGTCGCCAACGCGTTCGTGCCCTGGATCGAGCGGATCGAGAGGGTGACCGAGGGCCGGGTGACGGTGCGCCTGCTCGCGAGGCCGCTGGGCTCGCCGCCGTCGCACTACTACATGGCCGTCGACGGCATCGCCGACCTCACCTACGGCCTGCACTCGTTCACCCGCGACAACCGGTTCCCGCGGTCGCGGTTCGCCCAGTTCTCGTTCATCGGCGACGACGCGGCGGCGGGCTCGCGGGCGTTCTGGCGGGTGTACGCCGACCGGCTCGACGCCCAGGCCGAGCACGAGGGCGTGAAGCTGCTGGGCCTCTTCGTCCACGGCCCCGGCATCCTCTACAACAACGTCCGGCGCATCGAGCGCCCCGCCGACCTCGCGGGGCTGAAGATCCGCACCCCCGGCGGCTACGTCGCCGACCTCATGGACGGGCTCGGCGCGACGACCCTCTTCATGGACAGCGGCGACGTCTACCAGAAGCTCTCGCGCGGCGTCATCGACGGCCTCACCATGACCTACGAGGCGTCGACGGCGTTCCGCCTGACCCCCCACCTGAGGTACGCCATGCGGGTGCCGGGAGGCATCTACAACACCACCTGGTACGTGGTGGCGAACGAGGCCGCGTGGCGGCGGATTCCGGCGCGGGACCGGACCGCCATCGAGGCCGTCTCGGGCGAGGCGCTGGCCGACCTGGTGGGCCGCGCGTGGAACGACGCCGACGCGCGGGCCATCGAGGCGATCCGCGCGGCGGGCATCGACATCTACGACGCGCCGCCCCCCATGCTCGACGCCATCCGGTCGCGGGCGCGGGAGCACGAGGCCCGGTGGACGACGAGGGTGGCAACCCGGGGCTACGACGGCCGGGCCGCGCTCGCGGCCCTGCGGCGGGGCGCCGGCATGGGCAGGTAGCGCCGTGCCCTCCTCCAGGACATCGCTGCTCCGCGCGGGGGCAGCCCGTGGCGAAACCCGCGCAGCGCCGCGCACGACGGGCACCGGCGGACAGCCGAGGTGCCCGCCTGACAAGGCGTGAGGGAGGGCGCATACCGGGCCCATGCCATCGACGAACAACGCGGTCAGGAGGGATGCATCGCCGCTCGAGAGCAGCGGCGACCTTCGCCACGGGTTGCTCGACCTCGGGCTCGGCGGGTGCTGCGCGTTCCTGCTGATGGGCCTCGCGGCCCTCACCGTCGCCGACGTCGTCGGCCGCTACGTGCTCACCGCCCCCCTGGCCGGCGCCTTCGAGCTCACCGAGCTGATGCTGGGGGCGCTCGTGTTCGCGGCCCTGCCGCTGGCGACGATGACGGGAGAGCACGTCGCCGTCGACGCGCTCTTCGACGTCTCGCCGCCGCGCGTCCGGACCGCGCTGGCGTGGCTCGGCAGCGTCGCGTCGGCGGCCGCGCTGTGGGCGATCGCGTGGCGGCTCGTGGTCTACAGCGCGCGGCTTGCCAACGACGAGGCGGCGACCGACGCGCTCCTCGTGCCGCTGGCGCCGCTCGGCTGGTTCGCGGCCGGCATGGCGGCGCTCAGCGGCCTGCTGGCCGTCGCCAGGCTCGCGGCGCCGCCCGCCGGGAGAGCCTCGTGACCGCGGCGCGCGCTCCACGGTGCCGCCGTTCGGCCCTTCGCCAAGGAGCGCCGCCCGCCGGGAGAGCCTCGTGACCGCGGCACTGCTTGTCCATCGTCAGCGCGATCCACGGCCTCGACCTGACAGACCCGCGCGGAGCGCCTCGTGACCGCGGCGCTGCTCGGTTTCGCGGCGCTGCTCGCGCTGGTCTTCCTGCGGGTGCCCATCGCGTTCGCGATGGCCGCGGTCGGCGCCGTCGGCTTCGCCATGCTCCGAAGTTGGCCCGCGGCCTGGGCGATGGTCGGGAACGTCGCCTTCGAGACCGGCCTCTCCTACTCGCTGTCGGTCGTGCCGCTGTTCATCCTGATGGGCAACCTGCTGACCATCTCGGGGGTGAGCCACGGCCTGTACGCCGCCGCCAACGCCCTGCTCGGGCGGGTGCGCGGCGGGCTCGCCATGGCCTCGGTGGTCGCCTGCGGCGGGTTCAGCGCGGTCTGCGGCTCGTCGCTCGCCACCGCGGCCACGATGTCGAAGGTCGCGATGCCCTCCATGCGGCGCTACGGCTACGCCGACAGCCTCGCCACCGGCTCGATCGCGGCGGGGGGCACGCTGGGCATCCTCATTCCGCCCAGCGTCATCCTCATCGTCTACGGGCTGCTGACCGAGAGCGACATCGGCCGCCTCTTCATCGCCGGCGTGGTGCCGGGCATCGTGGGCGTCGTGTTCTACGTCGCCGCGGTGGCGGTGGTCGTCCGCCTCGACCCCGCCGCCGCCCCGCGCACCGATCACCGGGAGCCGTTCTCGCGCCGCGAGCGCTTCGGGGTCGCGGCCGTGACCGGGCTGTTCGTCCTCATCCTGACCGGCATCTACGGCGGCTTCTTCACGCCCACCGAGGCGGCGGGAGTCGGCGCGGGCGCCGCCCTGTGCATCACGGTGGCGGCCGGCGGGGTGACCGCCCGTCAACTGTTCGACGCGTGCGTCCAGACCGCCCGGACCACCGCGATGATCTTCGCGATCCTCATCGGCGCGGAGATCTTCTCGAACTTCATCAACTTCGCCGGGCTGCCCGAGGCCCTGGGCGCGTGGATAGCCTCGCTCGGGGTGAACGCCTGGGTCGTGATGGCCGGCATCGTCCTCATCTACCTGGCCCTCGGCTGCGTGCTCGAGAGCCTGTCGATGATCCTGCTGACCGTCCCCGTCTTCGCCCCCCTGATGTACGAGCTCGACTTCGCCTCGACGGCCCTGGCGACCCCCGACGCGGCCCTTATCTGGTTCGGCATCGTGGTCGTGGTCGCGACCGAGATCAGCCTCATCACCCCGCCCGTCGGCCTCAACGTGTTCGTCCTGCGCAACGTCCTGCCCGACGTGCCCCTGAACACCATCTTCCGCGGGGTCGCGCCCTTCTGGATCGCCGACATCCTGCGCCTGCTGCTGCTGATTGCGGTCCCGTCGCTGTCGCTCTGGCTGGTCGGGCTGATGTGAGCGGGGGAGCCTGCGCCCGATGAGCTCTCTGGCGGACGTCTTCCGCGTGTTGAACCGGATGCGCGACGAGTGGTGCGTCACGTCCCAATCTTCGGATACGGACATGGGTTTGGGGCCCGCAATCGTTGACGAATCACCGCCCACGCACCCGAACATTCAGTCATGACGCAGCACGAGGGCATCGTGACGCAGTACGCGGTCGGCGGCGCGACCGCCGTCCTCTTCTACGCCGAGCCCACCCGCACCTACGATCTGGATGTGTTCGTCACCCTCGAACAACGGCAGGATCTGCCGCTCATCGCCCGCCGACGTCCGCTCCGGCCCTGGGAGCGGCCGTGGAACGTGACGCCGTAGGACGCTTCCTCGAGAAAGCGCCGTCACCTGCGCCACGTCGCCGCAGGGTGATGGCAGCAGGGCCGGCGCGAGCCAGTCGCGTATGGCGCATCGTGGCGGAGGACGTCTCCTCGTCGCGGTGGAGGGACCGGTTCGAGGTGACCCGGCAAGGCGGAAGAACATCTTCCGGGCGGACGCCGCGCGCCGGGAAACCGCCCGCCTGTTCGGGGCGACCGCGCGCCGCACCGACACGTGGCGCGCGCGGCGCGCTGCATGATATCGTCAGGCGTTCGACGGCTCCGGCAGGAATCGTTCCCGAAGGCCGCGCCCCGAGGGCCGGAGGCCCTCGCCCCGGGGGTGCGGTTCATCCCCCCCTGGATGCTCCAGGCTGCGTGGGCGACCGCCGGTCGAGCCTCGAGCCATCAGTGCGTGTCGACGTGCGAGCAAGGACATCACCGAGACCAACCGACTACCGGAGGGCATCATGCGAATGCGCAGCCTGTGGGCGATTCCGGCGGCGGCGGTGCTGGCCGCCACCGTCCTCGTGACGGCGCCGGCCGCCCCACGCGCTCAGGAGACCACCGAGAACCCGTTCACCACGACGCTCGACATCCGGATGGGCCAGCGGCTGTACCAGCAGCAGTGCACCCGCTGCCACGGCCAGACCGGCGACGGCGGCGAGCTGGGACCGGCCCTGACCAACGGCTTCACCAGCGCCAGCACCGACGCGGGCCTGTTCCGCATCGTCCGCGAGGGCATCCCCAACACCCAGATGATCGGCATCAGCCGCAACGCCACCGACCAGTCGGTGTGGATGGTGGTGAGCTACCTGAACTCGCTGAACAGCACCCCCGCCGTCGACCTGCCGGGCGACGTCGCGGCCGGGCGGATGGTGTTCGAGGGCAAGGGCAACTGCTCGAGCTGCCACATGGTGGGCGGCGAGGGCGGCCGGCGCGGCCCCGACCTGACCCGGGTCGGCGACCGCCGCGACCCCGACGAGCTGGTCAGCGACCTGCGCACGCCCGACGAGGACCTCGCGCCGCGCTGGTGGACCCTGCGCGTGACCCGCGAGGACGGGTCGGTCGTGGAGGGCCTGCGCATGAGCGAGGACACGTTCACGATGCGGATCATGGACGAGAACGAGGACCTCTGGTCGTTCTCGAAGAGCGGCGTGCGGTCGTACGAGCGCGTCACCAGCTCGATCATGCCCAGCGTGAACGCCCTCCTGACCGAGGACGAGGTGGAAGACCTCGTCGCCTATCTGTACTCGCTCCGGCGGGAGGAGACCTGATCATGAAACGGCTTGCCATCGTCCTCGCGACCGCGCTCGTCGCGGCGCCGGCCGCGGCGCAGGAGTCGGGGTCCGGCGACGGCCCCTCGTTCTCGCCCGTCACCTGGGAGCGGCTGCTGAACGCGGCCGACGAGCCCGAGAACTGGCTGATGTACTCGGCCACCCTCGACGCCCAGCGCTACAGCCGGCTCGACCAGATTCACAACCGCAACGTCGGCGAGCTCGAGCTGAAGTGGGCTTACCAGATCCCGCAGCTCGACCGGGCCGAGACCGTCCCCCTCGTCGTCGACGGCGTGATGTTCATCACCGAGGCGCCCAGCAACGTGGTCGCGGTCGATGCCGCCACCGGCCGGCAGTACTGGCGCTACGACCACCCGCTGCCCGACGACCTGCGCATCTGCTGCGGGCGCAACAACCGCGGCGTGGCGATTCTCGGCGAGACGCTCTTCATGAGCACCCTCGACGCCCACCTCGTGGCCATCGACGCGCGCACCGGCAACCTGGTGTGGGACCGGGAGACCGCCGACCACCAGGCCGGCTACAGCAAGACCGCCGCGCCGCTCGTCGTCAAGGACCAGGTGGTGACGGGCATCGCCGGCGGCGAGTACGGCATCCGCGGCTTCATCGACTCGTACGACGCGGCGTCGGGCGAGCAGGTGTGGCGGGCGTGGACGATTCCGGGCCCCGACCATCCCGACAACCAGACGTGGGCGGGCGACTCGTGGCGCACCGGGGGCTCGGCGAGCTGGATCACCGGCGCCTACGACCCCGACCTCGACATCGTCTACTGGGGCACCGGCAACCCCGGGCCGGACTGGAACGGCGACGTGCGGCTCGGCGACAACCTCTACTCGGACTCGGCCATGGCCCTCAACGGCACCACCGGCCAGCTCGAGTGGTACTTCCAGTTCACGCCCCACGACGTGCACGACTGGGACGCCATCCAGGTGCCGATTCTCGCCGACCTGACGATGGACGGCGAGGAGCGCAAGGTCATGATGTGGGCGAACCGCAACGCCTTCTTCTACACCATCGACCGCGAGACCGGCGAGTTCCTGCTCGGGAAGCCCTACGCCAAGCAGACCTGGGCGGTGGGGCTCGACTCGAACGGCCGGCCGATCCGGGTGCCGAACACGGCGCCGACCCCCGAGGGCACCCTCGTCTCCCCGCCGGTCGGCGGCGGCACCAACTGGTTCTCGCCCGCGTTCAGCCCCCGCACCGAGCTCTTCTACGTGCAGGCCTACGACGGCGAGGACATCTTCTACAAGCGCGACGAGGAGTACGTCGAGGGCGACCAGTTCACGGGCGGAGGCGCGCAACGGCCGCTGCCGGCCGACAACTACTACAGCGCCATCCGGGCCATCGACCCGCGGACCGGCGACGTCCGGTGGGAGTACCCCATCCAGCCGCGGTCGACGGCCGGGGTCACCGCCACCGCCGGCGACCTCGTGTTCAGCGGCAGCGTCGACGGCTACTTCTACGCCCTCGACGCGGTCAGCGGCGAGGAGCTCTGGCACATGAACGTGGGCCGGCGCGTCCACTCCGCCGCGATCACCTATGCCGTCGACGGGCAGCAGTACGTGACCATCGCGGCCGGCAACGTCGTCTTCACCTTCGGGCTGAGGGACTGAGCCGTGGCGTTCCTCTCGCCCACCGACATGGCCCGCAAGGAACCGATGCCGGGCTTCGTGGGCCGGTTCGCGAACGGGGTCACGATGACCTCGGTCACCTGGACCATCGCGGCCGGGGCCGAGCTGCCCGAGCATTCCCACCCCCACGAGCAGGTGGCGCACGTGCTCGACGGGGAGTTCGAGCTGACCATCGAGGACCGGACCCAGCGGCTCGGGGCGGGCATGGTCGCGGTCATTCCGCCCAACGCCGTCCACTCGGGCCGGGCGATCACCCGGTGCCGCATCATCGACGTGTTCCATCCCGTGCGCGACGACTACCGCTGACCGCACGGGCCGGGCTCGACCGCGGCCGTCTCGTCGAAGGGGCGCTCCCAAACGGAGCGCCCCTTCGTTGTGTGTGCGGCGGCAACGGAGCGAGCGACGGAGAGTGATACTGTAGCGGCCATGGCCAAGCAGGTTCGCGGGCAGGACCACCGGCCACCCCGCGGCCTCCTGGGGTGATGTCGTTCATCGCGCCCCTGGGGGACGGCGTGCGTCGCGTGGCGCGGGCGCCGATGGTCCTGGTCGGCGCCATGATGCTGACCGTCGCGGTGGCCCTGCCGCCGGGGCTGCTGCTGAGAGACGGGCTCCAGACGGCCCTGCGTGAAGAGCCGGGGGCCGGCGGCCCCGCGGCCGGCTGCATTCCCCTCCATTGGTGGCGGTTCTCGAACGCGGTGTACCCGGTCGACGGCCTGCCGTGCGCGGCCGGGCTCTCGGGGACGGGCGTCCCCACCGCCGATTTGCGCGTCCTGCTCGACGGCGAGGGCCCCGACCCTGCTCTCGCCGCCGTCGTCGTCGCCTACCTCGCGGCCTGGACCCTCTTCTCGGCCGGCGCCATCGACCGCTACGCCCGGAACCGGCCGACCCGCGGCGCCGGGTTCTTCGCCGCCTGCGGCGTGTACGGACCGCGGCTTCTGCGCCTGGCCCTCATCGCGGGCCTCGTGTACTGGACGCTCTTCCGGATGGTCCACCCGTGGGCGGTCGGCGCGCCGCCGCCGGGCGACGGCATGACCGCGACCGGGCTGCTCCGCCACCTGGGGTTCGGGCTGCTGCTGGCGCTGGTCGGCCTCGTGTTCGACTACGCCCGGGTGCGGGCGGTGGTGGAGGATCGTCGCAGCGTGATCGGGGCGCTGCTCGCCGGCTGGCGCTTCGTGCGGCGGCATCCCGCCTCCTGCGTCGGGCTCTACGCCGCCAACGGCATGGTGCTGGCCGCGGTCATCGGCGTCTACGCGGCCGCCGCGCCGGCCGTCTCGACCGTAATCCCGACGTGGGGGGGGCTCCTCGCCGGTCAGGTCTACGTGGTGGCGCACCTGGCCGGCAAGCTGCTCTTCCACGCCACCGAGACCTCCTGGTTCCAGAGCCGGCTGGCCCACGCCGGATACGTGGCGGCCCCGGCGCCGGTGTGGCCGGAATCGGCCTCGGCCGAGGCCCTCGGGCGGCTCTCGGGCTGAGCCGAGGGCGGGCGGGAGCTCCCCGGACCAATGCCCATCATGATCGAGGTCCTGCTATCGACGATGGGGGCGACGTTGGTGAAGCGCCACTCCTCGAGCCGGGTCGTGGGGAACCCGAGCCGGTCGAAGCAGCGGAACGCGTCGTCGCGCAACGACCCCAGCGGGCGCCGTCGTCGTCGGAAAGGCGCTCGGTCGGCTCTCGCGCCGAGCCGAGGAGGGCGGGCGAGGCCCCAACCATGCCCATGATCGAGGTCCTGCTCGCCGCCGTCGTCGGAAAGGCGCTCGGCCGGCTCTCGGGCTGAACCGAGGGGGCGGGAGAACACCAGGCATGCCCATGATCGAGGTCCTGCTCGCCGCCGTCGTCGGGTTCGTCCTGATGCTCGTTCTGCCGATCGTCGCTTTCCTGTACGCGTCGGCGGTACGTGCGCGGGTCCTCGATATCGAGCACCGCCTCGCGCGCCTCGAACGATGGATGCAGGGAGAGGCGCCACCGCGGGCGGCAGTGCCCGAGGCGCCGGGCCGGCCCGTTGGCGGGGCAGGCGCAGCCCCCCCCACGCCGGCTGCGGCCCCGCCTCCCGATGCCAGCGGCGTGGCGGTCGCCGCGGCAGCCGCCACGCCGGCTGCGGGCCCGCCTCCCCCGGCAACCGCCCCGGCGCCTCCCGTGCAGGACCCGGCCCTCGCATCCCCGTACGGTCAGCCGGAACCGTTGCTGCTCGAGACCCGCATCGGCACCCGCTGGATGCTCTACGCCGGCGTGGCCACCCTCGTCGTCGGGGTGGGCCTGTTCATCCGCTACGCGTTCGTCAACCAGTGGATCACCGAACCGATGCGGGTCGGCACCGGGGTGCTCGCGGGCGGAATGCTGATCGTGTCGGGCCGGCGGTTCGCGGCCCGCGGCCACGCGCGGTTCGGCACGACCCTCGCAGGCGGGGGGATCTCGGCCTGGTACCTCGCCGTCTACGCGGCCCTGAACCTGTACGGCCTCGTCGACGCCGCCACCGGCTTCGCGATGCTCGTGGCGGTGACCGCCTTCGCGGCGTTCCAGGCCGACCGGCTGCGCGCCCAGCCCCTCGCGATGATGGCGGTGGTCGGCGGGTTCGCCACCCCGTTCCTCGTCGGCGGGGGCGCCGACGCGCAGCTGGTCCTGTTCACCTACGTCGCCCTGCTCGTCGCCGCCATCGTCCACCTGGCCCACCGGCGCGACTGGCCCGCCCTGACCCTGGCCAGCTTCGTGCTGACGGGGCTGACCGTGTCCGTGTGGTACGTCCGCTTCTACCAGCCCGGCGCCTGGCTGCGGACGGAGCTGTTCCTGACGCTGTACGCGGCGTTGTTCCTCTGGGTCCTGTACCGGTCGCGCGAGTCGACCCGCCCGTACGCCGGCGCGACGCGGTGGGCGCTGGCGACCACCCCGCTCTGGTACCACGCCGCCTCGCTGAGCATCCTCGGCGACCACTGGCTCGCGTTCCTCGTCTACCTGATCGCGGTGACCGGGGCCGGGGTCGCGATCGCCGCTCGGGCGGGCGCGATGTGGGCCCGCCTCGGACTCTGGGCCCTGGTGGCCTGGCCGCTGCTCGGCTGGACGGGCGCCGACCAGGACGGCACGTGGCTGGTCCCCGCCGTCGTGACCTGGATCGCGGTCGCGAGCCTGCACGCGGCCGCCCAGATCGAGCTGCTGCGGCGCGACGGCGGGCCGCTGCACGCGGCCGACGTCGTCCTCGTGCCCGTCAACGGGTTCGGCCTCGCGTTCGGCCTGCAGGCGGTGCTCGAGCCGCACTTCCCCGCCGCGACGGGGTTGGTGACGGCCCTCCTGGCCGCGGCGTGGTGGGCGGTGGCGGCCGGCGTGCGGCGCATCGACCCCGGGGCCGCGATGCACGTGCTGGCGCTGGCCGCGACCCTCGCGGTGGCGGCCAGCGGCCTGCAGCTCGACGGCCACTGGGGGG
>JAJEEA010000500.1 GCA_022821235.1 Vicinamibacteria bacterium
TACCGTGAGGCGCGACGGGGTCGTCCTCGCAGCCGGCGCGACCTTGTCGGTCGACGCCACGTTGTCGGTCGCGCCTCCCCGGGTCGACCCCCGGCGGGCCCGGCGCGGCGTGGTGATGACCCGCGAGATGCTGGAAGCCATGCCGACCGGGCGCAGCCTGTGGTCGTACGCCCTGCTGATTCCGGGCGTCAGGGTCCACAAGCCGGACGTGGGCGGCACCGCCGGGGCGCAGCAGTCCGAGATGATGGGCCGCGGCCTCGACGCCGCCCACGCCACGGTGGAGATCGACGGGCTGACCGTCAACACGATGATCAGCGACGGCCGCTATCAGGCCTACCTCAACCCGATGCTCGCGGCCGAGACGTCGTACACGACGTCGGGGCACGGGGCCGAGACGCAGACCGGCGGCCTGCGCATCAACCTGATTCCCCACGAGGGCGGCGACCGGTTCGGCGGGAACCTCTTCATCGGCGGCGCGCCGCCATTGATCGGGGCGCCGCCGGAGGCCGACAACCGGAACCCGCGTCTCGAAGCGCTGGGCGTCAGTCGGCCGGCCCGGGTCGACACGCTGTACGACGTCAACGGCTCGTTCGGCGGTCCGTTGATCCGCGACCGGCTGCAGCTCTTCACGTCGGCGCGGCAGAACGCCGCCAGCTTCGGCGCCGACCGGAACAGCGTGGCCAGCGCGACCGCGCGGCTGACGTGGCAGGTGACGCCGCGGCAGAAGCTCTCGGCGATGTTCGACAAGGCGAGAAAGCGCCGGTTCGGCCAAGGGGGCCCTGACGTCGACCTGACGACGGCGGGGTCGGCGTGGACCTCGCCGCACTACGACACGGGAACCGCGAAGTGGACGGGCGCGACGAGCGGCCGGATGCTCGCCGAGTTCGGCTTCTCGCTGTCGTACCAGGACTGGGACACCAACTACTACCAGTACCGGGAGGGCGGCCCGAGCATCTTCCAGCCGCGGCCCGACGCCGCCGACCTCGCGGCGTGCATCGAAACCCCGTGCTTCCCGCCCGTCGGCTCGACCCGGCACGCGGCGCAGCTTGCGCCAGCCCTGGGCGGCGACCCCTGGTACAGCCAGGTCTCGACCTACGACGGCCTGCTCGGCCTGCGGTACGGCGCCAAGGCCAACGGCGAGAACAACAACTACACGCGCCGCTGGGCGTACCGGGGCTCGCTGTCCTACGTCACCGGCTCGCACAGCGTCAAGGTCGGGATGGACTTCTCCCGGGGCCGCAACCGCCACACCAACACCAGCAACGGCCACCTGGAGCTGCTCTACGAGGACGCCCCGAACCCCCGCGGGCGCCTGATCCAGGACCAGTTTCAGGGCCTCCCGTGGTTCGACTGCAGCCACCCCCGGGCGCAGGCGAACCGCGACGCCGGGCGGCCCTGCGGCCTGATGGGCACGCCCGACCGCGTCGTCGTCTACAACCACCCGTCCAACTTGGCTTATCAACAGGACTACAACGGCGGCTTCTACGCGCAGGACTCGTGGACCCTCGACCGGCTGACCCTCGACTACGGGATGCGGCTCGACTTCGCCGCCGTCTCGGTGCCCGATGCCCCCCGGGGCCTGGGCCGGTTCGTGCCCGCACAGCTCCAGCCGGCGCGCCCGTCGAGCAGGCTGCCCCGCTTCGGCCCCGACCTCTCGCCCCGCCTGAGCGTGGCCTACGACCTGTTCGGCGACGCCCGCACGGTGCTCAAGCTCGGCTGGAACAAGTACGTGCGCGACATCGGCGGTAACCTGGCGCGGCGCTACGCCTACGGGTTCCTCGCCGGAGACGGCCGCGACTGGTGGGACTGCCACATGACGGCGGGCGGGAGCGCCTGTTCGGGCCTCGACCCGTACGGGAGCAACCACGACGGCATCGCCCAGAACTGGGAGATCGGGCCGCGGGAGTCGTCGACCTTCGGGTCCGTCTCGGCCCCCACCCGGTTACCCGCCATCACCGCGCGCGAGCACAACCGCATCTGGACCGCCGGCGTCCAGCGGGAGATCGTCCCGGGGCTGTCGCTGAGCGGCGAGTTCCGCCGGCGCACGTTCCACGACACGTGGTGGGACGACAACCCCAACTGGACCTTCGCCCACTTCGGCGCCGACCCGGCGGGCAACCCGCTCCCGGAGCTCGCGGGCGTCCGCCACTTCCAGGTCGCGCGGCCGTACCCGCTCGTCGGGCACTTCACCGCGTTCAGCATCGACCCGGACGTGCGCACCGACACCGTGGGCTACACCGACCGCACCCGCGGCCCCGGCTACAGCAACGTCTACCGGGGCTTCGAGCTGAGCGTGCAGGGCCGGCTGCCGGGCGGCGGCGTCCTGTTCGGCGGCTGGTCGATGGAGGACACGGGCCGGACGTCGATCCACGGCTACGACACCAACGGCGGCGCCGGCAGCCGGTACGGCGGCGAGGTCGACAACTGCCAGGACATCGTCGACCGGGGCGACGAGCCGAGCCAACTGCGGTTCTGCGACGCCGGCGCCTACCCGCGTCCGTTCCGGAACGAGTTCAAGCTGTCGGGCACGCAGCCGTTCTCGCTGCCCGGCGTCGGCGACCTGCAGCTCGGGGCGTCGCTGCAGGCGTATCCGGGCGGCCTCGGCGACTGGGGCGGCCTGCAGGAAGGCATCTACGTCAGCCGCACGTCCGAGAGCCCCAGGTACGCCACCTACTCCCGGGAGCTGTACGGGCAACCCGGCCACTGCCTGGCGCCGTGCGTGCTCGGGCAGAACATCGTCCCGGACGGCGTCGCCACCGTCGAGCGCAGCACCGACGCCGCGTGGTACCCGATGATCCCGGTGAACAGCGTGAAGTTCCTGCCCTTCTGGACGCAGCTCGACGTGAGCGTCCAGAAGGTGTTCGACGTCGGGAGCCGGCGCTACGACGTGCGGCTGGAGCTCTTCAACACCCTCAACAACGGCGTCGACCTCGAGCACGGCGCGTCGCGGGACGCCAGGGGCAGCACGGGGGCTGCGTACCAGGCCCTGAGCGCGTGGGAGCGCGCCAACCGCGTCCTCGAAGGCCGCATCGTCCGCCTTGCGGTCACCGCCGCCTTCTAGTCAACTGGTTGTTCGTCAAGGCGGGCCTCGAGCGCACGGAGAAAAGCGTCCCGGACCCTCACCTTCTGTGCGGGGTCCAGGTCGCGACCGATCTCGCCTCGCGATCTCGCCAGGAGTTGTGCGTCGATCTCCCTCGGCCGCGTCTTCGTCCTGCGGATACTGTCGGCAAGGGCGAAGACCTCGGCCGCGGGTACCTCGGCGGCTATCTCGCCCGCGATCCGCTCCCAGGGGCCGGCAGCATCACTCGATTCCCCCGGGCCGGGGAGTACGGATTCCGCGGAGTCCAGTTCGGACACCCTGCGAGGGCTGCACTTCAAGAACTGCTCAAGGTCTGACGCGTCCCATTCGTAGGTGGCATCCGCCTCCTGGAGGAGGCGGCGCCCTCGTCCGGTCGAGAAACGAGGGCGCCAAACGTCCGCTCTACTCCGGCACCGGCTGCGCCGCTTCCTGGGCCGCCGGCTCGACCGCCGACGGAACGCGGTCGGGGGTCGGCTGGGCGACGCGGCGGCCCTCGGCGTCGCGGGCGTTGCCGCGGTTGCGGCCGCAGTCGAAGCAGGTGCGCAGCTCGTCGGCCATGCCCGCGGTGGAGATGCCGCGTTCGGCCATCAGCTCGGCGAGGCGGGCCGCGGTGGCCGGCTGCTCCTTGTAGAAGAGCGAGTAGAAGACGCCGTTGGCGATGGTCCACGGCGTCCAGCCCTGGGCGCTGCGGGCGTCGAGCCGGGCCCCCTGCCCGACGAGGTAGTCGACGATGCTCGGGGCGCCGCGGTACGCGGCCCCGTGCAGCGCGGTCTCGCCGCGGTCGTTGACGGCGTGGACGTCGTTGCCCAGCGCCACGAGCATCTCGACGGCCTCGAGGGCCTCGGGCTCGTGCTCGACCGTGGCCCCGCCGTCCTCGCCGGGGTTCCACATGTCGACGCCGGCCGCGACCATGAGCGGGGTCGTGAGGTCGGCGTTGGGAATCAGGGGGTCGGCCCCGGCGTCGAGGAGCACGCGCATGACCTCGGTGTCGACGTTCTTCGAGGCGAGGAGGAACGGCGTGGCCCCGACCCGGTTCAGCCGGTTGCGGTAGCCGTCGCGGAAGTCGGCGGTCATCGGCGCGTTGACGTCGACGCCGGCCGCGAGCAGCCGGTGGATGAGGTCCATGCTGCTCAGGTTGCCCCGGCCCTCGGGGGGCGGCATGTGGCCGATGTTGGTGCGGCGCAGGCGGATGACCTGATGCAGCGCGTTCCAGCCCTGTTCGGCCGCGTTCACGTCGGCCCCCTGGTCGATGAGGTGAATGCCCACCTCGTGCTGCCCGTTCATGGCGGCCACGACGAGGGCGCTCGTGCCGTCGGGGAACGTGTCGTTCACGTCGGCCCCGAGCTCGAGGAGGGTCCGCACCGCGTCGAGCTGGCCGAGCTGCACCGCGAAGAGCAGCGCCGTGAACGAGGGCCCCGACCGCGCGTCGCGGGTCAGCCCCACCTCGGCAGAGAACACCCCGCCCGGCTCGCCGGCCGCGGGGTCGCCGGTGCGCGCGGCGACGTCGGCACCGTTGGCGACGAGGGCGCGGATCGTGTCGGCGTTGTTCTCGGCCGCCGCCCACATCAGCGCGGTCTGGCCCCGCGCCGGCTCGGACCCGTTGGGGTCGGCCCCGGCCGCGAGCAGGGCCTGGACGACGTCGGGCCGTCCCGTGCGGGCGGCGGTCATCAGCACCGTCTCGCCGTCCGCGAGTCGCCGGTTCGGGTCGGCCCCGGCCGCGAGCAGCCGGCCGACGACGGCCGCGTTGCCGTTGATGGCGGCCAAGGTGAGGGGCGCGACCCCGTAGCGGTTGGGCGCCGTGGCGTCGGCGCCGGCGTCGAGCAGCAGGCCCACGACGTCGGCCGCATCACCCTGCACCGCCCAATGCAACGCGGTCATGCCCCCGGTCTCCGACGCGTTCACGTCGACCGCGCCGCCGAGCAGGGCCTCGACCGCCGCGCCGTCGCCGGCGCGCGCCGCCGCGATCAGCGACGCCTCGGCTTCCGCCGGAGCAGACGCCGTCGGCGCCGCCGCGATGGACAGGAGCACGCCCGCTACCGCAGCCGCCAGCCCGTTGCGCCACTGTCGTCGATTCATCTCCATGGTCGATTCTCCGGCGTCCAGGAATCTGCACCGTCGAGGTGCAGCCCCTGGCTGGTCGATTCGGCGGCAATCGGAGCCGCAACCGACGACCTGCGGGCCAGTAAGCCGCGCCGTCGAAGGCGCGCCTCCTGACGGTTCGTTGGGTGGCGACCGGAGGCCGCCGCCCAACCCTGCGCCCGTTTTCGGACGATTCTCCGACATCCACGAGTCTGCACCGCCGAACGGCGCGGGCTCCCGGAAGGACTCGGCTGAACGGCAACCGGAGCCGCCGGCGACGATTCCGGCCTACAGGTCCGTCAACAGCCCGGTGGAGTCGGCCACCCGCTCGCGCTCCACGCCGACCTTGTGGAGCAGGGTCAGGCCGAGGTTCGTGAACGGCGTGTGCATCGGGTACCGGACGTGCCGCCCGCCCGCGATGGCCCCGCCGCCGCCCACCACCACGGCGGGCAGGTTGACCGGCGTGTGGTGGTCGCTGTCGCCCATGCCCGTGCCGTAGAGCAGCAGGGTGTGGTCGAGCAGGGACCCGTCGCCGTCCGGGGTGTTCTTCATCCGATCGAGGAACCGGGCGAACAGCGACACGTGGTACGCGTTGATCTTGGCCCCCTGGGCGATCTTGACGGGGTCCATCTGGTGGTGCGAGACGGCGTGGTGGCCCTCCGGCACCCCGATCCAGGGATACGGCCGCCCGTTCAGCTCGCGCGAGATCTGGAACGCGACGACCCGCGTCACGTCCGACTGGAACGCGAGCAGCTCGAGGTCGAACATCAGCTTCGCGTGGTCGTCGAACGAGTCGGGCACCCCGACCGGGGGGTCGGCGATGGGCATCGGCGACACCTTGCTCTGGCGCTCGGCCCGCTGGATGCGCTGCTCGACGTCGCGCACCGAGTCGAGGTACTCGTCGACCATGACGCGGTCGCGCACCCCGAGGCGCTTCTGCAGGCGGGCCATGTCGGCCATCGCGAGGTCGAGGACGCTGCGGTCCCGCTCGAGCCTCGCCGCCTGCTCCTTGGGCGAGCCCCCTTCGCCGAAGAGCCGCTCGAAGACCGCGCGCGGATTGCTCTCCATCGGCATCGGGGTCGTGGGGTCGCTCCACGAGTAGGTGTGCTGGTAGACGCAGCTATACCCGTTCTCGCAGCTTCCGACGATGTTCTCGTGGTCGAGCGAGAGCTGCAGCGAGCGCAGCGGGGTGTCGGCCCCGATCTTCGCCGCCGCCATCTGGTCGATCGAGGTGCCCGCCTCGATGTCGGCCCCCTCGGTCTTCTTCGGGCGCGTGCCGCTGAGCCACGCGGTGTGCACGCGGGTGTGGACGCCGCCGCCCTCGCTCTGCGTCTCGGCCCCCTTGTTGCTCAGGCCGCTCAGCACCACCATGTCGTTGCGGAACGGCTCGAGCGCCTGCAGCACCGGGGTCATCTCGTAGCCCTTCCCGGTGGTGGCGGGGTGGAAGTTGGGCAGGTACGTGCCGTTGGGCGCGTAGACGAAGCCCAGGCGGGTGACCCGGCTCGCCCCCGGCGCGGCGGCCGACAGCGCCGGCACCATCGCGTCGAGGAAGGGAAGAGCCAGCGTCGCCCCCATCCCGCGCAGGAAGCTCCGCCGCGGCAGCGCCATCTTGGTGATGATCATCCCGATCTCCTTGAGGTCAGCAGGTCAACTCGCCGACGGATCGACTCGAAACGAATTCGGGTTCACGAACGGATCGGCTCTACGGACGAACGAACTGCGGTCGGCGAACGAACCCCCCGTCGCCAACGAACCGCACGCAGGTTCGCCGGCGAATCGCGCTCCGTTCGCCAAGGAACGAAATCCGGCTCGCGGGCGAACTAACGCCAACTCGCCAACGACGCCCGGTTCGCGGGCGGACAAACGCCAGTTCGCCAACCAACGACTCGGGTTCGCGAGCGAGCGAAAACCCAACTCGCCAGGTACGCCGACTCGCCAGCGAACGCACTGCTGTCCGCCGTCAGCGCGCGGCGGCCAGCGGCGCCTCCGCCGGGGCCATCCGCCGTTACTGCTATCCGCCGTCAGCGCGCGGCGGCCAGCGGCGCCTCGGCCGGGGCCGTGCGCCGTTCACGGAACGGCAGGCTCTCGACGATGCCGAGGACGACGGCCGACAGGCGGTACTCCTCGTCCGCGGCGGCACGCACGATCCGCCTCACCGCCGGCATGTCGTAGGGCTCCAGCCCCCGGCCCAGCGCATACGTCAGCAGCTTCTCGGTCAGCGTGCCCACGAACCGGTCCGGGCGCGCCAGCAGCGCCGCCCTGAGCCCGGGGACGTCGTCGAACGCCGTCCCGTCCGGCAGCACCCCCGACGCGTCGATGGGCTGGTGCTGCTCGTCGACGTCGCGCAGCCGGCCGACGGGGTCGAAGCGCTCGAGGCCGAAGCCGAGCGGGTCGATCATCGCATGGCAGCTCGCGCAGGCGGGGTTGTCGCGGTGCGCGGCCATCCGCTCCCGCATCGACGGGGTGCGGTCGGCGTAGGCCCCCGCCCGGTCCGGCAGCGCCGGCACGTTGGGGGGCGGGTCGGGCGGCGGCGTGCCGAGGATGTTGGTCAGTATCCACCTGCCCCGGAACACCGGCGACGTCCGCACCGGGTGCGAGGTGATGGTCAGGATGCTGCCCTGCCCGAGCAGCCCGCCCCGGTGCCCGCTCACCGGCACCCGCCGGAAGTGGCTGCCCTGCACGTGGCGAATGCCGTAGTGCCGCGCCAGCCGGTCGTTGACGAAGGTGTAGTCGGCGTCGAGCAGGTCGAGCACGCTGCGGTCCTCGCGCACGATGCTCTCGAAGAACAGCTCGGTCTCGCGGCGGAACGCCTGTCGCAGCCCGTCGTCGAAGTCGGCGAAGAGCACCTGCGACGGCCGGGCGGCCTCCAGGTTCCGGAGCTGCAGCCACTGGCCGACGAAGTTGTCGGTCAGGGCCCGGGCGCGGTCGTCGGAGAGCATCCGGCGCACCTGCCGCCCGAGCTCCGCGGAGTCGGACAGACGGCCGGCCGCCGCCACGTCGAGCAGCTCGTCGTCGGGCACGCTGCTCCAGAGGAAGAACGACAGCCGCGACGCCAGCTCGAGGTCGCCGACGCGGTAGTTGCCGCCGGCCGCGGCCGGGGCGTCCGCCGGATCGGCCTCGACCCGGAACAGGAACTCGGGGCTCACCAGCAGTTGCTGCAACGCGCGCTCGATGCCGGCCTCGAAGCCGCCGCCCTCGCGCCCCGCCGCGAAGGCGATGCGCAGGATCTCGAGGTCGGCGTCGTCGACCGGCCGACGCCACGCCCGCCGGGCCAGCGTCGCGAGAATGGTGTCGGCGCAGGCCGCCTCCTCGCCGGCGGCCGCGGGCCGGCACACGAAGAGGCGCCGGCGGGCCGGGGTGTCGCCGGGGCCGGCCGCGTCGAACGGCCCGGTGACGGTGACGCTGCGCAGGTACGGCAGCTCGCGGCGGCTCACCGTCGGGTTCAGGAAGAGGCGGCGCGGCGTCTCCGACAGCAGGGCCGGCGTCTTCAGGAACGCGACCCCGATCTCGCGGGGGCCGGCCGCGACGGGCAGCCGCACCTCAAGGTTGTCGCCCACCTCGTTCCCGTCGATGTCGAGCGACGGCAGCCCCTGCTGCATGCGGAAGAGCTCGACCCGCTCGCCGTCGATGGTCACCTCGAGCTGCGCCCCGCCCGCCACCCGCGACACCTCGACCCGCAGCACGTACTCGGCGTCGAGCGGGAACCGATGGGTGAGCAGCACGCCCCCCCGGGTCCCGTAGGGCAGGCCCTCGACGTGGTCGTCCTGCGGCAGGGCGGGCGACACGGTGTAGGTGCGGGCCACCGCCGTGGGCGGCGTCGTGCCCACCGCGGCGCGGCCGATGCGCCGGGCCGCGGTCAGGTAACGCTCCATGAGCGATTCCGACACGCGCAGGACGCCCGCGATGTTGTCGAACCCGTAGCTCGCGCTGTCGGCGGGCAGGAGCTCCTCGACGTCGACGGCGATGCCGAGCACGTCGCGGACCGCGTTCCGGTACTCGGCGCGGTTGAGCCGGTGGAAGGTCTGGGTGCGGCCGGGGTTCGGCGAGGCCGCCGCCGCGGCGTCGAGCTCGGTCTCGAGCCAAGTGGCCACGCGGTCGTAGGTCGCCTCGTCGGGACGCGGCCGCCCCGCCGGGGGCATCAGCCCCGCGCGCAGCTTGCGGACCACCATCTCCCACAGCTCGGCGTGGTCCCCGACCCGCGTCATGTCGACGTCGTCGAGGGCGAGCCCGGCGGTGAGCGTACGGCCGTTGTGGCAGGCGACGCAGTACCGCCGGATCACGGCGCGGGACGCCTCGGCCGAGTCAGAGGCCTCCGCGGGCGCCTGACGCACGACGGCCGGCTCGACGGCCTCGGACGACTCGCCCGCCGCCGCCCCCGCGGTTGCGCCGCCCGCCAGCAGCGACAGCGTTCCGGCACCGACGAATACAAGCCAAGTGCGCATCGTATTCCTGGTCATGGTTCAACGGAAACCGTGCCAAGTACCGCACGGGCTCCAGTTTCGAGATCGGCCCATCGTGCCTGCCCGATGACGGGAAACCCGTTGTCCACGCGAGACAGGCGACCCGATCCGTGCCATGATAGCGCAAGTTCAAGGCGGCCGCATGGATGCGCCGCCGTCACCGCGGCCCACCGGCAACGGCGTCACCTCGCGCGACGGACCTGTCGCCCAGGCCGCAGCCCCGGATTGGCCGGCACCGCCCACGAGCAGACACGGAGGTCTTCAATCATGCAGGTAATCACCACGAAGTCGGTCGCCGTAGGCGTCGCCACCGGCGCGCTCGTCGCCGTCGCGGTCGGGCAGCTCATCGGAGCGCCCTGGATGCTCGCCGGCCTGAACGGCCTGGCCGCCGGCGCATTGGCACTGGCGTCGTACATCGTCGTGGGTGACGGCCGGTTCGGCGTGATGAACGTCCGTCGACGGCCCGGGCTCCGGACGTTCGCCTATGCCGTCATGTTCCTCCCCGCGTTCATGGCCGGCAACGTCATGGATGTCGAGCTCGCCCGCGCGGAAGGGTTCGCGCTCGCCCTGCTGTTCCTGTTCACGGCATTCGCCGCCCACGCTTTCGGCGGCATCCTGTCGACGCTCGAGCATCTCGAAGACGCCGACGGCTGATCGTCGGGCCCGGCCACGTCGGGATCCGCGACCGCACGGCGACCGGTCGGCCCCGGCAGCGAGGGAGAGCCCCGGACGGTCGCCGTGGCGCAATCCCGAGACAGAGTCACCATGAAGCGATCCGTCCGTCTCTACCTGCTCGTGCAGCGCCTCGGCGGCCGACGCGGCTGGCGGCCCGAGGAGATCGCCGAGCACTTCGATATCTCCCTCCGAACGGCTTACCGCGACCTCGCGGACCTGTCGAGCACGTACAACATTCCCGTCACCACCGACGACGACGGCCGCTACCGGCTCGTCGAGGGCGCGACGATGCGCCTCCTGCCCCTGACCGCCACCGAGCGGGCCATCCTGACGCTGGCCCTCGACAACCCGGCGCTCCGGACGGCCCCCGACGTGGCCGCGGCCATCGACCGGCTCGGCGACAAGCTGAGCGCGGCCACGCGCCAGATCGAGGAGACCGCGAGCGGGCTCGCCCTGACCGGCCCGGAGAAGTCGGGCGACATCAAGGACGGCCTCCTGCTACTGCTGAACGCCGCGGTCCGCGACCGCAACCCGGTGTCGCTGCGCTACCGCTCTCTCTGGAGCGGCAGCACCGCGCGGCGCGGCGTCGATCCCTACAGCGTCTTCCACCGCGAGAACGCCTGGTACCTGGTCGGGCACTGCCACGAGCGCAAGGAGCTGCGGGCCTTCCGCCTCGACCGCATCGCCGACGCCGACCGGCTCGACGGCCGGTTCGCCCCGCCGGACTTCGACCTCGCCGAGTTCCTCAAGCACAGTTGGGGCATCTACCACGGCCGGACCGTCTACGACGTCGTCATCCACTTCGACGCCGCCCTCGCCGCCCTGCTCGAGGAGAGCACCCACCACCCGGACCAGCAGGTCGCCCGGCTCGGCAACGGCGACCTGGAGTACCGCGTCAGCCTGTCGCACCTGGAGGAGGTCGCCCGCTGGATCGTCGGGTTCGCGGGCGCCGCCCGCGCCGTCGAGCCGCCCGCGCTGGTCGACC
>JAJEEA010000498.1 GCA_022821235.1 Vicinamibacteria bacterium
AAGACCTACGAGACCGGCGTCAAGGTCACCAACGCCCAAATGCGAGAGCTGCGCATCACACCGCACGACGTCATGCCGAAATGGAACTACACCATCGAACCCATGTGACAAAATGGGGATCTATTTTTGCGCCGGCCCTTAATCTTCTCAGACAGCATCGCCATACTCCTCCCCCCCAACTAGTCGCAGGCCGCACCGAAACCCGTTGCACAGCCATGCTCAGCTATGCCCGAGCTACGCCCCTTGACCACCAGCTCCCCGAATCCATCGGATCACTTCGTCACGTCGTTGCGTCCCCAGCTTCCTGCCGACGAGACGCTCACCCGCGAACAGAAGCACCGTCGGCAACTGATTGGCCGCGCCAGATGCGTAGACGCCATCGTGCTTCATCTGCAGCGCCGGCGCCACGATCCCGTCCAGCCGCGTCATCGTCTCCACGTCCTCCGGCCGGCTGTTCGGCTCTGCCGCTGCAAAAAGCGACACGCTCCAGCCCGCCGCCCGCCACGTCTCCACCGCCTCTCGCAGCTCCCGGAACGCCTCGCCGCAGTGTGTGCACCACGGTGCCCATACGAGCACCAGCCCCCAATCTTCGACTTGTACGTCCCCATTCATGAACAAGTCGCCCCAACGCACACTCGCGTTGCTGGCTGTCACCCGTACGTCTGCCGGCAACGGCTCCGACGGCTGCGTCAGGAAATTCGACACGACAACGAAACCCCGAAAGTCGCCCGCGTCGTACCGGAAACACAGACGCCCGTCTGCCGTCCAGCTCGGATAGAAGCCCGAGCCCGGCAAGTCAGCCGCCGCCCGAACGGTCCTCGCGACCAGATCCACCACCTTCACCTCGTACCCCATCCGCTCGGGCTTCAGCGCGTGGAACGCGATGTACCGGCCGTCGTACGAGAAATCCGCCTTGCCGCCCTCCATCCCAGTCCTGATCATATCCCGGCAATCATCCAAGTTCCTAACGACGATAGTCCGTCCCTCAAACGCGGCCACACGTCGCCCGTCCTTGGAAATGAAGGGTCCGTATCTCGCCCCTGCATCGCCGCACGGTACGATTCGGTTCGCGGGCAGGACGGCCTTGCCGTCCTCAAGGTAGTAGTAGTTGTGCTCGTTGGTGGCGATAACGCTCCGGCCACCGTCCATGCCCCAGCTAAAATAGTCACCTAGGTCCGGGGGCGCAACATCCCGCCTCACCCGGCGTGTATCGACCTCCAGGGTGCTCACGCTGTCGGCAGATGTGCTCTGATCGAGGAAAATGAGCTCACGACCGTTCGGTGACCAGTAGGCGTCCAGGCCCTTCGTCTCAAAGACCACCGCCCCGCTTTCGAGATCGACGACACGGACGTTCATGGACGTGCCGTTCGCCTGGGCGCGCAATGATGTGTACGCCAAGAGGCGTCCATCGGGAGAAATCCGCGAATAGGCGAAGATGCCTTCGCTGTCGTCAAGGACATGGACTCGCTCGACGGTGACGCCGGGCTGGGTCCTCGGAGTGCAGCTCCACGACAGACATCCGATGGCGAGACACGGGACAACCCAGATCCAACGGTCGCGTCTTTTCATTGTTCGACTCCGGGATGTTGACCAACGCACCACGACGCCACACGATAACCAGCTTGGCCTTTGCGCAACCGTCGGCCGGCTGACGACGAGATAATCTGGCGCGAAGAGCGCGGCCTTTCCTTATCTCCCATTTCCGTGCGTGCAACCGCTCACTATTACTATATTACTATAGGTCAACAAAGCAACCAAAGCGAGTGGCCAGCACCTTGGGGGTGCACGTCAGATTTTGTGAGACCCGTCTCTGCCGCCACGAGCACTTCGCCGAAGCCACCCGTTCGCAAGCCAACCTGGCCCGGAAGTACCCGCAATCGCGAATCTGCAACTTTCCTGACGCGCACCCGCACCTAGGCCCCCCCAAATGCTAGCCGCCCGCACATCGCGCAACACGCTGCCGGGGGATTACCTTGCCACGCCGCGAGCGCCCCCGTCCGACAGAAAGCGAGTAGTCGCTGGGAGAAGCTGGCAGCTTGGTCGCGATCACCTGCCCTTAGCCGCCCAGTTGGCAGCATCCGGTGCAGTACCAGCCACCGCTAAAGGTTTCGCAGTCACCGCAACAGTAATAGCCGTCACCCGCTAGCGCGCAATCGGGATGGCAGCGATTGCCTGCCAGCACGGTATTCGAGCTGGCAAAACACCAGTAGGCAATTCCCAGAACGGCGAGCCGCAACAGTAGTTTGCACATCGGGTCTTCTCCTCTCCGGTGTCTCCGGGTTGACGTGCGTCTCCCGAACCGTACGCATACGGGGAATGAAGGTATGGTGGGCGCGGATCACGCGGTTCCCGTGGCGTGGTACACGCGCCACGAAACCGGAATGCGCTTGCGGATCGTCCAGAGATTGTGCTATGGGAGGATCGGTGTGTCCGCAAAGGTTGCGTAGGAAGCATCCCAAGAATGGCCAAGGGAGGGCATGAGCGAAGCTCTTCCATCAAGCGTTTTCTGCTACCCCCGTCCGGGAGCCGCCCCAGGGGCGGTGTGGCCCCCAAGGGGATCCACTACTACTCCCCCGTCCGCTGCGCCTCGCGGACGGCCCGGAACTCGCTGGTGGCGCTCCACGCGGGCCACTCGTCGGTGGCGGCGAGGCGGGCGCCCATGTGGTACATGAACGTCAGGTCCTCGAGGGCGCCGGAGAGGTCCCAGTCGGGCTTCACCTCGTCGGACACCGCGTGGTAGTCGTTGGCGGTGTACTCGTTCCGCTTCTCGATGCCGTAGCCGGGCGGCCTGTCGATGTAGTCGACGCCCGGGTCGCCGTAGAACGCGGGGATGCCGACCCGCGCGAACGAGAAGTGGTCGGAGCGGTAGTAGAACCCCTTCTCGGGCTCGGGGTCGGGATTCAGCACCCGGCCCAGCTCGGCCGCGACCTCGGCCGCGACGTCGTCGAGCTCGGACTGCCCCATGCCGACGATGGTCATGTCGCGCGTGCGCCCCCACTGGTTGAGCACGTCCATGTTGATGGCGGCGACGGTCTGGGCGGTCGGATACAGCGGCTGCTCGCCGTAGTAGCGGGACCCCAGCAGCACCTGCTCCTCGGCGGTGACGGCGAGGAACACGATGGACCGCCGCGGCGGCTCCCCCTCCATGAAGGCGCGGGCGATCTCGACGAGCCCCTGGGTGCCGGTGGCGTTGTCGGCGGCGCCGTTGTAGACCTGGTCGCCTTCGAGGCTCTCGTCCGTGCCCATGTGGTCCCAGTGGGCGACGTACATCACCACCTCGTCGGGGGCCTCGGTCCCCGGAATGCGCGCCAGCACGTTCTGCGAGTCGATGGTGCGCAGCTCGTTCCGGATCTCGATGGAGCCCGTCACCCCGAGGGGGATCGGCTCGAACGCGCGGTCGGCGGCCTGCTGCTTCGCGACCTCGAAGTCGAGCCCGGCCAGCTCGAAGAGCATCTCCGCGGTGGCCCGCTGCACCCAGCCCTCGACGGTCGCGCGGCTCAGGTTGTCGTCGGCCGCGATGAGGTCGAACGACTCCGCGTAGGGGGTGCTGCCGACCACCTCCCAGGGATACCCGGCGGGGCCGGTCTCGTGGATGACGAACGAGCCGGCCGCACCGAGCTCGGCCGCCATCTCGTGCTTGTAGGTCCACCGGCCGTAGTAGGTCATGGCCGGCCCGCCGAAGGCGTCGTCGAGCGGCGGGTCGTTGACGAGGAAGAGCAGGATCTTGCCGCTGACGTCGGTGTCGCCGAAGTCGTCCCAGTCGTACTCGGGCGCCCGCGCCCCGTAGCCGACGAAGACGAGCTCGGCGTCGGACACGCTGACCGCGTCGACGACATGCTTCGTCGCCGCGACGTAATCGACGGCGGGCTCCAGGGTGCGGGTCTCGCCGCCCCCCGAGACGACGAGGCCGCCGCCCGGCTGCGGGGTGATGCCGACCAGCGGCACGTCCTGCACCCAGGTGCCGTCGGGGTTGCCCGGCTCGAGCCCCAACGCCGCGAACTGCTCCGTGAGGTAGTCGACGGTGAGGGTCTCCCCCGCCGACCCCGGGGCCCGCCCCCCGAACTCGTCCGAGGCCAGCCGCTCGATGCCGGCCATCAGCGTGTCGGCGCCGATGCCGGCCGCGATCTCCGCCCCGCTACCCGTCTCGTCCGCCGCGCCCCCGCACCCGATGCACGCGAGCACTCCCGCCACGGCTACCAGCCTGCGCACGGTCTTCCTCCCGACCCGCGACCGGTGCGGATCTGCAACCGACGATGAACCTGAGAACGACTCTACACCAACCGCGGGGCGGAGAAACGACCGCCGGTGCCTGGGGCGATCGGGACCCACCGCGGCGGGCGCAACGGCATTCGAAGGGATGACCTCCAGACGGTGCGCCGCCAGCGGCACCTCCAGGCGGCGCCCCTCGGCGGAGATTCCGCCGCGCGTGGCCGTTCCCCCCGGACCTGCGGGGGCGACGAACCCAACGGGCTCCGTCAGCCGCCACCCCGCGAGGCAGCCGCCCCGTCAGCCGCCGCCCTGCAGAGGCAGCCGCCCGGCGAGCCAGCGCCCGATGTCCTGGACTTCCTCCAGGCACACCTGGTGCGCCATCGTGTATTCGCGCCAGTCTACCCGGTACCCGGCCGCCCGCAGACGCTCCGCGCTGCCGTGCCCCATCACGTGGGGGACGACCTCGTCGTGCCGCCCGTGGGCCTGGAAGATCTCGATGTCCCGGTTCGCGGGGGCCGCCTCGTCGGCCAGCGCGTCGTGGAGGGGCAGGTACCCCGACAGCGCGACGATGCCGGCGAGCGGCTCGGGATACCGCAGCCCCGTGAAGAGGGCCATCGCCGCCCCCTGCGAGAAGCCGGCCAGGACGATGCGCGACGACGGGACGCCGCGCTCGACCTCGCGGGCGATCAGCGCGTCGACGGCGGCGGCCGACCGCCGGATGCCGGCCTCGTCCTGCCCGCGCGCGTCGAGGCTGACGATGTCGTACCAGGCCCGCATGCGCATGCCCATGTTCAGGGTGACGGGCATCTCCGGCGCGTGGGGGAAGACGTAGCGGATGGCCGACCCGGGCGGCATGCCGAGCTGCGGCGGCAGCGCCGCGAAGTCGTGGCCGTCGGCGCCGAGCCCGTGCAGCCAGATCACCGCGGCGTCGGCGGTGCGCTCCGGCTGCTGCTCGACCGTCTCGAGTAGGGGTTGCTGTGTCGTGGTCACGGAATCTGCTCGTCCTCGGGAGAGCGGCCGGCCCTCGTCGCACGCCGTCGGGCGGGCGCCCCCACCGGCCGCGGGCGCGACGCAGGTTCCGTCACGGGCCGCCGGCCGTCAATGCGTCATCGCGTGCAGGAGGAAGTTGATGCCGATGGCGTACGACGTGACCGAGAAGCGGTAGAAGAACTCGTAGTCCTCGCCCTCCCGCTCCCAGCCGTCGGCGATGTCGGTGTTGTGGGTCATCAGCACCATCAGGCGGCCGTGGTCGTCGTAGATGCCCCGCACGTTGACCTCGGCGCTCAACGAGCCGCGCTCCGAGGTGGTCATGCCCCCGACCCGCCGGAAGTGCTGGATGGACGGCACCTGCGGCACCTCGTCGATGTCGAACATGCCGTGGTGGATCGGGTCCGTGATGGGGATGTCGACGATGGGGAACTCGCCGGGCGGCAGGACCTTGCCGATCTCGGCCGCCCACTGCTCCCACGCGTACGGCCCCCAGAAGTCGTCGACCCACAGGAAGCCGCCCTTGCGCAGGTAGGCGCCGAGGCGCTCCGCCTCCTCTGCGTCGAGCCAGATGGTGCCGACGTCGGACATGAACAGGAACGGGTAGTCGAACAGCCTGGCGTCGGTCAGCCGCACCACGACGTGGTCGGGCTCGTTCCGCCGGTCGACGCCGACCGGGGCGTGGGTCAGCTCGGAGAGCCGGATCGAGAAGTTGATGTCGGCGTCGGGGTAGTCGGTGTGCCAGCCCTGGCCGCCCCGCTCGCGGTGGGTGCTCTGGTAGAGCCCCCGCGCGAACGTGAACAGCCGGTGGGTGGGCTCGGCGGACGGGTAGCGCGGGGGCATGCGCCGCCAGCCCCACTGCGCGACTGCGACGGTCGATCCGCCGAGCACGACCGCCGCGACCACGGCGGCCGCAATGCGCCGCGCCCAGGGACGCGCCCCTCGGCCGGCGCCCGGCAATGCTCCTCGATCAGCTCGGCGCCCCACCGGAGCCTACTCCTCGGCCAGCGCCCGGAAGTACTCCTCGATCAGCTCGCGGAACCCGTCGGGGACCTCGTCGCTGCTGGCCAGGAACAGGTCCTCGCGGTCGCCGTCGACCTCGCGCCGCAGCCGGTACTCGAACCGCTTGAGCTCCTCGATGACGAACGACTGCATGCGGGCGATGGCCTCGGCACTCTGGTAGATGCGCGGGTCGTCGAGCTCGCGCATGGCCTGGATGATCTCGGCTAGATCGCCCACGTCGCCGAAGTTCTCGGCCCGCAGCATCCGCTGCAGCTCCTGCGCGTCGGCCCCGCGCTCGCGGAACTCGCGCTGCCACTGCCGCACGTCGCGGGGGTCGAACGCCCAGTCGCCGGGCCGCGCGTCGCCGGGGCCGCCCCAGCCGAACGGGCTCCCGAAGCGGTTGCCGCCGGCGCCGTCCGCGGCCGCGCCGCCCGGCTGTCCGCCCGCCTGCGCGTTCTGGCCTTCCTGGCCGGCCTGCCCCGCCTGACCCTCCTGGCCCGGCTGGCCTTCCTGACCCTGTCCGGGCTGGCCTTCCTGGCCCGGCTGACCCTCCTGGCCCGGCTGGCTGTCCTGCGGCTCGCCGTTCTCGGCGCGGGCTTGACCCTGCCGTATCCGCTGCTCGAGCGACTCGAGCCCGCGCATGAGATCGCGGGTCTGGTCGAGGGCCTGCTCGAGCCCGGTCGCCCCGGCGGTGCCGACCGCTTCGCCGGCCTCGGCGAGCTGCTGCTCGAGATCGCGGATGTCGTTGCCGATCTCGGCCTCGAACTGCTCGGCGTAGGCCGGCGACCGGGCGCGGATGAGGCCGCGCGAGTAGCGGATCTTCTCCTTGAGCTTGCTCTCGCGGATGCCGTTCGCGGCCTCCTGCAGCTCGGTCGACGCGCCGCGCTCCTCCCGGCGGAACTCGGCCGAGGTCGAGTCGATGTCGCGCTCGAGGTCGGCGACCCGCGACTCCATCTCGTTCTTGCGCTCGGTGAGGCGGCCGATGCGCTCGATGCGCTCCTGGTTGTCGAGGTCGCCGAGGCCGGACACCTGCCCCGCCACGTCCGCCTCTTCCGCCGAGAGCTCCGCCGCGCGCCGCTGGAAGTCCTCGATGTCGCGCGACAGCCGCTCGCTCTGCTGCCCCTGCAACTGGCGCTCGACCTCGCGCAGGCGGTCGAGGGCCGCCGCCGCCTCCGCGAAGCCCTGGTTGTCGGCGTTCGCGGCGGCCTGGCGCATGGCGTCGGCCGCCTCCTGCAGCCGCCGCGCCGCCTGCATCATCTGGGGCGACTGCTGCTCGCGGGCGAGCCGCTCGAGCCGCCGCGCCGCCTCTTCCGCCTCGTCGGCGAGCACGCGCTGCGA
>JAJEEA010000083.1 GCA_022821235.1 Vicinamibacteria bacterium
AGGGCGAGTCGGCCGGCGGGTCGGCGAAGCAGGGGCGCGACCGGCGCTTCCAGGCGATCCTCCCCATCAAGGGCAAGATTCTCAATGTCGAGAAGGCCCGCTTCGACAAGATGCTCGGCAGCGACGAGATCCGCGCGATGATCGCGGCCCTCGGATGCGGCATCGGCCAGGACGACTTCCAGCCCGACAAGCTCCGCTACCACCGGGTCATCATCATGACCGACGCGGACGTCGACGGGTCGCACATCCGCACCCTGCTGCTGACGTTCTTCTACCGCCAGATGCGGGAGCTGATCGAGCGCGGCCACATCCACATCGCGCAGCCGCCGCTCTACCGGGTCAAGCGGGGCCGCAGCGAGACCTACGTCAAGGACGACCGCGACCTCGAGTCGTGGCTCTTCAAGCGGGCGGCGGAGACCCGGGTGCTGCGGCTCCCGGCCGGCGAGCTGACCGCGGGGCGCCTCGAGGAGCTGCTGCACCGCCTGGTCGCCTTCCAGCGCTACCGCGGCATCGTCGAGCGCCGCGGCCCCGCCGCCGACATCGTGCAGGCCCTGCTCGACGCGGGCGCCGTCGACAAGACGTTCTTCGAGGCCCGGGCCGCCCTCGAGACGCTGGCCGCGGAGCTGACCACCCCCTCGCGCACCGTGCGCATCGAGGTGGACGAGGAGCACAACGCTTACGCCTTGGTGGTCGAGGACCGCAGCGGCGGGTTCGCCCGGCAGCAGTCGGTCGGCGTCGAGTTCGTCGAGTCGGCGGAGTACCGGGCTCTGTCGTCCAGCTTCGAGGCGATCCGGGGCGTCGGGGGGCCGATGCGGGTCGGCAGCATCCCCCGCGGTCCCGCCGCCGACGCCGAGGAACCGGATGACGCGGCGACCCCGCCGCGCGAGGTGGAGGTCGGCGGCGTCGACGAGCTGCTCGACCACTTCCTCGCGGCCGGGAAGCGGGGCGTGGCCATCAACCGCTACAAGGGGCTGGGCGAGATGAACCCCGATCAGCTCTGGTCGACCACCATGGACCCGGAGAACCGGACGCTGCTGCAGGTCAGCGCGGAGGACGACACCGAGGCGGACGTGATGTTCACGACGCTGATGGGCGACCAGGTCGAGCCGCGCCGCAAGTTCATCGAGGACAACGCGCTCGACGTCAAGAACCTCGATGTCTAGCAGCCCACGGGCTGCCGGCGGAGTGGTCCCCGTCGGGCCTGCCGGTCCGGGCCGCGACACCCCTGCAACCGTCGAGTGCCGCCACGCGTCCCCGGAAGCCTGCGGTGGACCCCGGCGGTGCGGCCGCACCAGGGCGTCAGGTTACAACCCCGGTGAAAACGGCGGGACCCCTCCCGCGGTGCGCCCGGTGTCTCGGCCGTGAGGTCCGCAAACGCCTTGAATCTCTGCAAGTGCCTGCAAAAGCAGAATGTAGTGCCGTTCGAAACGGTTCCCACGGACCACGGTTACGAACACTAGAAGTTCCACCCCCCGACGGCCCGCGGGCCGCCGGCAGATCGCATCACCAGGACCAGACCCACCATGTCCGACGTTTCAGACACCAGGCCGCCGGTCAACATCGAAGACGAAATGCGGCGCTCGTACATGGACTACGCCATGAGCGTCATCATCGGCCGGGCCCTGCCCGACGTGCGGGACGGGCTGAAGCCGGCCCACCGGCGCGTGGTGTACGGCATGCGGCTGATGGGGCTGGCGTCCAACCGGGCCTACCGCAAGTGCGCCAAGATCGTCGGCGAGGTGATGGGGAACTTCCACCCCCACGGCGACGCCTCCATCTACGACACGCTGGTGCGGATGGCCCAGGGGTTCAACATGCGCTATCCCCTCGTCGACAGCCAGGGGAACTTCGGCTCCGTGGACGGGGACCCGCCGGCGGCGATGCGGTACACCGAGGCCAGGCTCAAGCCGATCTCCGACGACCTGATGGCCGATCTCGACAAGGAGACGGTCGACTTCGTGCCGAACTACGACGAGACCACCGAGGAGCCCACCGTCCTCCCGACGCCCTATCCCAACCTCCTCGTGAACGGCTCGGCCGGCATCGCGGTCGGCATGGCCACCAACATCCCGCCGCACAACCTGCGCGAGGTCATCGACGGCATCGTGTGGACCATCGAGCACCGCGCGGACGGCGACGACGAGAAGCGCCGCGGGCTGCGGGCCCGCATCAGCGGCCCGGACTTTCCGACCGGCGGATTCATCGTGGGGCACGCGGGCATCGACGCCGCCTACCAGACCGGGCGCGGGTCGCTGACGGTGCGGGGCCGCGCCGAGATCGAGGACATCGGCAAGGGAGAGCGGCAGGCGATCATCATCACGGAGATTCCCTACCAGCTCAACAAGACCCGCCTCATCGAGAAGGTCGCCGAGCTGGTGCGCGGCAAGGCGATCGAGGGCATCAGCGACCTGCGCGATGAATCCGACCGCCGCGGCATGCGGATCGTCATCGAGCTCAAGCGCGGGGAGGTCCCCGAAGTCGTCCTGAACAACCTGTACAAGCACACGCCGCTGCAGACCACGTTCGGCGTGATCATGCTCGCGATCGTCGACGGCCGGCCCCGCGTCCTCGGGCTGCTCGACCTCGTCGAGCGCTTCATCGCGTTCCGCCACGACGTGGTCCGGCGGCGCACCCAGCACGACCTGCGCAAGGCGGAGGCCCGGGCCCACATCCTCGAGGGCCTGAAGATCGCCCTCGACCATCTCGACGCCGTCATCGCCCTCATCCGCGGCGCCGGCAACCCCGCCGAAGCGCGCGAGGGCCTCATGGAGCGGTTCGAGCTGAGCCGCATTCAGGCCCAGGCCATCCTCGACATGCAGCTCCAGCGCCTGACCGGGCTCGAGCGACAGAAGGTGCTCGACGAGCTGGCCGAGCTGCAGGGGGTCATCCGGCGCCTTCGCGAGATTCTCGGCAGCGAGGCGCTGCTGATGGGCATCGTGGTCGACGAGCTGCGGGAGGTGCAGGGCAAGTACGGCGACGACCGCCGCACCGAGATCGTCGACGATCCCGGCGAGCTGCGCATCGAGGACCTGATTGCGGAAGAGGACATGGCCATCACCGCGAGCAACACCGGCTATGTCAAGCGGACCGCGCTCACCGAGTACCGGGCCCAGCGACGGGGCGGCAAGGGGCGGCTCGGCATGCGCACTCGGGACGGCGACTTCCTGACCCACCTCTTCGTGGCGTCGACCCACGCGTACATCCTCATCTTCTCGGACCGGGGCCGTGTGTACTGGCTCAAGGTGCACACGATTCCCGACGTCGGCCCGAGCGGGCGCGGGAAGTCCATCGCGAACCTGGTCTCGATGGAGCCCGACGAGAAGATTGCCGCCCTGCTGGCCGTCCGCGACTGGCCCGACTCGGAGGGAGAACGGTACATCCTGACGGGCACGCGGCGGGGCATGATCAAGAAGACCGACCTCCAGGCCTTCCGCCACCCGAGGCAGAAGGGCATCATCGCGGCCGGGGTCGACGAGGACGACGCCCTGATCTCGGCCGAGATCGGCGACGGGCGCGCCGAGGTGTTCCTGGGCACGCGGCGGGGCAAGGCCATCCGTTTCGCCGAGCGGGACGTGCGGTCCATGGGACGCACGGCGCGGGGCGTCCGGGGAATCCGGCTCCGATCCGACGACGAGGTGGTGGCGATGGCCGTCGTCCGG
>JAJEEA010000387.1 GCA_022821235.1 Vicinamibacteria bacterium
CTGACCCCGGACGCGGCGGCCGACGTCGAGCGGGCGGCCCTGGCGGCGCGCCGGGCGCTGGAGGCGATCGGCGATGCGGCGGCGGAAGTCCGGGTCGGGCGGGCGCTGTCCGCGTTCGTCCGGGGCGCGGAACCCGCAGAATCCTTGGGTCGATGAGCGGACCCGCTACGCGGCAACAGGCGAGGAGGCGACCCGCCGGCCGGACGGTTTCGAGACGCTGGCCGACGCCGGCGCCGCGCTCGCGGAGGCGGACCCCCGCCGCGGAACTCGAAAGGACACGCGGCTCTTGGGGTCGATGCCGTTGCCCTCGTTGCAGTCCGGCGCGTCCGACACCAGGGTCCAGCCCGTGAACCGTTGCTCGAACTGCGCTTGATCCCGCGGCGCAAGCTGGGCGGACGCCGCTCCCGGAAGGACGACGACGATCCCCAGGGTGACGACCAGAGCTCGCATTCAGGGCCTCCACACCAAGCCCCCCGGGAACGGGGAAGCAGAGCCTGACGGCGGCCACCCGGGCATGGGTGGGCTCAGCTGCCCCCGCTGCCGCGGCTGCGTCCTCGCAGCCGCGCCATTGTACGCCGGCGGCGACGCCCCGGCCGCCGGGCCCCAGGGAAACACAGGGAACCACCGCGTACCCTGTCGAAGGGGCAGCATGCGCCGTCCGCCCTCAGCACGTGCGGGAAGCGTGGTCAACAGGTGCCCCACGTGGCTGGAGCGCCGTGGCGGACGCGCCGTCCGTCCCCTCTGCCGTCAGGTCGCGTCACACCTGAAGGGCATCATCGCTCGTCCTCTTGTGGGTGGCGCTTCCCGCTCCATGATCCCCCGCAATCACCCTCAGGCCGTCAACCCGGTCGTCCCAACCGGCGCCGCACCGCCGCCGCCGACGCCCATGCCGCCCACGCCGTCCATGCCCGTCATGCCCATCGCGCCGCCCATGCCGGGCATGCCCGCTCCGGGAGCGCCGACCGCATACGAGCCCATCGCCATCGGGAACCGTACCGCCCATCGCGGCGGCGCTCATCGCGGCCGTCGCGGCGTTCGAGCTCGACAGCGGCGGCCCTGCTCGGTGCAGACCGCCCCCGTTTCGCCGCAGTCCGTGGCCGCCAGCAGCGACACCATCACGTCCTCCATCGAGCGTGCCCGCACCGTGATGACTCAGCGCTGGTCCTGCCCTTGGGCGGCGCGCTTCGCCCCCGTCACCCCCGGCGTTGGTCGCCTGCAGCCCCTCGTCCTTGAGAACGTTGTAGTCCAGCCGCCCGGGGAAGTCCTCGCTGAACACCACCTCGAAGTTGAACGCGCGGCCCCGACCGTCGTGCTCGGCCGGCACGCCCTCCAACGCCGCCGTCAACGGCCGCAGCCGGGGCGCCACCGCCGCGGTGGCCTTGCTCCTCAGCGTCTCCCCGTGGCCCACGTCGTCGGTGAACGTCACCCGCACCCTGACCGCCGAGCCCGGATCCGCCTCCTCGAACGTGTACCTCGCCCCGGTCGCGCTGCCGACATCCGCGTCGCCCGACACCCACTGGAAGGCGAACGCCGCGCCGCTCAGGCCATCGGTGTCCTCGATGCCCGCCGTCGCCGCCGGCCAGCGTCTCGCCCACGCAAGCCTCGCCGGTGATAGCCGGCGCCCCCCTGGGCCGGCTGGTTCGACCGTCCCGCCACCGTCGCCGAGGGCGAGTTCGACAGCCGCCGCCCGTCCGGCGTGCAGATCGCGGCCGGGGCCGAGCAGTCGGTGGTCGCGGCCAGCGACACCGTCACGTCGTCCGGCGAGCGCGGCCGCACCGTGATCACCCAGCTCTGGTTCTGACCCTGCGTCGCGCGCTTCGCGGCCGTCACCCGCCCGTTGGTCGCCTGCAGCGCCTCGTCCCGCAGCATCGAGCCGGCCGCCGAAGTCCTCGCTTAATGCCAGATCGAAGCTGAACGCGCTGCCCCGGCCGTCGTGCCCGGCCGGCACGTCGTGGAACGCGGCGGTGAGCGGCGGCGCCGCCGCCTTCGCCATCGGCCTGTGCACGATATCCGCAAGCTGCTTGCCGTCGACGTCCTACAGTCCCGACCGCCAGCCGGGCGCCGGTAGCTCACCGTCACCGTCTCGCCCGGCGGAGTCACCCCGTCGTCCGTCCCCGCGCCGACGTGCGCTCCGTGGTTGAGCGGCACCCGCGCCACCCGGCCGGCGTTCTTCATGGCCGCCACGTGCAAGACCGTCGCGCCGTCGTTTGGCCCGCGCACCCGCGTCGACCCCCCGCTTGAGCACACGGGCTACCGACGACGCTGCGTCGCCGATGGCCGCGATGTGGAGCGGGGTCGCGCCGTTCCGGCGGAGTAGGTGGAGCCCGTCCTGCCCGTAGTCGCTCAGCGTGCTCACCAACGCCGAGCCCAAGGGCTCCCGGTCGGCCCGCAGCCGCGCGTCCCGACGCGCCCCCGCCGCCAGCAGCGCCCGGGCCGTCGCCGGCCAGTCCACGGCGGCCGCATAGTGGAGGTCCGTCCCGCCGTTACCGTCCACGGCTGACGGGGACAACTCGCGGCCGAGATGGACCCGAGTTCCGCCGGCGACGTGCTCGACGGCCGCCGCGGCGGCGGCGCACCTTCTCGAGAGCTTCCTCTTCGGCATCGCCCCGCTTGACAGCCGCACGTTCCTCGCGCTGCGGCGCGTGGTAGCGGGGGTGGCCCTGCTCGCGTGCTGGCTGCCAGCGCGACACGCCAGCGGCATTGACCCCGGCGACCACTCTCCGGGCGGACTAGTCGTCGGCCAGCGCCTGGGTCCAACATCCCGGCGCAAATCCGTCAAGGGGCCCGCGACGAGCCCGCGGGCACCGCAACGGGCAACCGCCGCCGGAACGCTTGCGCGAGTCCGGTGAGGGATCCTCTCCAGGCGCCGCCCCGGGGCCGGCTTCGTCGATCTCTCCGATTCGCGCCACCGACATCGCGGACGTGCCGGCGCGTTTTCGCCGGGGTCCAGAACCGTAGTACGCTTACGACTCATGCACTGGACGGGCTCCGGGCCGTCGGAGTTGGCCCACCTGCCGGCCGACGGCTCGACATTCGTCCGCGACGGGACTTCGGCGGAGCATCGGACGTTCGGCTATCACGATCTGTACAGGCATGCAGACCCCGAGACGACCATGAACTACGCGCCGCGCTGTTCCAGAAGCACGCCCCAGCGATCGCGCGGTTGGAGGGCGCGGACCGGACGCCAGCGCCGGTCCGTCCCGGATTCGGCTGGCAGAATCGGCTGGCAGTGTCGAGGCGGATCCCGTAAGTCGTTGATTCTAAAGCACGCGCCCGTAGCTCAGTTGGATAGAGCATCGGCCTTCTAAGCCGAGGGTCGCAGGTTCGAATCCTGCCGGGCGTGCCAACTCTCCAGGCCCTTTCCCCGCGGGATAGGGGCCTTTTTGTTGGGTTTTCTCGATTGGCTTGCTCCCGCCCCGCTGTGCCGGTCCCGGTCAGAAACGGTCAGGAACCGCCGCAAAACGTCCCAACGCGGCACCAAAAGTTAGCAGAAAAGTTAGCAGGCCGGACATCCATCGATCGGGCTCCCCACTCCCTGCTGGCCGCCGAGCAGGAGATCGGCATCTTCGGCCGGCGGGTTGTCGAGGCCGAGGTCGCATCGAGCTGAGGGGGGGCGGATCCCGCCAACCGTAGCCCCCTGACATCTGGGCCGGAGTGAGCGGGAGTGTCACGCTGGAACGCTCTCCGGGGCAGGGCTCCTGGCAGCGCGTAGCGTCCGCGGAGCCCCCGCACTCGTAGCCGCATTCCGTCCCGATTCCGCGAGCGAGCGAGTGCGGGCCCGACGGGGAACCGCACTCGTCGATGTCTCACCCGACTCGCGGCACGAGCCCTGGGGTCGGATAAGCGGGGCTACGTTACTGCGACCACGGGCGTGGCCGGTGGCGGGGGGTCGAGGGTCGGAGTCGACAGGGGATTGCTGGCCGGGCACGAGCTCGGGGGCCGATCTCGTCAAGGTCGCTCGCCGCCGGCGGGGCCTTGGCTGCGATCGTCGAACCGCGCCCCGTCTCCGGCGAAGAGAGCGGCACGAATGCGGTCGTCAGGGACTGGATCGCGCGGGCGACGCCGTCGCACGTCCCCCGACCTCCGCCCCCTCCTTGGGTTCGTCTTGCCGCGGCGGACGGTGACCAGCACTGCCTTGCCCTCGGCCGCGTCGGCGCCGCCGCCCACCCGCAGGGCGCTCACCGCTCTCCTCCCGCATCTCGGCCACGAAGAACAGCCCACGGTTCACGGACGTCGAGTCCGGCCTCGCTCGAGGACGACCTAGTCGCGGCGGGAGCGAGGTCCAGGGGCGGGGTCTGGTCACGGTCGTCCGCGGTTGCCGCCGGGGCGGCGGTAGCCAGCGAGGACCCAGCGGTCCGTTCCCCGGCCGGGGCGGCGGAACCGGTGAGGGGAGCCTCGGGCGTCGCTGCCGGCATCCGGTCACGGGGTCGCGCCCGAGGACGCTCGCGAGAGCGCGTGTGCGGCCCTATGTGCGGCGCCTCGCTGATCGTCCCGGCGAACTCGACGGCGCAGGCGGCGGGAACGACGGCATGAGGTGCGCCAGGACATCCAGTCAACGACCCGGGCTGACCGAGCGGATTGGTGCCGATCTCCTGCAGCGGGTGGCCGGCGGCGCCCGTCGTGAGCAGCGCCAGCGAGATGGCGAGCTGACCGATCAGCAGCAGCTGCGACGCCGGGATCCGCCGCCGCCGCCCGCCTTCAGGACGGCGGCGACGTCGGGGGCGCGACAGCTTCCATGCTGGGCCGACGCTGAACGCCAGCGTGCTCAGGGGCGCAGGAGAGCAGCGTGAACGTCAGCGCCCGCGCGTCCGGCCGCGGGTCGAGCAGAGGCACGTGGGGCGCGACCGACGACACCATGAGGTCGGCGCCCAGAGGCCAGCACGAGGCCGACGACGCCACCCGCGAGCGAGAGGATGACCCCCTCCAGGAGCAGCCGGCGGACGACCTGAAGGCGGGTTGCGAGCGAGAGCCATATGGCGACCTCGGGTGCCCGCGAGACCCCCCGCAGCGAGCACAACAGGTTCGCCAAAGTTCAGGCATGCCACGAGGAAAGCGAGGCCGGACATCGCTAGCAACGCCAGGCCCAGGATGGTGAACGGTCCGTTGTCCCAGGGGCCGCGGACTGACCGAGAGACGGGAAAGCGGCGCAACGAGCAGCGTCTGGTCCGCGTTCGCGGCCGGGTACGCTGCTTCCATCTGCCTCGCGACGGCGACGATGGAGTCCTGCGCGGCCGCAAACGTGAGGCCGGGGGCCAGCACGCCCGCGAGGACGAACAGGTGTGTTTCCCTGTCGGCGGTGCCGGCCGGCCGATCTTCGCCGGCGGGGGCGGGGTCGTCGTGGACGCCGATCGGCAGCCACGGCTCCGGCGACAGCACCGCGGTGGTGTCCGTGTAAGGCCGCGCGGCGCGACGCCGACGGTGAACGGCCGTGGTCTCGTCGAACTACTTCCCGGGCCTCGGCGCCCGCAGCAGCTTCCGCCAAGCTGGCAGCTCGTCGGTCGGCACCCAGTCATCGGGACTGCCGAGCCGGTCGAGCACGCTGCGCAGGCGCTTGGCCGCGACCGGCGCGGCCGCGCCCGCGAGCTCGGCCTCGATGTGTCCCCGAATCTCGCGCTCCACATCGTCGTCGTGGACCGACGGGTGCGGCCCGCAGCCCGCTCTTGACGCGGCCGAGGTACCGCTCGAGGTCGCTCTGCGCGTCCTGGGTCGGCGGAAGCGTCCCGCCGCGCTGACGCTTGGTGCTTCCGGGAGCGGCCGTTCGGGGCGGTGGATCTGGCCGCCGTCCTCGCCACTCCTGCCACCAGCCGCGCCGACGCAGCCGAGACCGCGAGTCCGGGGACGCCGCCCTTGAAGACCAGGACAGGAGGGAAAGACCGACCGCTCAACGTCGCCGCGAACCCACGAGCGTTTCACTTCGCCGAAATCCGTGTTCCACTTCACCGAAATACGCATCTCTTGCTCGCGGGGACGAAGGCGGTTACAATAGGGGGGCCGATGCACTGCGTGTCCGCGTTGTCTACAGGAGCACGCAGATCCGATCCGGCGGGACTCGGGGAGCCGCATCGGACGGGGGGTGACAGATGACTGATTACAACATGGCCGAGCGTTGGTGGCGAATCGTGTCAGCAGCTACGGTGATGCTCCTGCCAGCGCTAGCCGCTGCGCAACCCCCCGATATTGGCCTTGAGAGTTTGCGCTTCGAGCCCGACCCGAGCAACAACGCGCGAATGCTGGTTCACATGGAGGTGAAGGTCGGAGGTTTCCTCACTGTGGTAGATCAGCAGATCAGTGGCGCGATGACACACAGTTGTTCCAGCAGACCAAGCAGGGTGGGTGCCACGAGCATCCTCGGCACCGGCGACCTCGTGTGGCTCTCAACACCCATCCGCTACGAGCAATGGACGTGCGTCGATCTTTTGTTGGACACTCTCAAGACCCGGCTGTTCCGCACGACGTTCGACGCGGAGTGGTCGATCCGGGTCAACTCTCCAGCGAGGCTCAGCGACCTCAGACTCACGGCCGGCCTGGAGAACGCGAAGGGGATTCCAGGCGAGGTCGAGCAATGGTTCGATCTACAGGAGCGTATCAGGACCAGCATTGACATTCCGATCCCAACGGATTGCGGCGCTTGTCAATGTACCGAACTTGTGGGAGACCTAGACCCGATCGCCGAGAGCGTCACTTTCGATTACCGTGGAGACAGTGGAGACCGGAATCTGTTCGTCGGACTGGTGTTCTCCACATCCAGCGACATGACCAGCTTGGTGCGGTGTGTCGTTAGATGAACCCAGTACCCGGACGCAGGTCCACCGTGATGGCCCCACTCCGTCACCGCGCTGATGCGCTGGTGCCCGCGCCGATCCGGATCGTCACGGCCGTCACGAGGCAGATCGGCGAAGGTCGAGAAAATCAGTCACCGACGGGGCCTGCGTGACCGCGAGCCGAGCCTCTCGGACGTTGGCGTTGGCCGCGGCAGAAGACGTGGAGGTTAGGGTGCCGGGCGGTCGCGGAGGCGAGGTGCGGGGAAGGTTCCTGCCGGAACAGGCGGTGGCGTCCGGGACCGTGTCGCCTAGGGGCAGATGCAGGACGATGCTGCGTGGCGAGTTGACGACATGCACCGGCCATCCCGGTCGGTAACCATGTTACTTTGGGTGCGGACACAGCCGGTCCCTTCCACACGCAACCGTAGCTCCTGCATGACTGGTTCGCCAGCAAACTTGCAGCAGCTCGTGCCGTTGACCTGCAGGTCGTCCAGCAACTCCTTGATCCGGTTCTCGATATCCCCGCGGACGCAGTAGACCGTCGTAGACGAAGCGCGGATTGTCCCCTGCTTGCGATTCTTGAGCCGGACCACTGCTGCTTTGGTTCACGAACCGGCGCTCGTGGTCCCACGCGCCGGCCGGGTAGCGGGTGTCGGCATGGACGTGCTCGGTTCGGCCACTGGCCGCTCTGTGCACGGGCCACGACCATCGCGGAGGGCCTTCCGTTAACCAGTCTAGCTGTCTAGCTGTCTAGCTAGCTAGCTAGCCTAGGGTCGCTTGGAGGCCAATGTCCAGTGGATCAAGCGGCTCGGCTGCAGTTATGGCAACCGCGAGCGGTTCCGCAACGCGCTCTACTTCCATCTTGGAGGGCTCGACCTCTACCCGGACGCCTCCGGATGCCCACGGCTACCCACACGAAATCCTGAAGCGGCACCGGCACCATTTGACTAACTTGGAGAAACGACAATGGCCGACAATCATGGTCCCGCGCCCGGATCGCGCGGGCTCCACGCGTTTGTGGTGGCTCTCGTGGGTCTAGCGTTCGCGCATCTCGTGACGGGCAGCTCCGATACAATTGCCAAGATGCTCATGCTCTCGCGCAACGAACCGTTTGTACCCGAGCGAATCGCAGAAGTGGCGCTATACGTGACTGCTCTCCTTGTAGTCGCGGGCGCAGTGTTTGGAATCTATGCGGCGAGACGCCAATGGGTTAGCTTTGAGCAAGTTGTAACTTCTTTGCTCTTTGCCGCCTTCGTGGCGTTCATTACCATCATCGATCATAGTTTGCCAAGCGCGAACGGAAGTCCGGTGCTACCATTCTGGGAAACAGTATACTATTTCGTGTGGATCGCCGGATTTTGGTTTGCACCCATATTTCTGCTGCCGAGTTACGGTGATGGGCTATCAGCACGTGTCCGGCGTGGAGGCGGGGTCCTCGTCGTTGCAGCCGTCATGAGTTTCTTGGGTTTGGCGAGTGGCCTTGGCCTAGAAGAGATCGTTGGGAAGATACTTGACGCCAAAGGATGGCTGGAGGGAAGCCCGTATAACTCGCAGAATTTCTGGATAGCGAAGCCGGTCACGGTTAACGCGATTCACGGGGCATTCGTAACCGTTGCGTTTGCGAGCATCTGGTGGCGTAGAATCTGGGCGTCAGCAGCTTCCGCAATCATATGGACCGCCTCTGTGAGTGTGCTCACAGTCGTTTATGCGGGTGTCTACGGTGGAGCCTTCTATGCTGATGGAAGGCTCGTCGCGTGGTGGCATGGGTTCCTTGTGTTCGCTGCCTTGCCGGGCGTGGTCGCAGTAACCCTGTATCTCGCGTATGCATACACTCGGCGCGATGTGAATTTATCCGTTGGCTGGCCGGTATCTTCAAAGTTCTGGCTCTTGCTGCCATTGGGGTTCTCGGCTGGCTTTGCCGGTATCGCGCTACTTGGTCTCCAGCCGATAGCGCGAGACCACTCTGGCGTGACCGTGGAGGCGTCGATTCTGGTTGTCTCCCACGGGCTCAACGGTATCGTTCTAGGCTCAGTCTTGCGACTCATGCCGTTTGTCTTTCGAATGATCCCCATAGACGAGAGTGAGTAGGGTGGGCAGCACGGTGGCGATCGTGCCTGCGCATTCCGGTGAACCGATCACCCGTTCCGGTCGAAATCGATCACTCGTTCCCGGCCGAAACCGATCACCCGTTCGGAGCGGGGCGACACGGGATCTGAGTCATTGAGTCGCGGTTCTCTCGGTTCTGCATTACGCCATCGAACCGGGGGGGCGACAGGGGGCGACACCGAAAACTGACCCCCGAAGAAACGGCGTATATGGATCCAAAAGGCGCGTCCCGAGAATCTCGTCGTCGCCGGGGCCATCGCAGGGCGTCTTCCTTCCCAAGGTGTCGTACCAGAATGCCGCGGGAAATGTTCAGGGGGGGCGGGGGCGACAGACGGGGCGTGTCGGCGTCGTGATGATCAGGTCGGGCGGCTGCCCGAGAGAGGGGTGGACACGCTGGCCGGACACTATTCGCGGCCGAAGCGCACCGAAGCGGTGCGGTCCGCGGGCGTAAGGGTCCACGCAAAAATAACTTCCTGGAAGTCGCTGTAGTGTCGCAGTAGACGCATACGGTCTCCCACGCCCTGTCCGGCTCAAATTCACTGGATCTAGCGGCAGTCGTCGGATTCGGGCGGTGCAATCAGGTCCAATTGT
>JAJEEA010000161.1 GCA_022821235.1 Vicinamibacteria bacterium
CTTCTCGAGCTCGGTCTTCCCCGCCCTGCCGAGCCTCCGCAAGCCCGCACCGTTCCCGCCGCGCGCGTTCCTGCTCCACGTTCCGGACCTGCTCCCGCAGCTTCTCGAGCTCGGTCTTCCCCGCCCTGCCGAGCCTCCGCAAGCCCGCACCGTTCCCGCCGCGCGCGTTCCTACTCCACGTTCTGGACCTGCTCCCGCAGCTTCTCGAGCTCGGCCTTGGCGGTCACCACGAGCTCGCTGGCGTCGGCGCCCTCCACCTTCGCGCCCAGGGTGTTGACCTCCCGGTTCATCTCCTGCAGGAGGAAGTCGAGCTTGCGGCCGCACGGCTCGGTCGCGCCGGTGAGGGCGGACCAGTGGGCGAGATGACCGCCCAGCCGGGTGATCTCCTCGCTGACGTCCGAGCGGGCCGCGAAGCGCACGACCTCCTGGGCCACCGCCGCCTCCTCGACACCCGCCTGCGCCCGCAGCTCCTCGACGCGGGCGTTCAGCCGCGAGACGAGCTCGGCCCGCCCCGCCTCGGCCGCCGCCTCCAGACGGGCGACGAGGTCCGCGAGGGTGCGGCACCGCGCCTCGAGGTCGGCCAGCAGGTATCCGCCCTCGCGCACGCGCATGGCGTCCAGGTCGCGCAGCACGTCCTCGACCGCGGCGGTCGCGGCGCGGCCCAGCGCGGCCCGGCCCGCCTCGTCGAGCTCCAGCTCCTCGACCACCAGCGCCCGCGGGAACCGCAGGAGGTCGCCCGCGGTCAGGCCGGCGGCGGCGACGCCCCGGGCGCGGGCCTGCTCGACGGCGCCCGACAGGGCGTCGACGAGCGGCTCGTTCAGGGCCACCTCGACCTCCGGCTGCCCGAGAAGCCGCGCGGTCACCGCCACCTCGACGCGACCGCGCGCCACCCACCGCTGCACGACGCCGCGCAGCTCGACCTCGATCGGCGCCAGCAGCGGCGGCAGCCGCACCTGGACGTCGAGGTAGCGGTGGTTGACGGTCCGCGCCGTGATCCCGAGGGTCGCGGTGTCGAGCTCCCGGCTTCCGGACGCGAACCCCGTCATCGACTTGATCATCGTGCTGCACTCGCAGCGGGGCGGGCCGGCCCCGCGGGGGAGGCGGCGGCCATCGCCCGCTCCTCCCCCTCCTGCCCGAACACCTGCGTCGCATAGAGCTTCGCATAGCTGCTGCCGGGACGGGCCAGCAGCTCCTCGTGGCGGCCCGACTCCACCACCCGTCCGCCCTCGAGCACGATGATGGCGTCGGCCCGGCGGACGGTCGACAGCCGGTGGGCGATGACGAACGCGGTGCGGTTGAGCAGCAGCCTCGCCAGCGCGTCCTGCACGAGCAGCTCCGACTCCGCGTCGAGGGCCGAGGTCGCCTCGTCGAGCACGAGGATGGGCGGGTTCTTCAGCAGGGCCCGCGCTATCGTGAGCCGCTGGCGCTGCCCGCCCGACAGCCGCTGGCCGCGCTCGCCGATCACGGTATCGTAGCCCCGCGGCAGGTCCACGATGAACTCGTGGGCGTGGGCGGCGCGGGCCACCGCCACGATCGACGCCCGCGGGGTGCCGGGCGCCGCGTAGGCGATGTTGTCGGCCACCGACGCGTCGAACAGGAACGTCTCCTGGGCCACGATGCCGACGGCCCGGCGCAGCGACTGCAGCGTCACGTCCCGCACGTCCGCCCCGTCGATGAGGATGGCCCCCTCGGTGACGTCGTGGAACCGCGGGACGAGGTTGACGAGGGTCGACTTCCCCGCCCCGCTGAGCCCCACCACCGCCACCACCTCGCCCGCCCGCACCGTGAACGAGACGCCGCGCAGCACCGCCTCGTCGTCGTCCGGATAGCGGAACGTCACGTCGCGAAACTCGATGCCCGACGCGAACGGCGGCAGCGCCGCGGCGCCGGGACGGTCGGCGGTTCCGGTGCGGGTGTCGAGGACCTCGAAGATGCGCTCGGCCGCGGCGATGGCCTGCTGGATGTTCGCGTTGACCCGGCTCAGCTTCCTCACGGGGCCGTACATCAGCAGGAGCGCGGTCATGAACGAGGTGAACTGGCCCGCGGTCAGGTCGCCGGCCGCGATCTCGCGGCTGCCGTACCAGAGGATCCCGGCGATGGCGACGCCGCCGAGCAGCTCGATCACCGACGGCAGGATCGACAGGGCGCTGGTGACCCGCATGATCGTCCGGTACAGCCGGTGCGAGGCCCGCGTGAACTTCCGCCGCTCGAACGACTCGGCCTGGAACGCCTGGACGATGCGGTGCCCGGTGAGCGCCTCCACCGCGAGGTGCGACAGGTGCTCGACCTCCTCCTGGCCGCGGCGGGTCGTCCGGCGCACCAACTGCCCCAGCCGCACCAGGGGATATACCACCAGGGGCGCCCCGGTCATGCACACCAGGGCCAGCCTCGCGTCCTGGTAGAACAGCAGCCCGGCGAACGCGCACAGCGCCAGCGACTCGCGGATCAGGTCGCCGCACGTCTCCGAGACGACCTGCTGCACGCGGTTGACGTCGCTGGTGAGTCGCGACAGCAGCCGTCCCGTCGTCCGGCTCCCGAAGAAGGTCCTCGACTGCCCGAGCATGTGCCCGAAGAGCTCGGTGCGCAGGTCGTGGACGAGGCGCTGCCCCGCGTCGGCCATCAGGTAGACGGAGAAGTAGGCGCCCGCCCCCTTCGTCAGGTAGAGCCCGACGAGGAGGCCGCAGGTGAGGGCGACGCCGTCGCCCTGGGGAAGCACCTGGTCGAAGATCGGCTCGATGATGTAGGCCAGCCCGCCCGAGGCGAGGGCGTAGAGCGCCATGGCGGGCAGCGCGGCGATGACGCGCAGCTTGTGGGGCAGGACGAATCGCAGCAGCCGGAGCAGTGGATTCACGGTGTGGTCGGGCCGAACCCTTCCGGGTGGCGCTCGTGCCAGCGCCAGGCGGTCGCGACGATGTCGTCCAGCGCCGTGTGGGCAGGCCGCCAGTCGAGGTCGCGCTCGATGCGCCCCGCCGCGGCGAAGAGCACCGGCGGGTCGCCGGCGCGTCGCGGGGCCGCCTCGACCGGCACGCGGCGGCCCGTCACCCGCTCCACGCTGCGAATCACCTCCCGGACGGAGTGCGGCGTCCCCGTGCCCAGATTGTAGACCCTCACGCGCCCCGGGGCCGGCGCGTCGAGGGCGCGGACGTGCGCGCCGGCGATGTCCGAGACGTGCACGTAGTCGCGCCGGCAGGTGCCGTCCGGGGTGGGATAGTCGTCGCCGAACACGCGGAGCGGGGCTCCCCCGCGGGCCGCGTCGAGGGCGCGCGGAATCAGGTGGATCTCGGGGTCGTGGTCCTCGCCGAGGTCGCCGTCCGGGTCCGCGCCGGCCGCGTTGAAGTAGCGCAGGGCGATGGACTGCAGGCCGTAGGCCCGGCCGTAGTCGCGCAGGGCGCGCTCGACGGCCAGCTTCGAGCTTCCATAGGCGTTGATGGGCTCGGTGGGGTGATCCTCGTCGATCGGGGTCGCCACCGGATTGCCGTACACCGCGCAGGACGACGACAGCACGAGCCGGCCGACCCCGGCCGCGCGCATCGCGTCGAGCACCGACAGCCCGCCCCCCACGTTGTGGTCGTAGTAGCGGGCCGGATCGCGCACCGACTCCTCCACCGACAGGAGCCCGGCGAAGTGCATCACCGCGGAGACGCGGTGTCGCCGCAGGGCCGCCTCGAGCCGGGCCGTCTCGCGGACGTCGCCCTCGACGAGGGGAACGCCGCGCACCGCCGCGCGGTGGCCGGCGCTGAGGTCGTCGTAGACGACGACGGCGTGCCCCGCCGCCCGCAGGGCCTTGACGGCGTGGCTGCCGATATAGCCGGCGCCGCCGGTCACCAGCACCGTGCTCATCGGCAGCTCAACCGCCCGTGGCGAAAGTCCCCGCTGCATTCGAGCGGCGATGCATCCCGCCTGACTTCGTCGTTCGTCGGTTGCACATGCCCAACATGCGCCCTCCTCACGCCTTGTCGGGCGGGCGCCTCGGCCGTTCGCCGACGCCCTCCGGGCGCGATGCGACGCGGGGCCTTCACCACGGGCTGTCAGCGTCCGATCGAGTGGTAGCGGAAGCCGAGGGCGCGCATCTCGGCGGGGTCGAACAGGTTGCGGCCGTCGAAGATCGCCGCCTCCCGCATCGCCTCGCGCATGCGAGCGAAGTCGGGCTCGCGAAACTCGTTCCACTCGGTGAGGATGGCCAGCGCGTCGGCCCCCTCGAGCACCTCGTAGCCGTCGGACGCCAGGCCGATGCGCGAGCCGAAGATGCGCCGCGCCGACCCGTTGGCCTGCGGGTCGTAGGCCGCCACCTCGGCCCCCGCCGCGAGGAGGGCCTCGATGACGGTGATGGACGGCGCCTCCCGCATGTCGTCGGTGCGCGGCTTGAACGAGAGCCCCCAGACGGCGATGCGACGGCCGTCGAGCGGGCCCATGGCGTCGACCATCTTGTCGACGAGCCGGTGCTTCTGGGCGGCGTTCACCGCCTCGACCGCCTCGAGAATCCGGAAGCGGTAGTCGGCGTCGCGGGCCAGCCGGCCCAGGGCCCTGACGTCCTTGGGAAAGCAGCTCCCCCCGTAGCCGATGCCGGGGAACAGGAAGGACGGGCCGATGCGGCGGTCCGAGGCGACGACGCGGCGCACGTGATCGACGTTGGCGCCCACGACGTCGCACACGTTGGCCACCTCGTTCATGAACGACACGCGGGTGGCGAGCATCGCGTTCGCGGCATACTTGCTGAGCTCCGCGCTCGCCCGGTCCATGATCTCGATGGGGGCGCCGGTGCGGGTGAAGGGCTTGTGGATGGACGCCATCAGCCGCGCCGCGCGCTCGTCGTCGGCGCCGACGACGACGCGGTCGGGCTTCAGGAAGTCGTCGACGGCGGACCCCTGCTTGAGGAACTCGGGATTGCTCACGAAGCTGAACGGCTCGCTCGTCTCCCCGCCCATTGCCTCCTCCACGCGGCGGGCGGTGCCCACCGGCACCGTGCTCTTGAGGGCCACCACCGTGTAGCCGGCGATGGCCCCGGCGACGTCGCGCGCGGCGCGAAGGACGTGCTGCACGTCGGCCGAGCCGTCCTCGTCGGACGGCGTGCCCACCGCGATGAACACCACCTCGGAATCGCGGGCGGCGGGGGCGAGGGCGGTGTCGAAGGTGAGCCGCCGCTTGGCCGCGTTCCTGCGCACGAGCTCGTCGAGCCCCGGCTCGTAGATGGGCAGGCGGCCCTTCCGCAGAGACTCGATCTTGCCCTCGTCGACGTCGACGCAGGTGACCTCGTTGCCCGTCTCGGCCAGGCATGCGCCGACCACGAGACCCACGTAGCCCGTGCCGACGACCGTCATTCTCATGAGTCAGCGGTGATTCCGGGAAGTCCGGGGTCGATGCCCGCCGCCCGGGAGCGGCGACGGCGTGGGGCCCGGAGCGGGAGGCGCGTCCGCGACATGCCCGTACAGGATACTAGCAGTGCATGGGAATCGCGACCGATGTCCGCGTGGCGCTGGTGCACGACTGGCTCACCGGCATGCGCGGCGGCGAACGCGTGCTCGAGACCATCTGCGGGCTCTTCCCGGACGCCGAGCGGTTCGCGCTCCTGCACGTCCGCGGCTCGGTCTCCCCCGCCATCGAGGCGCGGCCCATCCGGACCTCGTTCGTCCAGCGCCTGCCGGGCTCGCACCGGTACTACCGGCCGCTGCTGCCGCTCTTCCCGGCCGCCGTCGAGCAGCTCGACCTCGACGAGTTCGACCTCGTCGTCAGCACCAGCCACTGCGTCGCCAAGTCGGTCGTCGCCCCGGGGCGCGCCCGTCACCTCTGCTACTGCTTCACGCCGATGCGCTACGTCTGGGACCAGTTTCCCGCCTACTTCGGGCCGGAGCGGGTCGGCGAGGGGGCCAGCCGGTGGCTCCGGCGGGGGCTCGCCGCGATCGCCCGATGGGACGCCTCGACGGCCCATCGAGTGGACCGCTATGTGGCTATTTCGCAGTATGTTGCGGGCAGGATTGGTCGATACTATAATCGAGAGGCGAGTATCGTGTATCCGCCCGTGGACACGTCGTTCTTCCAACCCGCGCCCGCCCTGCCGCGGCATGGCTGCCTGATCGTGTCGGCCCTCGTGCCCTACAAGCGGGTCGATCTCGCGATACGCGCGTGCGCGAAGGCCCGGGTCCCCCTGCGCATCGTCGGCGACGGCCCCGACCTCGGCCGCCTGCGGAAGATCGCCGGCCCCGAGACGGAGTTCCTCGGTCCGGTGAGCGACGAGGAGGTCCGTCGGTCGTATCGAAGCGCGGCCGCGATGCTGCTGCCGGGCCCCGAGGACTTCGGCATCGCCCCCGTCGAGGCCCAGGCGTGCGGGTGCCCGGTCGTCGCCCTCGCCGAGGGCGGGGCCTCGGAGACCGTGGTGGACGGCGAGACCGGCTTCCTGGTGCGGGAATCGACGCCGGACGCCTTCGCCGAGGCCATCGACCGGATTCACGTCCGACCCCTCGACGGCGCCGCCGCCCGCCGGCAGGCCCTGCGGTTCTCCCGAGAGCGGTTCCGCGCGGGGCTGACGGCGGAGATCACCCGACTGATGAACGCACCACCGCCGGAGCTGCACCCATGACCCGACGCGCCCGCGTGCGCATGATCATCCAGTCGGTGATCGACGGCGGTATCGGCGTGACGATGTTCCTCGCCGCGTACTGGCTGCGCTTCGAGACGGGGCTGATCCCGGCGCCCAGGGGCCAGCCTCCGGTCGAGTCGTACCTGCAGCTCGCCCCCTTCGTCGGACTGCTGCTGCCGTTCGGCCTCTGGCTGCACGGCGCGTACCGGCACGAACGCATCCGATCGCGCGTCGACGACTTCTTCGCGGTGCTCATCGGGGGCCTGATCGCGGTCGTGCTCGGGCTCGCGGGCACGCTGGTGTTCCAGGCGTACTTCATTCCCGCCGACCTCAAGGACCAGGGCGTCTACGAGGTGTCGCGGCTCGTCTGGGCGCTGTTCCTGGCCCTCTGCGTCGTCTGCGCCTATGCGGCGAGGGCCAGCGTGCGGTCCGCCCTCGAGCAGCAGTGGCGCGAGGGCGTGGGCCTCAAGCGCATTCTCGTCGCGGGCACCGGCGACGTCGCCCGCCACGTCGTCGACAAGGTGCTCCACCATCGCGGGCTCGGCTACCGCATCGTCGGCTTCGTCGACGACCGCGCCAGCGACCGGCAGGGCTATCGGGGGCTGCCGCTCCTGGGGTCGCTGTCGGAAGTGGCCGACATCCTGCGGCGCGAGCGGATCGACGAGCTCTACGTCGCCCTGTCGCTCGACGAGCACGCCAGGATGCTCGAGCTCATCGAGGTCGCCAACCGGGAGTTCGTCGACGTCAAGGTGGTACCCGACCTGATGCAGGTCATCGCGCTGCGCGCCCGCCTCGAAGAGCTCGACGGCGTGCCCATCATCAGCATCAACGACGTGCCCCTCCAGGGACTCGGCAGCCTGATGAAGCGCACGATCGACCTCGGCATCGCGAGCGTCTCGCTCGTCCTGCTGAGCCTGCCCCTCGCGATCATCGCGGCCCTCGTGAAGGCGACCTCGCCGGGGCCGGTGTTCTACCGCCAGGAGCGCATGGGGCTCGACGGGCGCCGGTTCCGCGTCTACAAGTTCCGATCGATGTTCGAGGACGCCGAGCGCGAGACCGGACCGGTGTGGGCGCGCCAAGACGACCCCCGCCGCACCCCGGTCGGCCGCGTGCTGCGCGCGCTCAGCCTCGACGAGCTTCCCCAGCTCTGGAACGTCGTCCGCGGCGACATGTCGCTGGTGGGGCCGAGGCCGGAGCGGCCGTTCTTCGTCGAGCAGTTCCGGCAGCGGGTCCCGCAGTACATGCTGCGCCACAAGGTCCGGTCGGGCCTGACGGGATGGGCCCAGGTGAACGGCCTGCGGGGGAACACGTCGATCGAGAAGCGCATCGAGTACGACCTCTACTACATCGAGAACTGGTCGGTGGCCCTCGACTTCAAGATCATGTGGATGACCGTCCTCCGCGTGTTCTTTCACCGCCACGCGTACTGAGCCGCACCGCGCACCGGGCCCGCGCGGCCGGCGCCCCCGGGAGGGCGGCGGCCGGGCCCCGGCGACGCCTCGGAAACCGCCATGGGTCAACGCGTCGTCATCACCGGGGCCGCCGGCTTCATCGGATCGCACCTCGCCGAGGCCCTGCTCGACCGGGGCGACGCCGTCGTCGGCATCGACAACCTGTCGACGGGCGACGCCGCGAACCTCGCCCACCTCGCCGACCGGGACTTTCAGTTCGTCCGGCACGACGTCTCGAGCTACATCGACCTCGACGGGCCGGTGGACGCAGTGCTGCACTGGGCCAGCCCCGCGAGCCCCATCGACTATCTCGAGCGGCCCATCCCGACCCTGAAGGTGGGGGCCCTGGGCACGCACAACGCCCTCGGCCTCGCCAAGGCCAAGCAGGCCACGTTCGTCCTCGCGTCGACCTCCGAGGTCTACGGCGACCCCCTCGAGCACCCGCAGACCGAGAGCTACTGGGGGAACGTGAACCCCGTCGGCCCGCGGGGCGTCTACGACGAGGCCAAGCGATTCGCCGAGGCCATGACCACCGCCTATCGCCGCTGTCACGGCCTCGACACCAAGATCGTCCGCATCTTCAACACCTACGGGCCGCGGATGCGGGTGCGCGACGGCCGCGCCGTGCCCAACTTCATCGCCCAGGCGCTTCGCGGCGAGGACCTGACCGTCTACGGCGACGGCACGCAGACCCGCAGCTTCTGCTACGTCAGCGATCTGGTGGACGGCATCCTCAGGCTGATGCGATCGGACGCCAACGACCCCGTGAACCTCGGGAGCCCGGACGAGATGACGGTGTCGGGCATCGCCGAGCAGATCATCAGGCTGACCGGCTCGAGCAGCCGCATCGTGCACGAGCCGCTGCCGGTCGACGACCCCAAGGTGCGGCAGCCGGACATCGGCCGCGCGCGAGCGGTGCTCGACTGGGAGCCCCGCGTGCCCCTCGCGGAAGGGCTGGCCGAGACCATCGCGTGGTTCCGGACCGCGCTCGCCGGAAACGCGCCCGGCCGGTGAGGCCCCCCCCACCGCGCCGCCGCGCCCCGCTTCACTCGCTCAGCACGCGCGCGGCGTGGACGATGTAGTGGAGCCCCGAGACGAGGGTGATGACCAGCGCGGCCCAGATGGCCGCGTCCACCGCCACCGAGCCGCGCCCCAGCCAGTTGTAGAGCAGCACGACGGCAATCGCCAGGATGTAGACCAGCGTCGCCAGCTTCCCCAGCATCGACGGCGGGAACGTGCGCCGTCCGATGCCGAAGTTCACGACCGCGACGGTGACCACGATGATGACGTCGCGGCTGATGACGAGCACCGTCAGCCACACCGGAAAGTGGTTCGGGAGATCGAGCCCGGGCAGGGTGAGCACGACGAACGTGGAGATGAGCAGCAGCTTGTCGGCCATGGGGTCGAGCAGGGCCCCCAGGCTCGTCGGCCGGCTCCACCAGCGTGCGAGCACGCCGTCGAGCGCGTCGGTCACCCCCGCCACGACGAACACCACCAGCGCCCACCCGTTCATTCCGTACACCACCAGAATGACCAAGGCCGGAATCAGCAGCATCCGGAGCAGCGTGAGTTGGTTCGCGACCGTCAACGCCGACATGGCACGTCATCCAGGGGGCGCGGGCCCGGGTCGGGAACCCCGCCCGCCAATCGTCGCCCGCGGCGCCGCCCGAGGGCCGACCGACGGGTCCGGGAGTCGGCGCGACCCCGCCGCGCACGCTCCCGCTCGGGCGTTCCCGGGGCCCCCCGGCAGCCCGTGGCGAAGTCCCCCCCGCACACGGGCCTCACCACGGGTCCGCGCCGGTCGCGCGGCCGAGGCGGGACAGCGCGTCCACCGCCTCGCCGCCGGTGACCGGCAGGCCGGGCCGAAACGCGTTCCCGGGAAGCGGAGGCAGCAATCCGGCCGCGACCGCTTCCGCCGCGGCCGGATGGTCGAGGTGTCCGGGATCCAGATCGGAGAACCGCGGCGGCGGGGCCGGGGACGCCGGCTCGACCCCGGCCCCGCGCAGCATGCGGACCAGGATGCGCGCGAGCGCCGCACGGCTCACGACCTCGTCGGGCAGGAACCGGTAGTTGACGTCGGCCGGCATGATGCCGGCCTGCGCCACGTCGATCATCCAGCCGTACGCCCAGTGGTCGCGGGCGTCGGTGATGATGGCGGCGCCGTCGCCGGCGAGAGCCGCCAGCAGGGGCTCGAACCGCACGCCCAGCAGGGCCGCGAGCTGCCCGCGGGTAATCGCGTCCACCGACTCGATGGCGGCGTACTCGCGGGGCAGCGCGGCCGCCTGGCGACGGGCGTCCAGCTCCGCCAGCCGGCGCTCGACGCCGGCTCCCGGCGCGATGCCGTCGGCCCGGAGCAGCGCCTGCTCGGCCCGGTCGAGATCGCCGTCGGCGAGATACAGGTCGGC
>JAJEEA010000292.1 GCA_022821235.1 Vicinamibacteria bacterium
GCAACCAGCTCCCCACCCCCCCCGGCCTCGCGACTCCCCGATACCCGGATTCCCGGCTGAACCCTTGATGCGAGCGCATCGACGCTGCGTGCGAACGAACGTGGTAACCCGACGGCGCGGTTATCGCTCAAAGTATTGGTGCAAAAGGACTTTTCTGACCGGACAACTGGGATGCGCGGTGCCCTTCGGCTCGCGCGCGCGCATGGTGGTGCCCTACGTCAACGCCTGCGCGGTCCGAAACCGCGGGCCCGAGGTGGACATGGGGAGGAGCCTCCGGGCGTTCCTCGCGCGCCTGGGGCTCTCGTTCGACGGGCGCCGCGGCAAGGCCGTCGCCGAGCAGGTCGAGGCGGTGGCCGCGGCGAGCATCGTGCTCGGCCAGTGGGCCGGGGATCGCGCGGTGACGAGCGCGGGGCGGATCGCGAACCAGGTCACCTTCTGGATGGCCCGCGACGCGGCCGAGCGGCTCGTGTGGGAGTCCTCGATGCGCCTGTCCGAAGACTACTACGCGGCGCTCGCCGAGCGCCCCGTGCCGGTCGACATGCGTCACCTCGCGAAGCTCGCCCGCTCCCCCCGGCGCATGGACCTCTACGCCTGGCTCGCCTACCGGACCGCCCAGATCCCCGCGGGCCGCGAGGTACACGTGCCGGCGGAGTCGCTGCGAGCGGTGTTCGCCCCGGACATCGCGAGGCCGCGCCTGTTCCGCCAGCGCCTCGCGACGGACCTGCGCGCGGTCGCGGCGGTGTACCGGGACTTCCGGGTGCGCCTCGAAGGCGACCGGCTCGTGCTCGCGCGCTCGCGCCCGCCCGTGGACCGGTCCGGAATCGCCGAGCTCCTGCCCCCGCCGCGACGTCGGGGGCGCGGGAAGTGAGCTGCGCGCCTGTGGATAACTGTGCCCGAGAGTGAGTGCGAAGTGTTACGCCCCCCTGTGGATAACTTTCCGGGGACTGAGTGCGAAGTGATGCGCCCCCTGTGGATAACCCCCCGAAACTGAGTGCGAACTGATGCGCGAGTGAGTGCGAAGTGATGCGCGGACCCGTGACGGAGAGGTGGCAAGAGATTGAACGGAAAGGGATTTCCGGCCCGCCTGGACCGTCCTCTTATAGTTCTTCTCTTATAGGAATAAGACCTTATAGGGGCGGCTCCGCTCCGGCGCCCCGGTTCGGGAGGGGGAAGGCGTGACCCCGGGACGCCGGCATAAGGTGCTTGACAGCACCAGGTCGGAGGAAGCGGGCGGACGCGGCGGCGTCCCGCCGCCGCCGGGGCTAGACGCGGCACGGCGGATGGCGCTCGAGGGGCTCGCACGGGCGTTCGAGGAGGCCGAGGCGGGCCGCGACTGGTTCGCTATGACCGCGGCCCTTCGCCGCGTCGAGGACGCGGTGCGGGCCGTCTGGTACGCCTCCAGGGTGCGTGACGATGCCGGGCGCTGAGCGCCCCATCGGCCCGCGCGCGGCGACCGCGCTGCTGCTCGTCGAGGGGTACTGCGCCCTCGCCGTCGAGATGATCGCGCTCCGCGCGCTCGTGCCGGTGGCCGGGCAGTCGGTGGCGGTGACGGGCATCGTCGTCACCGCGTTCCTCGCCGCGCTCGCGCTCGGCTACCGGGCGGGCGGCGGGTTCGAGGGCGACACGCGCGAGAAGGTGGCGCGGAACCTGGCGGCTGCCGCCGCCTGGTCCGCGCTCTGGCTGTCGCGGTTTGGCGTTGCGCTCGCGTTCGAGGCGACGGGGGCGCTCGCGCCGCTCGCCCAGGTCGCGGTGTACGCGGTGCTCGGGGTCGGCCCGGTGGCGTACCTCCTCGCGCAAGCGGTGGTGCTCCTGGTCGCGAGCGCGGGCCCGGAGACCGCGCCCGGCAAGGCCGGCGCCGCGTTCGCCGCGAGCACGCTCGGCAACGTCGCCGGGGGGCTCGCGACCGCGCTCGTGGTGATGCAGCACGTGGGCGTAGCGGGCGCGGTGGCGCTGGTTGCGGGGCTCCTCGTGGCGGCGGCGCTCGCCGCGTGGGAGCGTCCGGGCTGGCGGCTCTGGGCCGCCGGCGTCGTGGCCGCAGGCGCCGCCGGCGCGAACCTCGCCCTCGAACGCAACGCCTACGTCCTCACCACCGCGCACGCGGACTACGCCATCGAGGCGGACGCGGACGGCGCCCGACACTTGCGAGTCAACGGGCAGAACGCGAGCCGCGAGGACGGCGCCGGGACCGGCCACGCTTACGTCGAGTGGATCGAGGACCGGGTGTACGCGGCCGCGCCCGCGGGAAGCCCGGCCCGGGTGCTGGTGATCGGCGCGGGGGGGTTCACCTTCGGGCGCGGGAGGCCGCGGGACACGGCCGAGCTCGTGTTCGTCGACGTGGACCCGCGCCTCGCCCCGGTGGCGGATGCATTCCTCGCGCCCGCCCGCCGGCGCGGGCGCTACGCGGCGATGGACGGCCGGGCGTACCTGCTGCGCCACGCCGGCGCGTTCGACGCGATCGTGCTCGATGCGTACGCCGACCGCACGGCGACGCCTGCGCACCTCCTCACCCGCGAGTTCTTCGCCCTGGCGCGCTCGCGGCTGAGCGGGGACGGGACGCTCTACGTGAACCTCATCGTGGCGCCCGAGCCGGACCGGCTGTCCACGCGCGCCGACCGCACGCTCCGCTCGGTGTTCGCGGCGTGCCGGGCCGAGGAGTTGGGGGAGTCCTCGCGATGGCGCAATCGCGTGTACGCGTGCCCGCGGACCGCACTCGATGGCGACGCCGCGGTGTACTCGGACGCGAGCGGGCGCGCGGGCATCGACGCCGCGCGGGCGGGGCGTTCCCGGGTCCGGCTCCGATCGCTACACGGAGCCCCCCATGCGCCTTAGCACGCCGATACGCACGCGGCGCTTGACTCCGCGCCCCGAACCCCGTTCCATAGCTCGCGCTTGCTTGTCGGCTTCGCCGACGTTGCCGTGGAGAGAAACCGCGGCGTGTAAGCGCGTCAAACCGACCCCGAGGGGCTCACCGCCCCGGAGGGTCGGTTGGCAACGACGGGTCTTTCTTTTCATTCGTTCAGAGGAGAAGACCGATGGCCGCACGACGGAATCAGAGATCCGAACAGGCTCCGGCCGCGCCGAAGTATCTGGGCGTCTTCGTCACCGAGGACTACAAGAGCAACGGCGAAGATCGCACGAGCTACACCCGCGTCGGCGTCGCGTTCCCCCACAAGAAGGGATGCGGCTTCAACGTCGAGATCACCGAAGGTATCTCGGTCAGCGGGCAGCTCGTCGCCCTCCCCCCGCGTCCGCGACAAACTGCATCCAGCCCATTGATTTAACTACGTTTTGGTCCGCGTGTCCAGCGCGCATACTGGATTTCCTACTGACTTTCCTTTGGTGCTTCCGGGCGGCTCTTGGCCGCTGCCCGGTAAGCGTTCCGTCGGGCCGTGGAGCTCACCGGCCCGCTGCTACCCTCGGCACGCCAAGATAACGGAACCCTGGGTGGTTCGGCTGTTCACCCCTCAGATCGGCCGGGGCAGCACGGCCTGACGGAACGCTTACGCTGCCCGAGGACGAGGACGAGCTCGCCGTCGGCCTCAACCGCGCGGTCATGCTGGTCGATACGGCGTGAGTCCCGGCCTCCCGGCCCCGGGCCATGGCGTGAGCGGTGCGCCCGGGCGCCGCTGGCGCGGTGCGCGAGCCCGAAGGTGGAACGCTCTCTCTCGCGTGCCCCGAAGCTGGCGTGCACCGGTGCCGACGAGACGTTCGCCATCCGGCGTGCGGACGGGGCGTCCCTTCTGCCGATTTACACCAAGACTCCAGATTTTACGTCGGTACGATGGACAATTCCGACAATCACACGATAGATTGACCCGAAGGGATGCGTCCGGCGGCGCCGTGTGGCATCCTGAGACGAGGAACGGTTCCACGGGGCGGGCGGTGAGCGCGGCCGTGCCGGGGACCAGGCGAGGGTCGGGGTTGTGCCCGCAATCGGAGGAGGGTCCACCATGTTGCGAGTGTCGGGAATCACCGCGTCGGCCGCGGCGCACGGGACATCGACAATGCCTGGCGAGGCGGCTCCGCCCTCCGGCTCCGGCCCGTTCGCACGGCTTGCGAACCGGCGCTTGACACCGGCCCC
>JAJEEA010000265.1 GCA_022821235.1 Vicinamibacteria bacterium
GGGCCCCGGTCCCGGGGGCGCCCGCGGGTGCAGCCCCGGCTGCGCAGGCCGCGGTCCCCCCGGCCTCGGCGGCGCCCCCTCCGCCCCCCGTCGGCCAGACCGTTCCCGCGGGCCTGCCGGGCGTGATGCCCCGACTGCAGCGCAAGTCGCCGTTCCTCGCGGGCCTGCTGTCGATGATGCCCGGGATTGGCCAGATCTATGTGGGGTACTACGCGATCGGCTTCATCCACATCGCCGTGTTCGTGACCACCATCTTCCTTCTCGTCCGCATGAGCGTCAATCCGTTCAGCGCCCTGACCCCGGCGCTGGGGGTGTTCCTGGGGTTCTTCGTCGTCTACAACATCGTCGACGCGTGCCGGCGCGCCATCCTCTACAACCTGGCCCTCGACGGCGTGCAGGGCATCGAGCTACCGGACATGAACGCGTCGCTGCCGAAGCTCCAGCTCCAGGGGTCGGTGCCCGGCGGGGCGGCGCTGATCGCGCTCGGCGTCGTCCTGCTGTCGAACACCCTGCTCGGGTTCTCGCTCGACTGGCTGGCGAGCTGGTGGCCGTTGGGGCTGGTCGGCCTGGGGGCCTGGCTGGTGGCGAAGGCGAGGGAGGAACGGCGCGCCGCGGACCCGCCGGTCGGCGGAGGGGAGTCGTGACGCGGGTGGGGCCTTGGGCCGGTAGCGGTCGTTCGTCGCGAGCAGATGTCCATTCTCCGTGCCGCGCCGGGTTTCGCGACTCGCTGATTCGCGAAGCCGAAGCGCCATGGCCGACACCGAACGCGATCGTCTGCCTTGCCGACCGGAGGGAGCCTCTCTTTGCGATCTGCCCGCATCGTCGTCGGCGACCGGTCGGCTCTCGGCGCGGATGATCCGGCCGTCGCGAGCAGGACACGTCGGTGTCGGGGATCGTCTCGGCTGCCACCGCCTTCGGCGACGTCAACCTGATCCGCATGGGCAGTGAGCGGGTCGAGCCGGTACAGACCGTCGATGAGCACGTTACCGGCTGGCCGGGCCGCGTCGGCGCCGCAAGGACTCAGCGTCGGGACGCGCGCCACTCGATGACCCCGGCCGGCGTTCGGGCGGTGCCGCTCATGGTCGCGCCGCCGACGCGGCCGGTGTAGGAGACGCCGCCGGCCTCGAAGCCGATCTCCTCGCCCCGGAGGCGCCCGCCAGAGATCGAGACGGTCCCGTCCGCGGTCCGGAGCTCACCGGACAGCTCCTGGAAGCGCTGCTCGAGCACGAGCTCGCCGTCGTCCATCCGCCAGGCGCCGGCGACCTTGGCGGGGACGATCCACAGCAGCGAGGTGCACCACGTCGGGCACGGATCGAGCACGGTGGTGGCGTCGGGGGCCCAACCGGGCGCGTCGGGGTCGGTGTCGGACCCGCGGAGGTCCCAGGTGTTCGAGACGATGCGGGTGCCCGGCCGCAGGTCGAAGAGGGCGGGGCGCAGCCGGTAGTTGATGTCCGGCAGCAGGAACATCGTGACCACGGTAGCCGGCGAGAGGTCGAACTCGAACAGGTCGGCGGCGACGAACCCGGTCCGGTCGGACACGCCCGCCTCGGCCGCGCGGCGCTCCGACAGGACCACGAGGTTCGGCGCCAGCTCGACCCCGACGGCCCGCGCGCCGAGGCGGGCCGCGGCGATGACGAGGCGGCCGTCGCCCGACCCGAGGTCGATGACGAGGTCGTCCGCGGTGACCTCGGCCATCTCCAGCATCTTGTCGACGAGCACGTCGGGCGTCGGCACCCAGGGGACGTCCTTGCCCTCCTGGCCGATCTCGGGCTCGGGCGCCGGCCGGCCGGGCGCCTCGGGTGGCTGCGGTCTCGTTTCCGGCGGCGACCACGGAGCGCCCGCCAGCAACAGGAAGGTCAGGACGGCAGTTCGCGGGAACGCGCGGGGCTGTCGATTCGCCGCCGTAGGTCGGAGCGTGCAGGGCTGACTCGGCATCGCGGGCGGGCCCCCGGGGCCTGTGGCGAAGTTCCTGCCGCGTTCGAGCTGCGATGTGCCCGGCTGACTGCGGGTCTCGCGCCGTCCTCCGGCGCCGGGCCGTGCGCCCCCGCCGGCCTCCGCCGGCGTCTTCCGTGCACTCGGGACGGTTCAGCGCCCTCCCGCCGGTCTTCCGGTCCGTGCCGGCCCGACCGGCCCGGGCGGTTCAGCGCACCGCGTCGCTCTCCAGGCGGTCGTCCGGCATGAACCGGTCGCGCGCCGGCATGACGACGTCGGGCAGGGTGGCGGCGTTCATCACCGCCTGGTCGTCGACGATGTCGTTCCGGTTCAGGATCCAGGCGACGAGCCCGTACACCTCGTCCGGGGTCAGCGTCCCGGGTGCGTTGCCCGGCATCGCGCGGTAGATGTAGTCGTAGAGGGTCGTGGCGTACGGCCAGTAGTTGCCGACGGTGGGCGGGCGCGCCGCGGGGTCGCGGCCGACGACGGGGGCGGCGATGCCGCCTTCGCCTTCCGCTCCATGGCACGCGCGGCAGGCGCGGTCCCAGACGCGCGCGCCGTCGGCGACGGTGCCGCCGCCGAGGGGCAGCCCGGCGCCGTCGGGCCGGACGTCGATGTCGAG
>JAJEEA010000469.1 GCA_022821235.1 Vicinamibacteria bacterium
CGCGCCGGGCAGCAGCATAGCGGCCAGCAGCAGCGGGGCGCCGGGCAAGGGGCGCCGCCGGCGCGACGAGGCGGAGCGGCGGGCCGGGAACCGGGCGGGGCGCGCTAGCGTAGTCATGTTCGCTTCATATAATCTCCCGGAGGCCGGTGTTCGGCATCCCGGAATCGGCGCGGCGGCACCTCGCGGGCCCGGGAGGACGGGGGAATCGGCCACGGGGGGCCGCCGCGCGAGCCCGCCGCCAGTCTCCCGGAGGCCGGTGTTCGACATCCCGGAATCGGCGCGGTGTAACCGCGTGGGCCCGGGAGGACGGGGAAGCGGCCACGTGGGGCCGCCGCGCGAGCCCGCGGCCGCGTCCGGCGTTCGCGGCGCGGGGCTCCGCGGCGACGATGGCCGGGCGAAGATGGCCGGGCCAGGCAGTTGGGAGGAGACCATGCCGCATGCGTGTCGAGTGTTTCTGGCGGTGGGGCTGGGCGTGGTGTCCGCCGCGGCCGCCGAGGCCCAGGAACGGACGTTCAGCCGGACCATGGAGTTCCAGGCCGGCAGCCGGCTCGCGCTCGAGACCGACCGGGGGAGCGTGCGGCTGACGTCGTGGGATCGCCCGTCGGCCGAGATCGTCGCCCGCATCGAGCCGCCTTCGGGCGTCGACGACGACTACGCACGCGAGGCGGTGGACGGCACCGCCATCGAGGTGCGGGGCAACCGCCGCTCGGTGCGCATCCGCACGGACTACCGCGGCGTGCCGCGGCGGGGCGGGCTGTTCGGGAACCGGCGGCTGCCGCGGGTGCACTACGAGATCCGCGTCCCGAGGGAGGCGGACCTCGACCTCGAGGTCGACCGGGCGTCGACGACCCTCGAGGGATTCGAGGGGCGGCTTCTGCTCAACCTCGACCGGAGCGACCTCGACCTCCGGGACGTCGGCGGGGTCCTTACGCTCCAGCTCGACCGGGGCAGGTTCCAGGCGAGCGGCCTCGCGGGGTCGATCGCCATCGGTCTCGACCGTGCGCGGGAGGTCGTGCTCGACGGGGTGCGGGGCGACCTGCGGCTCGACGCCGACCGCACCGACGTGGTCCTGCGCGACCTCGCGGTCGAGGGCGACTCGGCGGTCGAGATGGACCGGGGCGACCTCGCCGTCGAGCTCGCCGCCGCCGGCGCCGTGACCGTCGACGTCTCCACCACCCGCCGGTCCGGCTTCTCGAGCGACCTGCCGGCGACCTTCGAGTCGCGCGGCGGCGACTTCCGCGGGGACGTCAACGGCGGCGGCCCGGTGCTGCGCATCGAGGCCGACCGCGGCGCCGTCCGCGTGCGGATGCACGAAGACTGACGTTCACGCCGCCGGGGGGCGTCGCCGGCGGGGTCGCGGGCGCATCACGTGGCCGTCGCCGGCGTCCCGGTAGCCGAGGGCCTCGACCACCGGCAGGACGTCGGCGCGGGGGCAGGAGAGCCGGCGGCGCACCGGCTCGTCGGGGTCGAACCGGCCCTGCCGGGCGAGGCGCCGGAGCTCGCGGACGAGCCGTTCGAGGACGTCGGCGCGGACGGCGCGGACGCCGGCCATCGGGAAACCGACGGCGGCGTAGAGGGCCGCGGGCCGGTCGGGCTCCGCCGGCATCGACACCGCCGTGGGCGGAGGGTGGACCGCCTCGGCCTCCGCGCCCCAGAATGCGGCCGCCAGCGCCGCCCGGCTGGCGACCGGCCCCGCCTTCAGCGACCCCCGCAGATAGACCACGTGCAGGCCCAGGCAGATGCCCGCCCGCTCGAGGAGCCGGCGCTCGGCCGGGGTCATGGCCTGGAGCTGCGCCCGCGCGTCGCGGGCGAGGACGGTGCCCAGACCTTGCTCGAGCTGGTAGACGACGCCGCGCCCCGCCGCTCCCAGATCTCCGAGGCGGTCGGTCCGCAGGGGCGCCAGGATCTCGCCCGCGAGGTCGCGGGCCGCCGCCACCAGGCGCCGTTCGACCCGTTGCCGGAGGCCCCGCGAGGTGGTCACCCCATCTGACACCACCACGTTCGGGCGGAGCAGGTCGGCGCCCCGCACCAGCCGCCCGACCAGCTTTCCCGCGAAGCGGATGCGCGCCCCCGCGTCGATCTCGATGCCCTCGTGCGGCGCGTCGATGAGCTGCTCGAGCCAGCCCGCGGGCCGCGCGGTCGTCGGGGACGCATCGGGCACGAGCCGGGCGAGGACCGCGAACGGGCTCGCGTCGCGGAGCTCGGCATCGTCGCGGGGGCGCGTCGCCCGGGCCGCGTTGCGCCGCGGGTCGACGAACCGCTCCACGAGCCGCTCGTGCAGGGCGTCGCTCAGCCGGTCCTCGATGGCCCGCGTGCGCGCCTGCCAGTGGCCGGGGTCGGCGACCCAGGCGGGGCGGTGGGCGATGTACGTCCAGGTGCGGATGAACGCGAGCCGCGTCAGCAGGTCGTCGACGTCCCCGGCGGTCTGGTCGAGGCGGCCGATGCGCTCCGCGAGCCAGTCGGCGGAGAGCCGGCCCGGCCGGCCCGTCAACTGGCGGAAGACGTCGCCGAGCAGCGCCGCGTGGTCCTCGAGCACGAGCTGCCGGTAGTCGGGAATCTGGCACACGTCCCACAGGAGCCGGACGCCCGGCTCGTCCCGAGCGCGGTCGCGGACGACGGGGTCGAGGGCGAGGCCGCACAGGGCGTCGCGGTCGGCGCCGCGCGTCGCCAGCCGCAGCCCGGGGCGGCCCGGCCGCCGGTGGAGCGAGGCGATGAGGGCGTCGAGGCCCGCGAAGTCGAGATCGCGGTTGCGCCACATCACGCTGCGGGCGGCGGGGAAGCGGTGGTTCTCGACGGCCCGGATCACGCGCGGGGCCAGCTCCTCCGTCGGCGCGAGGACCCCGAACGTGCCGTCGTTCAGGTGGCGGCCGGCCCGGCCCGCGATCTGACCCAGCTCGACGAGGTCGAGGTTGCGGCTCGTGCGGCCGTCGAACTTGGTGAGCTCGGCGAAGGCGACGTGGTCGACGTCGAGGTTCAGCCCCATGCCGATGGCGTCGGTGGCCACGAGGAAGTCGACCTCGCCGCTCTGATACAAGGCGACCTGGGCGTTGCGGGCGCGGGGGGACAGGGCGCCGAGCACCACCGCGGCGCCGCCGCGGCGCGCTCGCACCCGCTCGGCGAGGTCGTAGACCCGGGCCATCGAGAAGGCGACGACGGCGGTGCGCGGCGGCAGCCCGCCGACCTTCAGGCGGCCCCGGTGGCGCAGGGTCGAGAGCCGGGTGTGGCCGCGGACGGTGAGGTCGGGCGCCAGCGCCGTCACCATCCCCCGCACCGTGTTCGAGCCCAGGAACCAGGTCTCGCGCCGGCCTCGGGCGTGCAGCAGCCGGTCGGTGAAGACGTGCCCCCGCTCGGGGTGGGCGGCGAGCTGAATCTCGTCGACGGCGACGAAGTCGACGGCCCGGTCGAGGGGCATCGCCTCGACCGTGCACACCCAGTAGCGGGGGGCGGCCGGCACCCGCTTCTCCTCCCCGGTGACCAGCGCCACCGCCTGCTCGCCGGCCCGCACCGTCAGGGTGTCGTAGACCTCCCGGGCGAGCAGGCGCAGGGGCAGCCCGATCATGCCGGTGCGGTGCTCGAGCAGCCGCTCGACGGCGCGATGGGTCTTGCCGGTGTTGGTCGGGCCGAGCAGGGCGACCAGCGGGGGGCCGGAGGGAGGGGGATGGACAGGCACGGCAATGCCGATCGTGAGGCCGCGTCGCGCGGGAGCGTCGGGACCGGCCGCCGGCGCGGCGCCGCCGGCCCT
>JAJEEA010000121.1 GCA_022821235.1 Vicinamibacteria bacterium
CCCGGTCCCGCCTGCTACGGGCGGGGAACCCTGCCCACCGTCTCCGACGCCAACCTCGTGCTGGGACGCCTGCGTCCGGAGGCGCCTCTCGGGGGGAGCGTGCTCCCCGACCTGGGCCGTGCGCGCGAGGCCCTCGCCAGCCTCGGCGACCCCGAGGCCGCGGCCGCCGCCGTGGTCGAGGTGGCGAACGCGACGATGGCGCGAGCCCTGCGCCGCATCAGCCTCGAACGCGGCTACGACCCCGCCGGGTTCACCCTCGTCGCCTTCGGGGGGGCGGGTCCGCTGCACGCCTGCGAGCTGGCCGCCGAGCTCGGCATCGGCCGCGTCCTCGTGCCCCGCTACGCCGGCGTGCTCTCCGCCGTGGGCATCGCCACCGCCCCGGAGGTCATCGAGCGCGGCCGGGGACTGCTTCTCACGCTCCGCGAGGACGCCGCCGAGCCCGTCGCCACGACCGCCGCCGCGATCGAGGAGCAGGCATCCGCGGACCTGCGGGCTGCCGGCGGGGCCCTCGCCGCGCTCACCTGGGCGGCGGACGTGCGCTACCGGGGCCAGGCCCACGAGCTCCGCGTGGCCTTCGAGCACCCGACCCCGGCAGCCATCGCCGGGGCGTTCCACGCCGCGCACGAGCGGGAATACGGGTTCGCGACCCCCGAGCGGGCGGTCGAGCTGGTGGCGCTCCGCTGCCGGGCGGAGGGTGACGCGCGACCGCTGCCCGAGACCGCCGCGGCAGCCGTCCCGGACGCGGGGGAACCCGAGCCCATCACGCTCGCCGGCGGCCTGCCCGCGACGTGCGTGACCCGCGCCGCGCTCGCCGAAGGGGCCACGCTCGATGGTCCCGCCGTCGTCACGCAGCCCGACGCGACCACGTACATCCCGGACGGGTGGACCGTGACCGTCGACCGGGCCGGGAACCTGGTGGTGACGCCCACATGAGCGACGATCCCGCCCGCCTGGCCGTCTGGAACGCGCTGCTCGCCTCGGCGGCGGAGGAGATGGGCGTCACGCTCTGGCGCACGGGCCACTCCCCCAACATCCGCGAACGGCGCGACTACTCCTGCGCGGTGTTCGACGCGCACGGCGAGATGGTCGCGCAGGCGGCCCACATCCCCGTCCACCTGGGCGCCATGCCCGAGTCGATAGCCGCCGTCTCGACGCTCGCCCCGTGGCAGGAGGGCGACATCGCCATCGTCAACGATCCCTACCTGGGCGGCACCCACCTCCCCGACGTGACGCTCGTGGCGCCGGTCTTCGCGGGCGGCGAGCTCATCGGGTTCGTCGCGAACCGCGCCCACCACGCCGACATCGGGGGCATGTCCGCGGGATCGATGCCGGTCTCCACGGAGCTGTACCAGGAAGGGGTCATCATCCCGCCGCTCAAGCTGCGGGAGGGCGGGCGGCTGAACGAGGCGCTCTTCGCGTTGATCCTGCGGAACGTGCGCACGCCCACCGAACGCCGGGGCGACTTCGACGCACAGGCGGGGGCGCTGCGCACGGGCGCCTCCCGGCTCGAGGCGCTGGCCGCGCGCCACGGCAACGCCGAGCTCGCCCGCTGGATGGGTGCCCTGACCGCCTACGCCGAACGCCTGACCCGCGCCGCCGTGGTGGAGGTTCCGGACGGTCAATACGAGGCGGAGGACGTGATGGAGGGCGCCGGCGGCACGCTCCTGCCCATCCGCGTCCGGGTGACCGTCGCCGGCGACGAGGTCACGGTCGATTTCAGCGGGTCGGCGGAGGAGCAGGCGGCGTCGATCAATGCCGTGGCGGCGGTGACGCGCTCGGCCGTCGCGTACTGCGTGCGCTGCCTGCTGCCCGCGGATGCGCCGTCGAACGAGGGCGTCTTCCGGCCGATCCGGGTCATCCTGCCCGAAGCGTCCATCGTGAACGCGCGGCCCCAGCGGGCCGTCTCCGCGGGCAACGTCGAGACCTCGCAGCGCATCACGGACGTCGTGCTGGCGGCCTTCGCGCAGGCCCTTCCCGACCGCATCCCGGCAGCGAGCGCGGGAACGATGAGCAACTTCACCTTCGGCGGCGTGCGGCCCGACGGCGAGCCCTTCGCCTACTACGAGACGGTCCCGGGCGGCGCGGGGGCGGGGCCCGGTGGCGACGGCGAGAGCGGCGTCCAGACGCACATGACGAACACCGCCAACACCCCCGCGGAATCGATCGAGAGCGCCTTCCCCGTGCGCGTGCGGCGCTTCGAGCTGCGCGACGGGAGCGGCGGCGACGGCCTCCACCGGGGGGGCGACGGGGTGGTGCGCGAGATCGAGTTCCTCACCGGCGCGGACGTGTCCCTGATCGGCGATCGGCGCGTCGTCGGGCCACCGGGGGCGATGGGGGGGCAGGCGGGCTCGCACGCGGGGAACGCACGCATCCGCGCGGGCGGGGCGCGCGAGCCGCTGGAGGGGCAGCAGCAGCTCCGCGCCGGCTCCGGCGACCGCATCGAGGTGCGCACGCCCGGCGGGGGAGGCTGGGGGAAAGACGGCGGCGCCTGACCATCGACGCGCCGGTCGTTGATCCCCTATCGTTGAAGGCGCCATGCCCGACCGCATCGATCGCGAGATCGAAGAGATCCTCGCCCGCCTCGGAGAGGACGCTCCGAAGCCCGGTGACGAGCCGATCTCGCTGGCGGAGCGCCGCCGCCAACGCAGGGCCCCGGTATCGTCCCGCGTCGTCGCGGCCTTCGGGTTCTCGCTGCGAACGCCGTCGCGCATCTCGTTGCTCTTCACGGGCGCGGGGGTCATGGTCGTGGGCCTCATCCTGTCGGCGTTCTGGGGACCGCTCATCTGGCTGGCGTTCGGGGGCGTTGTCCTCTTCCTGGTCGCCTTCATCTGGTCGTTCGTGCGACCACGAAGCGTGGGGGTCAAGAGCGCTCCGGCCGCGAAGGGCGCGCACTGGCGCGGACGTTACGTCGAGTACGAGCCGCCGCCGCCGGGCGTGCTCGCACGGATCCGGCGCGCCTTCCGCAGGCGCTAGCCCCCACGGACCTCCCCGATGAGAACCTTCCTCGCCCTGGCTGCGGTCGTCGCCCTGCTCGTCGTGGCGTGCGGGGAGGCCGGACCCGACGCCCCCGCGCCGACCCCGACGGCCCCACCTCCCGAGGCCGCCACCCCAACCGAAGCGACAACCACGCCGCCGGCCGGGGGTTCCCCCACGGCCCCGCCCGCGCGCTCACTCGACCACGACATCGAGCGGGCCATCGCGCACGTGCAGGTGCTCTCCGTCGCGATCGGTCCCCGGGTGTCGGGCACGCGCGAGTCCCGCGAGACGGTCGCCTACATCTCCGGGGCCTTCCGCGACTCGGGGTACGCCGTCGAGGTGATGGAGTTCAACTACGAGACCCGCTTCCGGCCGGCGACGGTGACCGTGGGAGGCGAGACCATCGCCGGCGTGGCCCTGAACGGGACCGTGAGCCCACCCCAGTCCGCCCGGGGCCACGCGTATGGGGATGGATCACCGGAGGGGACAACGGTCGTAGGGTCGATCGTTGTGGAGGCGCGAACGGCCAACCGCCCCGATGACGCCAGCGTCTACTACAGCGCAGCCCTGCGGGACGCGGTGGGGGCCATCATCGTGAACCACGAGCGGTGGCCCCTCTACGGCTTCCCCATCCCGTCGCGGAGCGCGATCCCGGTCGTGCTCGTCCAGGCGGCGGAAGCGGAGCGCTTCGAGCGGGCGGTGGCGGAAGCGGCCACGATCGAGGTAACCGTCGGGCCCGCGCGCCCTGCCGCCGCGAACGTGATCGCGAGGCCGTTCGAGGGGGCGCGGTGCGACATCCTCGTGGGCGGGCACCACGACACGGTTGCGGGGTCGCCGGGCGCGATCGACAACGCAAGCGGCGTCGCCATCGTCCTCGAGCTGGCCCGCCTCTTCGCCGCCGACGGGCTCGACGAGGGGCTCTGCTTCGCCACGTTCGGGGCGGAGGAATCGGGGCTGTTCGGGAGCGTGGCGCTGGCCCGGCGGTGGGCGGAGTCGGGCGAGCTGCCGGAGGTCATGGTGAACTTCGACGTGACCGCCCGGGGCGACGGCGTGGAGCTGATCGGCAGCTCGCAGCTCATTGAACAGGCGCTCGACCTGCTCGAACCGCGGGGCATCCCCGCCTACCGCTCCTCGCTGCCGCCCAACGCCGGCAGCGACCACCAGAGCTTCCTCAGCGCGGGCGTCCCCGTCCTCTTCTTCTCCGACGGCGACGTCTCGCTGATCCACACGCCGGAGGATGTGTTCGCGGAAGTGGAGCCGGCCGCGGTGGACCGGATCGGCGATGCGGCGGCGATCGTGCTGGCGGAACTGGTGGCAGAGATTGCCGGGGGACCGTAGCGAACCTAGCATGGCGACCGTGCTCGCCCGAACGCTTGCCGCGGTGTGTCTGCTTGCCTTCGCGGTGGCGGGCTGCGGCGGCAATGGCGACCCGGATGCGGTCCAGGCCAGCCCCACCCTGACCGACCCCGCCACCGTTCCCACCGCCATCCCCGACGAGGAGCGGCCGCCCTTCCGCATCGGCGACGAGGAGGTCGCGCCCCCCGGTGCGACGGCCGTGCCCACGGTGGCGCCCGCGCAGCCCTCGCAGACCATCTACACGGTCCAGGAAGGGGACACCTGCGGGGGCATCGCGGCGAGCTTCGGCATCTCGATCACCGACCTGCTCGCGGCCAACCCCCGCATCAACGAGGACTGCACGAACCTGCAGGTCGACTGGGACA
>JAJEEA010000290.1 GCA_022821235.1 Vicinamibacteria bacterium
CGCGGCCGTCAGGCGGCCCGTGCCGGGTCCGGGGCGCCCGGGGCCGGCAGGGTGATGGTCACGGCGGTGCCGCGCCCCCGCTCGCTGGCGACCGCGATGCTCCCGCCGTTGAGCTCCACGTTGCGCTTCGCGATCGCCATGCCGAGCCCGGTGCCGGTGATCCGGGTCGAGAAGTACGGCTCGAAGATCCGGCCCAGCACGTCGGGCTCGAGCCCCACGCCGGTGTCCCGGATGACGAGCCGCAGCTCGCCGGGGCCGCGCACGACGCCGATCGAGAGCGTTCCCTCGTCGGGCATGGCATGGAGGGCGTTCTCGATGATGTTGGTGATCGCCCGCTGCAGCAGCACCGGGTCGAGGGGCAGACGGGGCAGATCCGCCGGCAGGTCGGTCGACAACGCGATCCGGCCCTCGAGGCCGGGGCGGTAGGGCGCGACGACATCGTTCACGAGGGCCGCGAGATCCGTCGGGGCGCGCCTGGCCTCGGGCGACGAGGCATAGCTGGAGAACTCCGAGGCGATCTGCCGCAGGATGCGCACCTGCTTCAGGATCGACTCGACGCATCCCTGCAGCACCGGCGTCAGCGGCGACCCGCGGTCGGCGTGCACGCGGAGCAGGTGCTCGGCGCTGAGCTGGACCGGGGTCAGGGGGTTCTTGATCTCGTGGGCGACCTGGCGCGCCATCTCCGTCCACGCTTCGAGGCGGTGGGTGCGCTCGAGCTGGCGGCGCTGCGCGTCGAGCTCGACCGCCATCCGGTTGAAGTCCGCCTCGAGGACGATGAGCTCGTCGGCCGAGTGCGCCGCCACCCGTTTCTCGATGCGGTCGGCCTGGAGGCCGGACACGAGGGGGCCGAACTCTCCCCGGGCGACGCGGCTGGTGGCGCGGGTGAGCCGCTTGACGGGATTGGCGATCCCCCGGGCGATGACCCAGCCGATGAACCCGACGGCGGCGGCGAAGAACAGCGCGGACCCGAGCACGCGCCGGTTGAGCTCGTCGATCCGGCCCTCTATCTCCTGTTGCCGCGACGCCAGCGGCATCGTCAGGATCACGTCGCGCCCGCCCACCCGCACGGGGGCCGCGGCCAGTTGGTACCGGAGGGAGCCGGCCGAGTCCTCGCCGACGAAGCTGGGCAGCCGGTCGAGGGCGATGGCGCGGTACACCCGGTCCGGCGTGCGGGTCGGCAGCACCCCCGACGCGTAGAGGTCGCGCGTGCTCGTCGCGACGAGGTCCGGGCCGTCGAAGATGTTGACGTCCTGCCCGATGACCTGGCCGATGCGGACGAGGATGTCGTCGGTGAACCGGGCGATGATCTGCCCGTCGGGCGCCTGGATCGGCACCGACTCCTCGATGACGCTCTTCGCCACCGCCGCCGCCCGCTGCGCGACGGCCTCGACCTCCGCCCGGAGCTGGTCGGCGAGGTATCCCTGGATCAACACCGCCACCACCACCACCGGGGCGGTCGCCGCCCCCACGAACCAGATCTGCAGCTTGAGGGCGAACCGCGTGCGCACCTCGCGGTACGGCAGCCGCCGGCGGAGCGCCGGAGACACGAGGGCCGCGAGGACCGCCGCGGCCAGCGCGAAGCCGCACGCGGCGATCACGAGGAGGGCGATCTCCGACAGGTGGAGCAGGTGGTCGAACGCGGTGCGGGCCGGATAGCCGATGGCGTAGATGCCGGCGCGGGTGTTCGCGATGAAGACCTCGTAGCGGCGCGAGTCCTTGACGAGCCGGGTCCAGAACGGGTCGCGCGACGCGTAGATCCGCTGGAACAGGGCGTCGTCGATCGGCCACGCGCTCCCGTTCGACAGGAACGCGGGCTGGCGGCCCCAGCCGTAGAGCACGAGCTCGACCTCGTGGCCCGGCGCCCCCGGGGAGCCGCGGGCCGCCTCCGGCGGCTCCACGAAGGGGCTGCGCGAGGCAATGAAGGGCAGCGACTCGTAGTCGACCTGCGTGACGTGGACGACGACCGCTCCCGCGGGAATCTGCGTCCCCCCGTCGGGCTCGCAGAACCCCCGTTCCGCGTGGAGCATCCGGCGCTCCTCGGCCCCGAACGGAACCACCTCGCCGAAGACCTCCCATTCGCACCCCGGACCGGCCCAGCGGGAAGCGGTGACCGAGTCGGGGATGTTCAGGGCGAACCGGCTCCGGAGCTCGCCGTCGGCGCCGAACAGCTCGACCGCCGAGGTCAGCCGCGACGCGGCGAGGGCGGTCCGGCTCCAGATGCGGAACGCCGCGTCGATGCCGGTGAGGTTCGGCGGCGAGGCGAGGGCCCGCAGGGGGGGCCGCGCCTGAAGCTCGGCGTCGATCTCCACGAGGGCGCGCTCGAGCTGGCGGTGGAGGTCCTGCGGATGCTCGGCCGCCCGGACCGCGTAGCTGTCGGCGATGAGGCTCCGCCTTGCCGCGTCGGTCGAGGACGCCAGCGAGAGGTACAGCGGCAGGGCCGGCGCCAGGAGCGCGCACAGGGTCGCGAGCAGCCGGGTCACGGGGTCGGTGCGGCGGAACCAGTGCATCAGCCGCTGGCCGCGAAAGGCGAGGGCGCCGCCGAGGAGGCACAGGAGCAGCGACGGCGTGGGGGGCGCCCACCCGGCGGCGGCGGCGAGGCCGGTGGGGGCCAGGACCGACAGCGCCAGGCGCCAGACGCGGAACGCGGGCGGCCGCGGCGGCCACCGGGCGAGGGCGACGCCCATCAGGACGGCGATGGCCCAGACGGTCCACGCGCTGGCCAGCACGAGGGCGAGCTGAAGGGCGCTGCGGGCCGAATCGAGCGGCTGCAGCGACGTGTGCAGCAGGTCCATCGACGCGCCGGCCACCGTGTCCTGCAGCAGCCCGTGGTGGAGGCCGAGCAGCGCGGCCGTGGCCACCAGCGTCCCCGGCAGGATCAGCCGGCGTCCGGCCCCCCGGGGGGCGGAGCGCCGGGCCGGGCGGAACCACTGCCGGCGCTGGGCGGTCTCGCCGGCGAGCATCACCAGCACCGCGCCGACGGCGGTCGCGAGCAGGAGGTCCGCGGCGGTGCGCAGGACTTGCGGTGCGAGCACCGAGCGGTACGCGGCCGGCGACAGCACGGAGTACGCGAAGAGGTCCGGCGAAGCGGCCAGCCACACGCAACCCCCGCCCGCCAGCGCCGCGGCGCCCGCGACCGCGGACGGCCGCACGTGCCCGCGGCGGGTGCGCCTCGCGAGCACCCGGGCCCCGGCCGCGAGGACGGTTCCGGCCAGTACGACGAGGAGGAGGGCGGCGACGCGGCGGCGCCAACGAGCGCGCAGGCCGTCGATCTCGTCGAGGCCGATGGAGGCGCTCAGGCGGACCGATCCGTCCGTTCCCGCGACGTCGAAGCGGTGCACGCGAGGGTCGTCTCCGGCGCCCTCCCCGCCCGGCCGGAGGACGGCGCGGCCGACCGCGGTCCGGAGCACGAATCCGGGATCGGGGTCCCCGGTCGCGGCGGTCGAGGAGATGACGCGCTCGACGACCACGGTGCCGAGCCGGCGCTCCCGCTCGCCGGACTCGCCGGTCCCCTCGACTATCGGCTCGACGCGGACGAGCCGGAGTCCCGCGGGTCCGACGGCGGCGAAGCCGACGGGGGGGGACAGAAGCCGTTCGGGATCGAGCTCGCCGGGGCGGCCGTGCCACGCGCGCGGCATCGAGCGCGCGTCGTAGACGGTGACGGCCAGGTCGGAGGCGGCCCCGCCGCCGCCCGACGCCTGCAGGATGTCGAAGACCCTCCGGACCGCCGGGGGGGCGCCGGTCAGACCCGCCCTGACCTCGGCGCGGGCGGCCAGCTCGCGGGCGACCTGCGTCAGCGCCGCATCGACCTCGGCCACCCGCGCCGTGACCTCGCGGGCGGCGCGGGCCGTCGCGGCCGTGTCCGGGCCGATCGGGATCCGGTCGAGGACGCCGCCCAGCACCAGTACGGCGAGGACCGCGATGGCGCCTCCGCCGACGAGCCGGGACCAGCCGGGCGCCGGGGGGCGCCGGGTCTGCCGTCGTGCCGATGCCACGGTCAGGCCAGCATACCTCACGAGCCGGCGGGCTCGTCGTTCGGGTCCGGAGGCGTCGGCGCGGTCGCCTCATCTTCCTCGTCGCCGGGGCCGTCCCCTTCGTCCCCGACGGCGGCCCCCGCTTCCTCGTCGGGGGGCGCCCCGGCGTCCTCGCCGCCGGCGCCGTCCTCGTCGTCCGCGGCCGGGAAGAGCTTCTCCCACGCGGTGGTGGCGGCCGGATCGAGGCGCACGGGTCCGCTGCCGCGACCCACCGCCTGCAGCTCGCCGCTCGCGGTGACGAGGACCACGAGGAGTCCCTCGCCGAGCGGATCGGCGACGGCCAGGGGAGCGTACGCCAGCTCCGCGGAGACCTGCAGCCGGTGAAAGGCCACGCCGCCCGCGGGGCCCCGGAGGTCGAGATCCACGCTCAGCCCACCCTGCATGACGAGGTCTTCCGCAAGCCGGGGGCCGGCCGTCGGCCGGGCGGGAAGCAGCTCGCGCCAGCGCTGGCCGCCGTGCGAGCGGTCGAGGGCCCAGAGAGTGTTGTCCAGCGACGAGAAGTACACGTTGTCCTCGTCGACGGCGGGGAGGCCGACGATGTCACCGCCGGTCCGCCAGCGCCACCGGAGGGCGCCGTCGCGGCGGGACAGCCGGTAGAAGTGGTTGTCGCTGGCCCCGACGAAGATGTCGCCGGCCACGAGGATCTCCTGCGGTGCGCCGCCGAGCCGCCGCTCCCAGATCGCGGCTCCCGTCAGCAGCTCCAGGACCGTGATGCGGCCGTCGTCGAGGGGCACGTAGAGCCGGTCGCCGGCGATGGTGGGGCGGGCGCTGACGCCGGCGTCGAGAGCCCGCCGCCACACCGTGCCCCCGGTCCCCGCGTTCAGCGCGAGCAGCTCGTGGTTCTCGAGGGCGGCGACGAGCCACCCCGCGGTCCAGAGCAGCGGCGCGGAGACCGTCGCCTCGAGCGCCGCTTCCCACCGGACGTCGCCGGTCTCCGCGTCGAGCGCCAGCAGCCCCTCGGGCGTGGCCGCGTGGAACAGGTCCGCCCCGGCCGCGGGCTCGCCGACGACGGTCCGTTCGACCTGCCACAGCTCCGAGCCGTCGACGAGGCTGACGGCGGCGATGCGGCCGTCGAAGAGCGGCGCGAAGAGCCGGTCGCCGGCCGCCACCGGGGACGCCGCGGCGGGCGCCGGGAGGGTGGCCGTCCACCGGCTGACGACGGGCAACCACGTCGAGGCCGGGCCGGCGGGGGGATCGGACGTCGCCGACCGGATCTGACCGGCCGCCGCGCCCGGCGCCAGGCAGAGGGCGAGAAGGACCGCGGGGACGCCGCCGACGGGGATCCTCGTCATCGGTGGACTACAAGATATGGTGGCTTCGTGCGAACGTATGCCACTATAATAGGGCGTCGCCGACCGGGGGGCCAAGCCTTCCCGCGTCCGGCGCCGTCAGCCGGCGCATCTGCAACCCGTCCCGCATCATCCGGTCGCCCGCGTGCCCCATCAGACGCTGCTCGTGCTCGACTTCGGCTCGCAGTACACCCAGTTGATCGCGCGGCGACTGCGCGAGCTCAATCTCTACACCGAGATCCTCCCGTTCCACACCCCGGTCGACGAGCTGGCCGCCCGCCGGCCCGCGGGGCTGATTCTCTCCGGGGGGCCGGCGAGCGTCCGCGAGCCCGAGGCGCCCCGTTGTTCCCCCGGGGTGCTGGCGCTGGGGGTGCCGGTGCTCGGCATCTGCTACGGCATGCAGTTGATGACCGACGTCCTGGGGGGCGAGGTGGAGCCGGCGCCCGAACGCGAGTTCGGCCACGCCGCGGTGCGGGCCGAGCCGGGCGCCACCCTCTTCGACGGGCTTCCCGACGAGATGAGCGTGTGGGCCAGCCACGGCGACCGCATCGGGCGCGTGCCGGACGGCTTCAGGGTCGCGGCGACGAGCGCGAACGCGCCGGTCGCGGCCATGGAGGACCCGGCCCGGCGCTTCCACGCCCTCCTCTTCCACCCCGAGGTGGCCCACACGGAGCGCGGCGTCGACATCCTGCGGAACTTCGCCACCGGGGTGTGCGGCTGCCGCGGCGACTGGACCATGGCCTCGTTCCTCGAGGAGGCCACCGCCCGCATCCGCGATCAGGTGGGCGGCGGGCGGGTGGTCTGCGGACTGAGCGGGGGGGTGGACTCCACGGTGGCCGCGCTCCTGCTTCACCGGGCGATCGGCGACCGGCTGACCTGCATCTTCGTCGACAACGGCCTGCTGCGCCGGGACGAGGCCGAGCAGGTGCGGCGGCGGTTCGAGGGCCGGCTCGGGCTGAACATCGTCTTCGAGGACGCGGGCCCTCGGTTTCTCGCCGCCCTCGACGGCGTCACCGACCCCGAGGAGAAGCGGAAGACCATCGGCGGGACGTTCATCGACGTCTTCGACGAGGTGGCCCGCCGCCTCGGGCGCTTCGATTTCCTCGCGCAGGGCACGCTGTACCCGGACGTCATCGAGAGCGTGTCGGTGGTCGGCCCCGCCGCGCCGATCAAGAGCCATCACAACGTCGGCGGCCTGCCCGAGCGGCTGCGCTTCGCCCTGGTGGAGCCGTTGCGGCTGCTGTTCAAGGACGAGGTCAGGCGGCTGGGCGAGACCATGGGCCTCGACGAGTCGTTCGTGTGGCGGCAGCCGTTCCCGGGACCGGGCCTCGCGGTCAGGATTCTCGGCGAGGTGACCGCGCCCCGCCTCGCGATTCTCCGCGCCGCCGACGCCGTCGTGGGCGAGGAGATCCGCCGCGCCGGCTGGTATCGCCGGCTCTGGCAGTCGTTCGCGGTGCTGCTGCCGGTCAGGAGCGTCGGGGTCATGGGCGACGAGCGCACCTACGAGCACGTGCTCGCGATCCGCGCCGTCGAGAGCCGCGACGGCATGACCGCGGACTGGGCCAGGCTGCCGCACGACCTGCTGGCCGGGATCTCCTCGCGCATCGTGAACGAGGTGCGGGGGGTCAACCGCGTCGTCTACGACGTCAGCAGCAAGCCGCCGTCGACCATCGAGTGGGAGTGACCGGCGGCCCGCCGCGGCGGGGTCCGCCGACCGCCGGCCGGGGAGCGCAACGCGAATCGAGCGGCAGCCCATGACCGAGTTCGTCCATCTGCACCTGCACACGGAGTACTCCCTGCTCGACGGCGCGTGCCGCATCGGCGAGCTGATGAAGCACGCCGAGAAGGCCGGCACCCCGGCCCTCGCCGTCACCGAGCACGGCAACATGTTCTCGAGCGTGGTCTTCCACGACGAGGCGCGGAAACGGGGAATAAAGCCGATCCTCGGCTGCGAGGTCTACGTCGCGCCCGGCAGCCGCCGCGAGCGGAGCGGCACGCCCGGGGAGACCAACAACCACCTCGTGCTCCTGGCCGAGAACCTCACCGGCTACCACAACCTCATCAAGCTGGTCTCCGCCGGCTACACGGAGGGGTTCTACTACAAGCCGCGCATCGACAAGGAGCTGCTCTCGCGGCATGCGGAAGGGCTCGTCGGCCTGAGCAGTTGCCTGAAGGGCGAGGTGGCGACGGGCCTCCGCACCGAGCAGCCGAAGCGGGCCCTCGAGGCGGCCGCCGCCTATCGCGACATCCTCGGCCCGGGCAACTTCTTTCTCGAGATGCAGTACCAGGGCATCGACGAGCAGCGGGTGGTGAACACGGGACTCCTGCCGATGGCCCGCGACCTCGACCTGCCGCTCGTCTGCACCAACGACGTCCACTACCTGAGGCGGGAGGACCGCCGGCCGCACGACGTCCTCCTGTGCATCGGCACCGGCAAGAACGTCAGCGACGAGCGGCGCCTGCGCTACCACGGCGATCAGTTCTACCTGAAGACCGGCGACGAGATGGCCGCGGTGTTCGGCGACTATCCGACCGCGCTCTCGAACACCGTGGCCATCGCCGAGCGCTGCAACGTCGAGCTCGCGTCCGACGAGAACCACCTGCCGAACTTCGACGTGCCGGAGCCGTTCACGCTCGACGGCTACTTCGAGCACGTCACGCGGGAAGGATTCCGGCGGCGCCTCGAGACGCTGCGGCGGCAGGCCGACGCGGGGCGGCTGAAGCACCCCGTCGCCGACTACGAGGCCCGGCTCGCGTACGAGATCGACGTCATCGTCAGGATGCGCTATCCGGGCTACTTCCTCATCGTCTGGGACTTCATCCGCTACGCCCGGGAGCAGGGCATCCCGGTGGGCCCGGGGCGGGGGTCGGCGGCGGGCAGCCTCGTCGCCTGGTGCCTGCAGATCACCGACGTCGACCCGATGCAGTTCGACCTGATCTTCGAGCGCTTCCTCAACCCCGAGCGCGTCTCGCTGCCGGACATCGACATCGACTTCTGCGAGCGCCGCCGGGGCGAGGTCATCGACTACGTCACCCGCAAGTACGGGCGGGACAACGTGGCCCAGATCATCACGTTCGGCACGATGAAGGCCCGCGCCGTCGTCCGCGACGTCGGCCGGACCATGGGCATGTCGTACGCCGACGTCGACCGGGTCGCCAAGCAGATACCGCCCACCCTCAACATGACGCTCGAGAAGGCGCTGGAGGAGAGCCCGGACCTCAGGAACGCCGAGCAGCGGGACCCCCAGGTGAAGAAGCTGGTGTCGGTGGCGCGGCGGCTCGAGGGCATCACCCGCCACGCCTCGGTGCACGCCGCCGGGGTGGTCATCACGCCCCGGCCGATCACCGAGTTCGCGCCGATCTACAAGAGCCAGAAGGAGGAGATCACCACCCAGTGGGCGATGAAGCAGGTCGAGCGGATGGGCCTGCTCAAGATGGACTTCCTGGGGCTGAGCACCCTGACCCTGCTGCACGACGCGGTCGACCACATCCGCGAGACGACCGCCGAGTCCATCGCGCTCGACCGGCTGCCGATGGACGACGAGAAGACCTATCGGCTCTTCTGCGACGGCCAGACCCTGGGCATCTTCCAGTTCGAGAGCTCGGGCATGCGCGACACGCTGCGGAAGGCCAAGCCGCAGAGGTTCGACGATCTCATCGCCCTGAACGCCCTCTACCGGCCCGGTCCGCTGCAGGGCGGCGTCATCGACAAGTTCATCAACCGCAAGCACGGCCGGGAGGCCATCGAGTACGACGCGCCGGCCCTCGAGCCGATCCTGCAGGACACCTACGGGGTCATCGCGTATCAGGAGCAGGTGATGCGCGTCGCGAGCGACCTCGCCGGGTTCACGATGGGCGACGCCGACCTCCTGCGCAAGGCGATGGGGAAGAAGGACGCGGCGGTCATGCAGGCGCAGCGCCGGAAGTTCATCGAGGGCGCGACGGCGCGGCAGGTGTCGGCGGGGCAGGCCGCGCTCATCTTCCAGTTCATCGAGCACTTCGCGGGCTACGGGTTCAACAAGTCCCACTCGACCGCCTACGCCCTGCTCGCCTATCAGACCGCGTATCTCAAGGCCAACTATCCCCGGCACTTCATGGCCTCGCTGATGACCATCGAGGCCCAGAACACCGACAAGCTGGCGCTGTACCTGAGGGAGTGCCGCGACATGGGCATCCCGGTGCTCGCCCCCGACCTGAACGCGAGCGACAAGCGCTTCCGCGTCGCCCCCGGGGGCGTCCGCTTCGGCCTCACCGCCGTCAAGAACGTCGGCGAGGGCGCCATCGACGCCATCATCGCCTGCCGCGAGCGGCACGGCGGCATCGAGTCGCTCTTCCGGCTGTGCGAGGACGTGGATCTGCGCCTGGTCAACAAGCGGGTCTTCGAGAGCCTCATCAAGGCGGGGGCGTTCGACTCGGTCCTCGCGTCCGGCGAGCGCCGCGCCCCCGACGGCCGGGCGCAGCTCCTCGCGGTCCTCGACCGCGCGTTCGACCACGGCAACCGCGTGCAGCGGGACCGGGAGCTCGGTCAGGCGCAGCTCTTCGATGCGGTGGACGCCGGGGGAGACCTCGACGGCGGCGCCGGGCTTCCCGACGTCGCGCCCTGGACCCCCTCGGAGCAGCTCGCCTTCGAGAAGGAATCGCTGGGGCTCTACCTCGGCGGCCACCCCATCGACGGCTATCGCGACCAGCTCGAGGCGGCCGGGGCCCGGACCGTCGACGCGCTCCGGAACGGGGACTCGACGGTGTTCGCGGGGGGCATCGTCAGCGGCTACCGCCCGCGGACGACCCGGCAGGGGGCGCCGATGGCCGCCTTCACGCTCGAGGATCCGACCGGCAGCGTGGAGGTGGTCGTCTTTCCGAAGACCTGGGAGCGTTGCCGGGAGGCGGTCGACGCGGACCGGCTCGTGGTGGTGTCCGGCCGCCTCGACCGCGACGGGGAGGCCTTCCAGGTGGTGGCCGAGGACGTCCGGCCCATCGAGAGCCTGAGCGGGGCGGTCGGCCGCACCCTGTCGATACGCCTCTCCGCGAGCCGTCACGGCCGCGAGACGTTGCAGGCGCTGGCCGACCTCTTCGACCTGCACCGCGGGCCGAGCTGGATCCGCCTCCATCTCGAGCTGCCCGGGCACCGCCCGCCGTTGCGGGTGCAGGCCCGGCTCAAGGAGGCCCGCATCCGCCCGTCCGAGCAGCTCGCGGAGGCCGTCGAGCGGATCTGCGGCGAGGCGACGGTCTCGTGGACGTGAGCCCGCCGGCATGAACGGGTCCGCGACGGCGCCGCCCCGGCTGGTCTGGGACCGTCCCGACGTCGACCAACGACCGGCGGAGGCGCTGGCCGGGGCGATGGACCTCGACCCGGTCATCGCGCGGCTGCTGGTCCTGCGCGGGGTGACCACGGCCGACGAGGCCGACCGTTTCCTCCGCCCCCGGCTCGAGCATCTCCACGACCCGTTCCGACTCGCCGATCTCCCGCTGGCCGTCGGCCGGCTGGAGCGCGCCATCGAGCAGGGGGAACGCATAGCGATTCACGGCGACTACGACGTCGACGGGGTGACGTCGACGGTCATCCTGCGCCGGGTCCTCGAGCTGCTCGGCGCCGACGTGACGCACTTCATTCCGGAGCGCCTCAGGGACGGCTACGGGCTCGAGCCGGCGGCGGTGGAGCGCCTCGCCGCGGAAGGGGTGGCGGTGGTGGTGTCGGTGGACTGCGGCATCCGCAGCCGGGCCGCGGCGGTGCGGGCGCGGGAGCTCGGCGTCGACCTGATCGTCACCGATCACCACGAGCCGGAGGAGGTGCTGCCCCCCGCCCTCGCGGTCATCAACCCCAAGCGGCGGGACTGCGACTATCCCGACAAGGACCTCGCGGGGGTCGGCGTCGCCCTCAAGCTGGTGCAGGCGCTGTGCCTGCGCCGCGAGCGGTCGGGGTGGCTGCCGGCGTTCGTCAAGCTGGCCGCGGTGGGGACCGTCGCCGACGTCGTCCCCCTCCGGGGCGAGAACCGCGTCATCGCCAAGCTCGGCCTGGAACGGTTGTCCCGCAAGCGCCACGCGGTGGGGCTGCGGGCCCTCCTCGAGTCCGCCGGGCTGCTGGGCGAGCCCCTGACCGGCTTTCACGTCGCGTTCCGGCTCGCCCCGCGCATCAACGCGGCGGGGCGGATGAGCACGCCCGACCTCGCGACCCGCCTCCTGCTGCTGACCGACGACGGCCAGGCCGACGAGGCGAGGAGCCTGGCCGAGCAGCTCGAAGCGGTGAACGCCCGCCGGCAGGAGGAGGAGGCGGAGATCCTGGCCGCGGCCCGGCGCAAGGTGGACGCCGATCCGGATGTCGGGGCCCACGCGATCCTCGTCGTGTGGGGCGCGGGATGGCACCGCGGGGTCATCGGCATCGTCGCCTCCAAGCTCGTCGACCTCTTCCACCGGCCCGCCCTCGTCCTCGCGGTGGAGGGGGACGCGGCCTACGGCTCGGGGCGCAGCATCCCCGGATTCGATCTCCTCGCGGCCCTGGATCACTGCCGCGAGCTGTTCACGAAGTACGGCGGGCACCGGCACGCGGCGGGGGTCACCATCGAGTCCGGCCGCCTCGCGGAGCTCCGGCGGCGGCTCACCGCGTTCGCCGACGAGCGGCTCGGCCCCGAGCAGCTCATGCCGCGGCTCCGCATCGACGGCCGCCTGCCGCTGGCCGCCATCACGCCCCGCATGATGGCGGGGCTGCGGGCGATGGAGCCCTTCGGCGCGGGCAATCCCCGGCCGGTGTTCCATTCCGGGGAGCTCGCGCTCGCGGACGGCCCCCGCGTGCTGAAGTCGCGCCACCTCGCGATGCGGGTGCGGCAACAGGGGCGCGTGTTCCGCGCCGTCGCCTGGCGCATGGCCGACCGGGCGGACTTCGTGAAGCGCCACCGGGAGGCCCTCGACGTGGCGTTCCATCTCACCGAGAACGCCTGGCGGGGCGAGCGGACCGTCGAGCTGTCGGTGGCGGACATCCGGGCGCCCGGGGACGGGCCGGTGGCGGCCTCCGGCTAGGAGTCTGCGCCGTGGAACGGCTCGGACTCCTGCAGGGTTGGTTGGGCGCCGAGCGGAGCCGCAGGCGACGATTGGCGAGCCAAGTCTGCGCCGTGGAACGGCTCGGATACCTGCAGGGTTGGTTGGGCGCCGAGCGGAGCCGCAGGCGACGGCCGGCGGGCCGGGAGCGGTCCGTCGGCAGGTGCGGCGAGGCTTCGCGGCCGCGGGCTACGAGCCCGGCGGCAGATGCAGGCCCAGGCTGGTCTGATTGGCGGTCTCGCCGTTGATGGCGTTGGCGGGTCGCAGCCGCCGCAGCCCGATGAGGCCGCCGGCGAACAGGACGGCAAGGGCCACCGCGACCAGCAGGAGGACGCCGGTGAAGCTGAACGCGCCGATCAGGATGTCGGCGACCGTGATCTCCTCGGTCGCGGGCTCGGCCAGCTCGATGATGACCGGCGTGATGGGCTCCTGCACGGGCCCATGGTACTACACGCGGCGCCCGCCCCGACGCGCGGCGTCCGGCGCCGGCCGCGTTCGCCGGGCCGGAGAGCGTTCCGTCCGCGCCGGGGGGCCGGCGGCG
>JAJEEA010000025.1 GCA_022821235.1 Vicinamibacteria bacterium
CCGGCCGCCGCGCCGGCCCACCCGGGGTCAGCGGCGCGGATGCGGCCGGGCGGCGCCGGCAGCGATGCCAACGGTGACTGGCGCGTTTGCCGTCTCGTGGGGGTCCGCGGTGCGGATGGCGGCCGGGCGGGGCCGGAGACCGCCGGCAGGCGGTTTACAATGGCGCGGGTCCGGTCGGCTCGATGCCGCGACCGGACCGGACGGTCTGGACGACGAAGGCCGAACCGGCTCGTTGGGCGGAGCGCGGTGAATGGGGGAGGGGCCCGTGACAGACATCAGAGGCGCGGCGGCGGTGCTCGTCGGCGTGGCGGCGCTCGCCGCCGCCCCGTGGCCGGCGGCGGCGCAGGCGGCGGAAGCGCTGACGCTCGAGGTCGCCCCGGCGCGGTTGACGCTGGCGGTCGGCGAGACGGCCACGCTGACCGCCACCGTCCGGGACGGGGACGGCGCGGTGGTCGACGATGCGCCGGTCGTCTACTTCTCGCGCGCAAGGCGTAGCGTGGCGGTGACGCAGGGCGGCGAGGTCGAGGCGTACCGGCCCGGCGAGTTCACCCTCGTGGCCCTCGTGCCCGCCGATCCACGAAGCCGCGACCGGCGTCCCGAGGCGCGGGTCCGCGTCGAGGTGCCGGTGACGGTGCCGCGCCCGGCCGCGGCACGGGTCGCCTTTCTCGATCCGCCGCCCAAGTACTACGTCGGGACGCGGCCGCGCCTGTCGGTGGAGGTGATCGACGCCGTCGGCGCGGTGCGAACGGACGTCCCGGTGTCGTTCGCGTCGGCCGACGCCGCCGTGGCCGCGGTCGACGGCTTCGGGTTCCTGACCCTTCACGCCGCCGGCGAGGTGGAGATCACCGCGACGGCCGAGGACGTCAGCGCCCGCCTCGCCATCGAGGTGGAGAGCAGCCCGGTGACGTCGCTCGAGCTGCGGGCGAGCGCCGCCGCCGCGTCGACCGGCGACGTGGTGCGGTTCACCGCCACCGCCAAGGACGCGCGGGGGCTGCCGGTGCGCGGCGTGCCGGTGCGGTTCGCGGTGGGGGGCGAGACCGCGCCGACGATCATCGCGGCCGGCGCCGCCGCCCACATCAGTGACGACGGGCGCTTCGTGGCCGAGCGTTCGGGCACGTACACGGTGCTGGCCACCACCGGCCTCCATTCCGCGTCCGCCATCATCTCCATCGGCTCGCGGGACGTGGGCCGCGGGCTCGAGGTGGTCGGGCGCGGGCGGGTCCTCGACCGGCACACCTCCGACCTGTGGATCTGGGAGGGGACCGACGGCCGCGACTACGCCATCACCGGGACCTGGGGCTCGGACGGGCGCTCGTACATCTGGGACGTGACGGACCCCGCGAACATCGAGCGGCTGCACGAGGTCAACGTCGACGCCCGCACCGTCAACGACGTCAAGGTGTCGGAGGACGGCGACATCGCGGTCATCAGCCGGGAGGGGGCCTCGAACCGCAGGAACGGCATCGTCGTCCTCGGGGTGGGCAACCCCCGCGAGGGCGTGCCGATCCTGTCCGAGTTCACCGACCAGCTCACCGGCGGGGTGCACAACGTGTTCATCTCCGAGGACCACGTCTTCGCCCTGAGCGCGGGGCGCCGCTACGACGTCATCAGCCTCGAGGACCCCCGCAACCCGGAACGCGTGGGGCGCTTCGAGCTCGACACCCCCGGCCACAGCATCCACGACGTGTGGGTCAGCGACGGGGTCGCGTTCTCGTCGAACTGGACCGACGGCGTGGTCGCCGTCGACGTCGGCGGCGGGGGTCGCGGCGGGACGCCCGAGGAGCCGGTCGAGCTGGGCCGCTACGCGTACCCGAGCGGATGGAACCACTCCGCCTTTCCCTATCGCAGCCAGTCCACCGGCAAGTTCTACCTGTTCGCGGGCGACGAGTCGTTCCCCTACGGCGGCTACAGCCCCGAGCGCGGCGGCGCCCCCTCGCGCGCGGCGGGGTGGATCCACGTCATCGACTGGAGCGACTGGGACCATCCGCAGGAGGTGGCGCGCTACCAGGTCCCCGAGGCGGGCTCGCACAACTTCTGGATCGAGGACGACGTCCTGTACGCCGCGTTCTACAACGGGGGGCTCAGGGTCGTCGACGTCTCGGGCGAGCTGATGGGCGACCTGTACCGGCAGGGCCGCGAGATCGCGATGTTCGAGCCGGCCGATCCGGACGGCTTCATCGCCAACGCCCCGATGGTGTGGGGGCCGCAGCCCTACAAGGGGCACATCTTCTTCACCGACTGGAACACCGGGCTCTGGGCGGTGAAGCTGCAGGAGCGGACCGGGCCGGGGCGCGTCATCGGCGAGCCGCGATAGGCGTCTGCGCCGCAGGAGTTCGCGGAACCGGGCGGTCCGCGCCGTGACGCACGGCGTCGGGGCGCAGACCGTCAGCCGACCCGGACTCCGGGCGTCTGGCGGCCCATGCGGCGGCAGGGCCGGCAGAGCCGCGGGCAGGCGATTCCTGCCGTGAATCCGCGGGGCGGCACGGGCGGATGCCCGCGGGCCGGCCGGGGGCGGAACCGTCGGGGCGACGCTCTCCACGCGCGGATGATCGCTCATCGTGGGCTCGGTCAAGGGAGGAGTCCTGGGCATGATGCAGAGGCGCCGGGCGGTTGTCGCATTCTCGGCGGCGTGGCTGCTGGCCGGCCACGCGACGCCAGGGATGTCCGCGGAGGCCGAGGCTCCCGGACGGACCTACTACGTGTACGTCGCGGCCGAGTCGGACGACGAGGTGTCCGTCGTCCGCTACGGGCCCGCGGGCGCCGAGGTGGTGAAGACGGTGACGGTCGGCAGCTACCCGGCCGAGATCGAGGGGCCGCACGGGCTCAACGTCGACCCCGACGGGCGCCACTGGTACGTCTCGATCGCCCACGGCTTCCCGTACGGCAGCGTGCACAAGTACGAGACCGGCACCGACGCGTGGGTGGGCGACGTCACCCTCGGCCTGTTCCCCGCGACCCTCGACGTGTCGGCGGCGACCGGGCTCCTCTTCGCCGTGAACTTCAACCTGCACGGCCCGATGGAAGCCAGCAGCATCTCGGTCGTCGAGGTCGACACGATGAGCGAGGTCGCCCGCGTCTACACCGGCGTCCGGCCCCATGGGGGGCGCCTCGATCGGGACGGCTCGGCCTTCTACTCGGTCAACATGATGGACTTCGAGCTCGTGGAGCTCGACGCGTTCACGTTCGAGATCACCCGCCGCCTGCCGCTCGGCGACGGCGTCATGCCGACCTGGGTCACGCGCCCCACCTCCGACGGGAAGGTCTACGTGACCGGGAACAACGTCGCCCGCATCTTCGAGATCGACCTGGAGGACTGGCGCGTCGAGCGGACGTTCGAGACCGGGGCCGGCCCCTACAACATCGACGTCGGCCCCGACGGGACGCGCATGGTCGCCACCTACAAGAACGGCGACGCGGTCGGGTTCTGGGACCTCGAGAGCGGGAAGGAAGTCGCCCGCACGCCCACCAGCCGCACCATTCCCCACGGCGTGGTGGTGACCCCGGACGGCGAGCTCGCGTTCGTCACCCTGGAGGGCGTCGGGGCCGACCCCGGCACCGTCGAGATCTACCGGATGGCCACCGGCGAGCGGGTCGGCGCCGTCGACGTCGGCAAGCAGGCCGGCGGCATCGCCTTCTGGAAGCAGGAGGACACGGGGTCCGCGCGGTAGGGGTCTGCGCCGTGGTACGGCGGCGTGTTGCGGACCGCGCACGCCACCGGTGCGTGCAGCAGCGCGCAGACTCCGGGCCGACGTTTCGTTTCGGAGCCCCTCCGGGAACTGCGCCGCCGTTCCGTCAGCGCTCGACGGCGAGGGCCACGCCGTTGCCGCCCCCGAGGCACAGGGTGGCCACCCCGCGCCTGGCGTTCCGGTTCCGCATGGCGTAGAGCAGCGTCGTCAGGATGCGGGCCCCGCTGGCCCCGATGGGGTGGCCGAGGGCGACCGCCCCGCCGTTGACGTTGACCCTGTCGGGGTCGACGTCCAGCTCGCGGATGACCGCGAGGGCCTGGGCCGAGAACGCCTCGTTGAGCTCCATGAGGTCGACGTCGTCCATCGACCAGCCGACCTTCGCCAGCAGCTTGCGGACGGCCTCGACCGGGGTCATCAGCAGCCACTTGGGCGCGAGCCCGCTCACCGCCTGGCCGACCACCCGCGCCATCGGGGTCAGGCCGAGGGCCACGGCCCGGTCGGCGGCCATGATGACGACGGCGGCGGCGCCGTCGTTCACGCCCGGCGCGTTCCCCGCGGTCACCGTGCCGCCCTCCTTCTTGAAGGCGGGCCGCAGCCGGCCGAGGGCCTCGGCGCTGGTGTCGGGCCGCACCGGCTCGTCGTACTCGAGCCGGACGGGGTCTCCGCGGCGCCGGGGGATCTCGACGGGCAGGAGCTCGTCCTTGAACCAGCACTCGCGGATGGCCCGCGCCGCCTTGTGGTGGCTCGCGGCGGCGAAGGCGTCCTGGTCGTCGCGCGAGACGCCGTAGCGCTCGACCACCGCCTCGCAGGCGATGCCCATGCCCTGGTTCTCGAGCGAGCACCACAGCCCGTCGTGGAGCATCGAGTCGACGACCTCGGCGTTGCCCATGCGCATGCCCTCGCGCGCCCGCGTGAGCATGTAGGGGCAGTTGCTCATCGACTCCATGCCCCCGGCCACCGCGACGTCGATGTCTCCCGTGGCGATGCCCTGCGAGGCGAGCATGACCGCCTTGAGGCCCGACCCGCACACCTTGTTGATGGTCAGGGCCCCGACGTGGTCGGGGAGCCCGCCGCGGATGGCCGCCTGCCGGGCCGGGGCCTGGCCGGCCCCGGCGGAGACCACGTTGCCCATGATGCACTCGTCGACGAGCCCGGGCTCGATGCCGGCGCGGGCGACCGCCTCGCGGACCACCCGGGCCCCCAGATCGGTGACCGGCAGGGTCTTGAGGGCGCCGAGGAACTTACCGGTGGGCAGACGCGCGGCGCTGACGATGACCGACTCTCGCATGGGGCTGTCTCTCCTCCGCGGTGACGCGGCTCGAAGTTTCGATCTCGATGCGGGTCACGACCCCGTCGCCGAGCAGGCTGTCCAGCCGGGCCGCGACGAGGGGGCGCGACCGGTGGAGCTCGCGGGCCCAGTGCCGGTCCGCGGCGCTGACCCGCAACGTGCCCTCGGGCTCGAGCGCGACCGTCGTGACGCGGTGGAAGGCCGGCCCGACGGCGGCCCTCCAGGCCAGCGAGATCTTGCCGGGCGACGGCGGCTGGCCGCGCAACAGGGCCCCGATGGCGGCGGTGGCGCACCGTCCCGCCGCAGTCATCGATCCGCCCTTCCCGCTACGATGGCCGCCCGGCATCCGGTTTACTGTAATGTAACATTCACGTTCAATGCGACTCGTGCTCGCGTCCCGCTCGCCGCGCCGGGCGGACCTGCTGACCCGCGCCGGCTACCGGTTCGAGGTGGCGCCGGCCGACATCGACGAGCGCCGGCGGGAGGGGGAGGCCCCGCGCGAGCTGGTGCTTCGACTGGCGCGCGAGAAGGCCGCGGCGGTGGCGCCGCGCCATCGGGGAGCGGTCGTGCTCGGGGCCGACACCCTCGTGGTGGTCGACGGCGCGGTGCTGGGCAAGCCCGATGGCGCCGCCGGGGCCGTCGCCATGCTGGGCCGGCTGTCCGGCCGGGCCCACGAGGTGCTGACCGGCGTCGCCCTGCACGCCGCCGACCGGTGTTGCGACGGCGTGCAGTCGACCCGCGTCGTCTTCCGGGCCCTGAGCCCCGACGACGTCGCATGGTACGTGGCGGCGGGCGAATCGGCCGACAAGGCCGGCGCGTACTCCATCCAGGGCCGGGCATCGCGGTTCGTCACCCGCATCGAGGGGTCGTACACCAACGTGGTGGGGCTGCCCGTCGAGCTCGTCGACAGCCTGCTCCGCGGGTTCGCGGCCGGCGGGAGCCCTGGGGGCGGGCCTGCTCCGCCGGGCCTCCACCGTTGACCGGCCGGCCGTCGTCACGGTATCCTTCGGCATATCCGGCGATTTCGGTTTGGCGTCCGGGGACGACCGCCGTCTTCGCGCCAGGGGGTGCAGCAGCATGCCAGCCAAGACCGTGAAGATGATCGTGACCACCCTGGTCCTGTCCGCCGCGTTCGGGGGACTGCTCTGGGGGACGCTCGCCGAGGGCACCGAGTACTACATGCACGTCGACGAGGTCCTGGCCGAGCCCGAGGCGTGGTACGGCAAGAACCTGCAGGTCCACGGATACGTGGTGCCGGGGTCCCGTCTCGTCAAGCCGAACACCCTGGAGTACCGGTTCAAGGTCGAGAACAACGGCGCCGTGATCGACGCCGAGTACACCGGCATCGTTCCCGACACCTTCCAGGACGGCTCGGAGGTGGTCATCTCGGGGCAGCTCTCGCCCCACGGCTTCGCGGTGAAGCCGAACGGGGTGATGGCCAAGTGCCCGTCCAAGTACGAGCCCAAGCCCACCCTGGGCGAGGCGGCGTCGAGCTACTAGGGGTCGGCGCCGAGGAACGGCGCGGACTCCTGGAGGATTGGCCGGGCGGCGAGCGGATCCGCAGGCGACGCTCTCCGGGCCGGGCGTTTCGGGCCGGGGCCGAGGCAGTTTTCCCGGGGTGCGGTTCGCGGGCTCGTGCGTCTTCCGTCGGGAGTACGCCGTGGTCGCGGTTCCCGTCCGGGACGTTTGAACGGCAAGCGGATCCGCGGACGACGGCCGGGGAAGCGCCCGCCGCTCCGGGGCGGGCTCGCGAACACTCACCCTCGAGGACTCATCACGATGGCATCCCTGGGCTCGTTCACCCTTCTGGCCGCCTTCGTCGTCTGCACCTACGCCGCCGTCGTGTCCGTGGCGGGGGCGCGGCGCCGCTCGACGCGGCTGATCGAGAGCGGCATCGGCGCCTCGTACCTCGTCACCGCCCTGATGCTCCTGGCGTCGGCGGTCATCGTCCACGCCTTCATCACCGAGGACTACTCGATCCGCTACGTCGATCAGTACTCCGATTCGGCCCAGCCGCTGTTCTACCAGTTCACGTCGTACTGGGGCGGGCTCGACGGGTCGATCATGTTCTGGGTGACCCTGCTCGCCGCCTTCGGGTCGGCCGCGGTCTACTCGAACCGGGAGCGGCAGCGCGAGCTGATCCCCTACGTCGTCGCGGTCATCGCGGTCGTGCAGATGTTCTTCCTGTTCGTGATGATCGTGCACAAGAACCCGTTCGCGACCTACCTGACGCAGGCGCCAGTCGACGGGCGGGGGCTCAACCCGCTGCTCCAGAACCCCTACATGGCGATTCACCCGCCGTCGCTCTACACGGGCTTCGTCGGGATGACGATTCCCTTCGCCTTCGGGATCGCGGCGCTGATCACCGGGCACCTCGACGACTCGTGGCTGCGGGCGGTGCGCCGGTGGACGATGATGTCGTGGCTCTTCCTGTCGCTGGGGCTGACCCTGGGGATGATCTGGGCCTACGAGGAGCTGGGCTGGGGCGGCTACTGGGGCTGGGACCCGGTCGAGAAC
>JAJEEA010000460.1 GCA_022821235.1 Vicinamibacteria bacterium
ACCGACTTGCCCGCGATGGTCTCCAACGACGAGGCGGTCGCCGCCGGCATCGCGGAGGCCGGACGTGACGTTCACGACGAGGTCTGGCGCATGCCGCTGCACGCGCCGTACCGTGCGCTCATCGAGAGCAAGGTCGCGGACATCATGAACGGGTCGACGCAGCCCTACGGAGGCGCGATCACCGCCGCGCTGTTCCTGCAGGAATTCGTGCCGGACGAGATCCCGTGGGCGCACCTCGACCTCATGGCGTGGACGACGCGGGCAAGGCCGGCGCGACCGGTGGGCGGCGAGGCGATGGCGCTCCGCGCGGTGTTCGAGTTTCTCGAGCGGCGCTATCAGGCATGAGACGGCCGGACTCCTTGCGGCGCCGTCATCAGGGATGAGCCAACCAGTTTCTCGTGACACGTATTGCTTTCGCCCTCGCACGCATCGGCACCAGGCGACCCCTTCGGCTGTTCACCGTCACCGGGTCTTTGGCTACCGGGGCCGCGCGAAGGCGACGAGCGCGGCGTCCCGTCCTGCGCCCGTCGCGACGACGACGAACTGCCGCCCCGACCGGGCGCGGTAGGTCATCGGGTTCGCGTAGGTCCGAAACGGAGTGGCCCCACGCCAGACCTCTGCGCCCGTCGCCTTGTCGAAGGCATAGAGGTAAGGCGCACCGCCGCCGACGAACACCAAGCCCCCGCTGGTCACCATCGGGCCGGCGTTGCCGCGCGTGCCCAGCCGCTCCGGCAGCGCGACGCCACGCAGAAGCGGATGCTCGCGTATCTCGCGGCTCCCCTCCCCGAACGGCACCTTCCAGGCAATCTCCCCCATGTTGAGGTCGATCGCCACCAGGTGCGCGTAGGGCGGCTTGATGAGCGGGATCGGGCCGAGCCTGCGCTCCGGGGTCTGCGCGGCGCCCGGTCCGTCGGCCTCCCGAAACATGAGGAGCGACGCCCCGTAGGGACAGTTGTTGCTGTACTCGACGTCGACCTCCGGGTCGTCGCCCTTGTTCACGCACACCTGGTTCGTGTCGGCATCTTCCGACGTCCGCACGTACAGCCACCCCGTCTCGGGGTCGAACGCCGCCCCTCCCCAGTTCGCGCCGCCGCTCGCGCCGGGGCGCTGGAGCGTCCCCCGAAGGCTCGGCGGCGTGAACAGCGGCCCCAGCCGGAACCGTTGCATCTCCTCCACCGCGAGCGCATGGATCTCGGGCGTCAGGTCGTTCGCGTCCTCCAGCGACACCCCTTGCCGGCTGAACGGTGGCGGCCGGGTCGGGAACGGCTGCGTCGGATACAGCACCTCGCCCGGCACGTCCGTCGTCGTGTCCACCGCGCGCTCCTCGATCGGCCACACCGGCTCGCCCGTCACCCGGTCGAACACGTACGTGAAGCCGTGCTTGGAGACCTGCGCCACCGCGTCGATCTCGCGCCCATCCACCGTGATCGTCGCGAGGTTCGGCGCCGCGGCCAGGTCGTAGTCCCATACGCCGTGGTGCACCGTCTGGAAGTGCCACCGGCGCTCCCCGGTGCGCGCATCCAGGCACACCAGCGACTCGGCGAAGAGGTTCGCCCCCACCCGGCGGCCGCCCCAGTAGTCGCTGCTCGGCGTGCTCGTCGGCACGTACAGGAGTCCCCGCTCGACGTCGAGCGACATCAGCCCCCACACGTTGGCGTGGCCCGTGTACCGCCACGACTCGTCCTTCCAGGTGTCCACGCCGAAGTCGTCGCTCGATTGCGGGATGGTGAAGAACACCCAGCGGCGCTCGCCGGTGCGCGCGTCGAACGCCTGCACGGTCCCGGGCGGGTCGAACTTTCGCTGCAGTCGGTCGGGGATGCGGCTCCCCACGATCACCAGGTCCTCGAACACCACCGGCGGCGAGGTCTGGTCGAACTCGCGGCGGGTCACCGGGCGGCCATGGCCTTCGGTCAGCACGACGCTTCCGCTCTTCCCGAAGCCCGCGTCGAGTTCGCCGGTCGCGGTGTCAATCGCGTACAGCCGGTCGCGGCTGTTGAGGAAGAGGCGCGCCTCGTCCCCGTCGCTCCACCAGGCGATGCCCCGGTGCTTGAAGCCCCTCGGCCCCGAACCCTTCGGTCCCCCTTCGTAGGCGCGGGGATCGAAGGTCCAGAGCTCGGCGCCCGACTCCGCGTCGAGCGCCGCTACCCGCGCGTACATGGTGGAGAGGTAGAGGACGTTGCCGATCATGATCGGGGTTGCCTGGAACGGGCCCGGCCGGGTGCCGTATTCCTCGAGGGGCGTCTCGTTCGGCTCCCACCGCCACACGATCTCCAGCTCGCCCACGTTGGCGGCCGTGATTTCCTCAACCGCGGAGTACTTGGTCTGCGCCTGCCCGCCGCCGACGTACGGCCACTCGACCATGGGCCCCGGTTCCTGGGCGACCGCGAGGGTGAAGAAAGGAAGGGCGGCGGTTGCGACGATTCGCTTCATGGCAGAAATCCCTTCGGGGACTGGACGGCGGTTTCGTGCCTCACGTTATACCGTGGACTCACGGGCTCACAATCGGCTGCGGATCTTGACGATTCGGAACGTTGTGGTCCTCCTGCTCGTCAGGAGCGGATGCGGTTCACGTGTTGAACCATGGCAATTGGGCCGGTGCTTCCGTCACATCGACGGCGGAAGCGGTCCGCTCCATCACCCATGAGCAAACGGATACCGCCGGCGCATTCGCGCGACCTCCGGGCCTGACCGACCATCGTCTCTCCCGCCGCGGCCGGGTCAAGGGCCGCCAGGGCACACGGCTCCGCCGGGCGCGTACCCTTGAGGCGGCGCGGGCGACTCCACTCAATCGCGCGGAACGGGCGGGCATCGACGAGTTCGCCGCGCAGCCCGATCGCGTCCACCACGCCAGCAACCTCGATTGCGCCGCCTCGCCCTGGAATGCGCACCCTGGAACACAAGGCCGAAGCCGGAGTCCTCAGCGGCCTGGTCGTCGCCGCTGGGCGACCCCGAGCCGAAAAAGGATCGCGAGTGGGCGCGCTCCATCAGCGATTAGGGCTGGGCCGGATTCCCCCCCACCGGGCGACATGCCGCGGAAGGCGCCTTCGGCCGCTTCCGGCCGCCGCACCGGTAGTGACGGGGCCTTGCGCCTCAGACCGTGTTGCCCACGAGCACCACGACGCCACGGATGTCGGTCTCGTTGCCGGCGTCGACGGTGCGCTCGGGGCAGCGCTCGTCGAGCGCGACGGGCGCCGGACCCTGTGCGCGGAAGACGAGCGCCACCCTGAGCG
>JAJEEA010000533.1 GCA_022821235.1 Vicinamibacteria bacterium
AGGGCCGCGAGGCGAGCCGCGCCGCTGAACCCGCGCATCCCGCGGGGCAGGCGCAGGGCGTCACGCTCCGCCGGCGTCCGTCGCCCCCCGCCGCCGCTCCCCGGCAGAGGCGTTCCTCACGTCGGCGCGGGCTCCCCGGCCGCCCTGGGCGCCGCCCCGCTTCCGGCGCGGGAGGATGTCGTACCGCTTGATCATCTCGTTGAGCGTGGTCGGCTTGACCTGCAGCATCTCGGCCGCACGTTTCTGCACCCCTCCCGTCGCCGCGAGGGTGCGCTCGATCAACTGGGTCTCGAACGCGGCCACCACCTCCTTGAAGGGGAGGCCCTCCGGCGGCATCGCGAACTGCGGCATCTGGAACGGACGCGGGGTGCGCACCGCGTCGGGAATCAGCGCCGGGCCGATCTGCGGGCCGGTCGCGAGCACCACCGCGCGCTCGATGACGTTCTCGAGCTCGCGCACGTTGCCCGGCCAGTCGTAGGCCTCCATGAGATCGAGGGCCTCGGCCGTGAGCTCGAGGGTCTTCTTGTCGTTCTCCGCCCCGTACTTCTCGAGAAAGTGGTGGGCGAGCAGGGGAATGTCCTCGCGCCGGTCCCGGAGCGGCGGCAGCTCGACCTTGATGACGTGGAGCCGGTAGTAGAGGTCCTCGCGGAACTTCCCCTCGGCCACCAGCCGCTGGAGATCGATGTTGGTGGCGGCGATGATGCGCGTGTCGACCCGCTTCGTCTCGACGCCGCCGAGGCGCATGAACTCCCGCTCCTGGATCACCCGCAGCAGCTTGGCCTGGGTCTCGACGGGCACGCTGCCGATCTCGTCGAAGAAGATGGTGCCCTTGTCGGCGAGCTCGAAGAGCCCCTTCTTGGCGGCCACGGCGCCGGTGAACGCGCCCTTGAGATGGCCGAACAGGTTCGACTCGAGCAGGTCCGGCGGCAGGCTGCCGGAGTTCACGGTGACGAAGGGATGGTCGGCGCGGGGCGAGCCCGCGTGCAGGGCGCGCGCGGCCAGCTCCTTGCCGGTCCCGCTCTCTCCCTCGACGAGTATCGTGGTGCGGCTCATCGCCGCCTGCGTGATCAGCTCGAAGACCTGACGCATGCGCGGGCTGCGGCCGATGATGTTGCGCAGGCCGTCGTTCTGGGTGCGCAGGTTCGCGCGAAGGGTCCGATTCTCGGTGACGAGCCGCCGCTTCTCGGCCGCGTTCCGGACCACGACCAGCACTTCCTCGTTCTTGAACGGCTTGGTGATGTAGTCGAACGCGCCGCGCTTCATGGCCGCGATCGCGTTCTCGAGCGAGCCGTAGGCGGTGATGAGGATGACGGGCAGGTCGTCGTCGAGGCGTCGCAGCCGATCGAGGGTCTCGATGCCGCCGATGCCGGGCATCATCACGTCGACGATGGCGACGTCGAAGCGCCGGCGCCGGGCCAGCTCGAGCCCGTCGTCGCCGTTCACCGCGGTGGAGACCTCGCAGCCCTCCTTCGAGAGCAGGGTCTGCAGGACCTCGCGCATGACCTCTTCGTCGTCGACGACCAGGACGGATGTGTGGCGAAGCATCGGTGTGCGTTCCTGCACCGTTCCACGGCGCAGTCCTACCCCGCGGACTGGGTCCGCAGGTGCGACGGGACCGGCAGGGTCACGGTGAAGCGGGTGCCTCCGGCCCCCGTCCGGCAGTCGATCGCCCCGCGATGCTCCTGCACCACGCTGTAGACGATCGAGAGGCCGAGCCCCGTGCCCCGACCGACCGCCTTGGTGGTGAAGAACGGGTCGTAGATGCGGGACAAGTCGTCGCTCGCGATCCCGGTGCCGGTGTCCGCGACCTCGATCACCGCCCGCTCGCCGTCGCCGCTGGAGCTGACGGACAACCACCCGCCGGTGGGCATGGCGTCGCGCGCATTGAGGATGAGGTTGAGGAACACCTGCTGCAGCTTGCCCTCCACCCCCTGCACCACGGTCGGGGTCGGTGACAGGTCGCGCCGGATGCGGATGTTGGACGTCCGGAGCTGATGCTCGACGAGGACCAGCACGTCGTTCATCACCCCGTTGACGTCCACCGGGCCCGCCGCGTCGGCCTGCCGGCCGGGCCGCGACAGGTTGAGCAGCCCGTTCACGATGCGGGCCGCCCGCGAGACCTGCCGTTCGATCTTGTTCAGCAGTTGCAGGCGGGAGTCGTCGGGGGCCGTGCCCTCGATCAGCATCTGCGTGAAGCTCGAGATGCCGGTCAACGGGGTGTTGACCTCGTGGGCGACCCCCGCCGCGAGCAGACCGACCGAGGCCATGCGCTCGGAGAGCTGCAACTGCTCCTCGAGCCGGACCCGCTCGGTGATGTCCTCCAGGAGGATCATCGTGCCGGCGGTGTCCCCGCCTGGGGTCAGCAACGGCGCCTGCGCGGCGTTGACCAGCAGCTCCCGCGGCTCGCCGGCATGGCGCGAGGTCAGGGGCGCCCGGTACAGCGTGGACCCGGCCGCGTGCCCACGCCGCTCGCGCGCGAGCACGTCGGTGAACGACGCGTCGAACAGGGTCGACAGAGGCCGCCCCACCGCGGCGTCGTGCGGCACCCCGTACAGGCGCACGATGGCCGCGTTCCACCGGACGACGCGATCCTCGAGGTCCAGCACCACCAGGCCGTCGTTCAGCGACTCGATGATGTTCTCGTTGAACTCCCGAATCCGGCCGACCTCGGCCGCCTTGACCTGCAACTGCGTGTAGAGCCGGCCGTTCTCGATCGCCGTCGCGACCTGCGCCGCGACCGCCGTGAGCAGCGCGACGTCCTCGCTGCTCAGCGGCTCGCCGCTCGTCTTGGCCCCGAGCGCGAGCACTGCGATGGTGCCCTCCTCGGAGACGCACGGCACGAAGTAGTGAAGGTCCTGGTCCCGCCAGAACGCGACCTCCGCCTGGGGATACCTGATGACGGCCATCGGATCGTCGAGCAGGACCGTCCCCTGGCCGACCACGTGCCCGCCGATGGCGGAGGCGGGATCCAGCCCCGGCCACTCGTCGGCGGTCCGCGCCCCGGTCGCCCGGAAGGGCCGGAACGGCCCCCCGGCGGCCTCGGACTCCGCCGGCGCCACCATCAGGACCGTGTGGTCGACCACGAGGGTCTCCGTCACCCGGGTCACCAGGCGCTCGGCGAGGCGGCCGAGGTCGAGGTCGCTGTTCAGCTCGCGCGCGAAGCCGAGGAGCGCCCGCCGGTAGTCGTACCGGTCGCGGTAGTGCGCCCGGTCCAGCATCGATTCGATGGCGTCCTTCACGGGACGCGCCAACAGCACCACCACCGCCGTCGCGAGCAGGGCGATGACGGAGCTGTGCCCGTCCGGCTCGTCGAGGAACATCGCCAGCGCCAACTGCTCGAGCACGAGGTAGATGGCCACCATCGCGGCCGCCGCCGCGGTATAGACCAGCCCGCGCTTGACGATGACCTCCACGTCGCGCAGGCGGTACTGGACGATCGCCGACGCGAACGCGAGCGGAATCAGGCTCAACGGAATCGCGGTGACGTCGAGGGGCACCGTGTCGAACCCCAGCGACCACGGGACCGCGTAGCCCACGACGAAGGGCAGCCCGCCCAGCACCGCTCCCCAGACGATCCAGCGGAGCTGGCGCTTCGAGGTCACGGACGGCACCCGCCGCAGGGTCAGGATCATCAGGGCCAGCCCGCCCACCACGCAGGCCGCGAGGTAGGCGACCTCCAGGCTCCAGAGGCGCTCGACGGCCGTCGTGAACAACGCCGAGCCGGCGTCGCCGGCCAGCGACACCGCCTGGAGAAGCCCGAGGACGACGGCCGGGGCGTAGACGATCGGCAGCAACAGGCGCCCCAGGCGGTTCCGGATCGCGCCCGGCGCCCGCTCGGGGAACACCAGGGCGAAGTGCACGAACAGCGGGGCGAGGGCGAGGGTGGCGATGGCGTCCGCCCAGTAGAACACCCAGTCCAGCCGGTCCAGGCGGCCCGTGAACGAGAAGGCGAACATGCCGAAGAACGCCACGCTGAGCCAGAAGAAGTGCAGGGTGGCCTGGGTCCCCGGCCGCCGCAGCCTGACCGAGGCGCCCACCAGCAGCGTGAACACGCCGATGCCTACCAGCACGAAGTAGATCTCGGACTGGGTCGCCGGCACCGGCTGCAGGGTGACGTCGATCAGGCGCGACTGGTCGAGTCGCAGCAGCGTATAGGCGACCCGGCCGTCGAGCTGTCGCGCATGGAGATGCTCCACCACGTCGCGCGTGGACTCGACGGGAACGCCGTCGAGGGCCAGCAGCACGTCCCCCGCCTCGATCCCGGCCCGGTCTCCGGCCTCGTCCGGCGCCACCTCGGCGGCGGTGATGCCGACCGGCCGATCGACCCACAGCACGCCGTCGACCAGCTCGTTCCAGTCGGCCCGGACGAAGACGTTGGCGGCGGCGAGGCAGAGGAGGCCCGCGACGAGGGTGACGGCCAGAACCGGTGGGACCCAGGCACGCCACCCGCCGCGCCCGGGGGCGCGCAAGGCCTGTCGAGACGGTGGGCGGCTCATGGCATCGACCGGAGGGACGAGGGCGCGCACGAATCCCTCATGAATCGTATGCAATCGCTATTCCAGCCAACCGCGTCAGGTGCAACGACGCGCACGCCGGATCCAGCCCGGAGAGCGTCGCCTGCGGCTCCCCTCACCGGCCAACCAACCCTGCAGGAGTCCGCGCCGTTCTACGGCGCAGACTCCCCGGTCCGCGGCGCAGCGCCGCTCCCGCGCGAACGGCCGCGTCTATCCAAAATATTGGTCATCTCTATCCGGTTTTACGTATGACCCGTCTCGGGCGTTCGGGGATGAAGGCGGACACGGCAAGCGTGCGGCGCCCCCGCGCTCGACCCGGCGCGGACCGGAATCAGAAATACACCACGACGCCGCCGACGACCTGGCGGGGCGGTTGGATGACCAGCAGCTCGCTGAAGAGCGACGCGGTCTCGCGGGGATCGAAGAACAGGCTGCGGACCGCCAGCAGGGCCTCCCAGCGGCTGCCGCCGACCGGCGTGAACGGCAGGGCCTGCTGAATCAGCAGATCGAAACGGGCGTCCAGCCCCCCGGGATTCGCGGGATGGGCGCCCTCGAACGCTCCGCTGAGCCGGCAGCGGAAGAACACCCGGGTGGCCGACTCGGGGATCTCGGTCTCGATGGTGCCGCTGACGTCGTGGAACTGCTCGACCGCGGGGCGGAGAACGCCGGGGGCCTCCAGCGCCGCCACCGGTCCGATGTCGGCCTGCCCCCATTGCGCTTCGACGACGGAGACGTCCACCGACCCCTTGACGCGGCTTCCGAGATCGTGGCGAACGCTGACGGTCCAGCCGCGACTCGCCACCGACCCGGCCCGGGCGACGTAGTAGAAGCCGGCGGGCACGGTCTCGAGGCCGCCCGCCCCGAACAGCGTCACCAGTTGGTTGTCGACGTCCTGGTGGAACCGCCGCAGCCCCACGACGAAGCCCCCGGCGAGATCGCGCTCCACCCCCACGTCGAAGTGCCGCGTCCGCTCCGACCGCAGCCGGCCCTGACGGGACACGGTGGCGAACGCACGCTCCGGCGGAAGCCAGAGACCCGGCCCCGTGAAGGGCAGGAAGGTCTCCGCGCCCGGCGCGACCATGTCCTGCGCCCCCGCGACCCGGAAGCGCAGGCCCGGCGCCGCCGTCACGGTGACGGCCGCGCGCGGGCTGAAGAGCCCGCCGTCGATGTAGTCGTACCGCGAGTAGCGGCCGCCGTACTCGAGCGACAAGCGCGGCGATACCGTCCATCGGTCGAAGGCGCCGACGCTCGCGGCGACCCGGGTCTCGGGCGCCAGGCTCAGGGCGAGGGGGTTCAGGCCGTCGTAGCGCTGGCGCCCGTACGCGGCCTCGACGCCGAAGGCATGGGCGCTGCCGGCCTCCGCCAGGTACGCCCCGGACGCGAACCACGACGAGACGTCGCCGGTGTTCATCGCCCCGTGGGCGGTCCAGTCGCCCCGCCACGCCGGCGCTCCCACCGACAGGTTGGCGAGCCCGCCGGGACGCGTCGAGCCCATGAGGGGGCTGGCCGACTCCGACGTTCCGCGCGTCAGCAGATTGACCTCGCCGCTGAGGGGAAGCGCCCCCAACCCGGATGCAAACGACGACGGGGTCGCCACGGAACGGGACAACCCCGCCACCCGGTCGTCGGGCGCCGTTTCCGGGGCGTCGGCGCCCGGCGCCCGTTCCTTCTGCTTCAGGACGCTGCGCCGGGCCCGGCGCAGGCGCCATGCCTTCTCGGTGTGATCGTGGGTCGCGTCCGACTCGCGCGCGGCCGGGGCCTCGCGGTCGGCGTCGGGCTCCTGCCCCTCGGCCTCCGGGCGGGACAGGGCGAACCCCGCCATGGCCGGCAGCAACGGCGCGGACGACGGCGGGGCCTGGCTCACCGCGATGGCATGGACCACGTGCCGGCCCGCGGTCACCAGCACGAACTCACGCCGCGACGTGGCGAATCCCGCCACGTGGGCCTGCACCAGGTATCGCCCCGGCGGCAGCGACGGCAGCACGAAGCGCCCGTCGCCGTCCGACACCACGAGCTCGGCCCCCAACGGGCCGAATGCGGAGACCATCGCGCCGTCGAGCGGGTGCCCGTGCACGTCGGTGACCAGGCCCGCGATGCGCCCCAGCCGGTCCGGCGCGGGCGTCGCGGCGGCGGCCGAGGGCGGCTCGCCGCCCTGTCCGGCCGCGCCCGCGGGGACGGCCGCGCACGCGAGCAGCCCCGCCGTGACCGCCACTACCCGTCGGAACGTGTCCATTGACGCCCTCCCTACACGGTCCCGTTCAGGGACTCGGTGGCCTCGGCGACGGAGAAGCCCACGCTGTGGGTCAGCGACTCACCGCTGGTGTTGTCGGTGACGGTGATCTCGAGGCGGTACTCGGCCGGCGGAAACGAGCTCAACGGCACGGCCTGACCGGCCACCAACTGGTGACCGGCGTTCAGATCGAACCCCTGCGGCAGCGTCCGTTCGTTGAACGCCTGGGGACTCGTCCGGTTGAAGAACTCCTCCCCGGACTCGCCCACCACGTTGAACGCGTACTCCACGATTACGTCCGGCATGCCGGCCGCCGTCACTCCCGCGTTGTACACCAGAAACAACATGGACAGCTCGTCGCTGGGGGAGAACTCGGGGGTCGATTTCGGCACGATGCGCACCGTGCCGAGGGTGTAGGGGTTGGCCGGCAACTGATCGGGAGGCGGCGGCGCGTTCAACGACTCGATGCTCTCGGCGAGGATGACGCTGCTCGTCGCGAACCCGCCGGTCCACAGGTCGGGAACCGAGAGCGCCCGCCGGAGCATCATCGTCGCCGGCGTGGCCCCGGGCTCGACCTCGCTCTCGCTCAGGGCCACGTAGACGTCGTAGTCGCCGGCGGGAACCCAGAAGCCGCGGCGAATCCGGTAGAACCGCGGTCCCTCCTCGGCGGGGCCGGCAGAGGAGGAAGCCGCCCCGGACGAAGGCGCACCGTCCACGGTCGGCGTGCCGAGCAGGACGTGATACCCGTCCTCGAACGCGGCCGCGGCGGCACCGACCCGAGCCCCCTGCGGCGTCACGAACAGGTACATCGCGACGGCGGAAGTGGTCAGCTTCGACTCGTCGACAGACAACGTGAACGGCACGAAGGTGGTCTGCTCGCTGCTCTTCAGGAAGTCGTTCGCCCAGCCGAACGGCTCCTCCGCGGGGACGATCTCGCCCCGCAGGGCCGCGCCCACCACGTTGGCGAGCGACACGATCTCCCGCTCCTGCGCGCCGGGGTCGGGGGGCTGGGCACCCTCCGCCAGACCCGAGCCCGCCGCGAGCCCCGCCGCAATCAGACACGCCGCCGACGTCCAGCGGATTGTCACCTGCCTCACTCCAAGTCCCCGATCGACGCCCGTCGCACATCGTCCCGCCGGGCGCGGCCGGGGCCGCCGCCGCGCCCGAGACCGCCGTACGCCGCCGCCGCGCAACGAGACGGCGGCCCGATTCGGATCGAGCCCGAAGGGATAGTCAATCACAGGCGGGCGCCCCGCACAAGGCCGGGCGAATCGGCCGTGGTAGCATGCGCGGTTTCGACCGCTTCCCGAGAACCATGCCGACGCCTCCATCGCGCCGTCCTCCGCTGGTGCTGGTCGTTCTCGACGGCTGGGGCGACAGCCCCGAGCCGGGCGGCAACGCCATCCGCCAGGCGAGAACGCCGGTCTACCGCGAGCTTTGCGACCGGTATCCGTCCGGCCGGTTGACCACTTGCGGCGAGGCGGTGGGGCTGCCGCCCGGCCAGATGGGCAACTCCGAGGTCGGGCACATGAACCTCGGGGCGGGACGAATCGTGTTCCAGGACCTGACCCGCATCGACCGGGCCATCGCGCGGGACGAGCTCGCCGGCAACGTTCCGCTGAACACCCTGCTCGATGCCTGCACCCGTGGCGGTCGCACGCTGCACCTCGTCGGCCTGCTCTCGGACGGCGGCGTGCACTCGCACCAGCGGCACCTCCATGCCCTGGTGCGGCTCGCGGCGCGGCGGGGCGTCACCCGGGTGCTCGCGCACGCCGTCACCGACGGCCGGGACACGGCGCCGACCGGCGGCGTGGAGTACCTGGCCGCGCTCCGGCGCTGCTTCGACGACGCCGGCGTCGGACGGATCGCGACGGTGAGCGGCCGCTACTACGCCATGGACCGCGACCACCGGTGGGACCGCACGCGGCTCGCTTACGAAGCGATGACCCGCGGTCTCGGCCACCGCGGCGCCGACCCCGTGGCCCTCGTCGAACGCGCCTACGCGCGCGGCGTCACCGACGAGTTCATCGAACCGAGCGTCATCACCGACGCCGACGATCGGCCGGTGGGGCGGCTGCGCGACCACGACGCGGTCGTCTTCTTCAACTTCCGGGCCGACCGCGCCCGGCAGCTCACCCGGGCCCTGGCCTTCGCCGACTTCGACGGCTTCGAGCGGCAGTCGCCGCCGGCCCTGCGCGTGCTGACCCTGACGCAGTACGACGCCACGTTCGGCCTGCCCGTGGTCTTTCCGCCCCAGACCTTCTCGGGCAACCTGGCCGAGGTGCTCGCCGCGCACGGCCGGACCAGCCTGCGGCTCGCCGAGACGGAGAAGTACGCCCACGTGACTTATTTCTTCAACTGCGGCGACGAGCAGCCGCCCCCCGGCGAGGACCGCATCCTCGTCCCGTCCCCGACCGTCCCCACCTACGACCTCCAGCCGGCGATGAGCGCGGCCGCCATCACCGACCACCTCGTCGCGGACCTCGCCGGCCGGCGGCACGACGTCGTCGTCTGCAACTTCGCCAACGCCGACATGGTCGGCCACACCGGCCGGCTCGACGCGACGGTGGCCGCGGTCGAGACCCTCGACGGCTGCCTCGCGCGCATCCTCGCCGCGGCCCGGGCGACCGGGGCCACCGTCATCATCACCGCCGACCACGGCAACGCCGAGCAGATGTGGGACGCCGAGCGCAACGGGCCGCACACCGCGCACACCACCAATCCCGTCCCCGTGGTGCTCGCGGGTCCCGACCTCGACGCGCGGATGCCGCTTCGCGACGGCACCTTGCGCGACGTCGCCCCGACCATGCTCGGCATCCTGGGCATCGCGCCCCCGCCCGAGATGACGGGGCGCGACCTGCGCGGCTGGATCGGGTAGCGAGCCGGGTCTGGCCGCGCGCCCCTCTCGACGACCGTGCGGTGTGGTATCCGGCTGGAGAACGCGGGTAGCGAGCCGGATCTCCGCGCTCTTCTCGACCCGCCCCTGTCCCAGCGCCGTTCGCGAGGAGCAGCGGCAGCGAACCGGATCTCGCCGCGCGCTCTTCTCGACGGAGTCGTGGACGCGGCGACGGTTCTTCACCGCCCGCCATCACCGCTTTCGCGGAGACCGGCGCGGGCCGGAGCGGCCGGCGAGGGCGCCGCCGGGTTGCAAGGGTGCTCATGGACAAGGGTGACGAGCGACGCTGCTAGAATCGCACGATGCCCCCCGAGACGGCCGCCCCGACCGACCATCCCGACCGGACCACCGAGGACGCCCTGGGCACGCCGGGCGCGTTTCCGTTCACCCGCGGCATCCATCCGACGATGTACCGGGGCCGGCTGTGGTCGATGCGCCAGTACGCCGGGTTCGGCACCGCGGCCGAGTCGAACCGGCGCTACCGCTACCTGCTCGAGCAGGGGGGCAGCGGGCTGAGCGTCGCGTTCGACCTGCCGACCCAGATCGGCTACGACTCGGACCACGCCCTCGCGCGGGGCGAGGTGGGTCGGGTCGGCGTGGCCATCGACTCCATCGAGGACATGAGCGTCCTCTTCGACGGCATCCCCCTCGACCGCGTCTCCACCTCGATGACGATCAACGCGACCGCCATCATCCTCCTCGCGCTGTACGTCGCCACCGCCCGGCGGCAGGGGGTGGAGCCGAAGGCCGTCGCGGGCACCGTGCAGAACGACATCCTCAAGGAGTACGTCGCCCGGGGGACCTACATCTTTCCGCCGCGGGCCTCGCTGCGCATCGTCACCGACGTCGTCGAGTACTGCGGGGCGGAGCTGCCCAACTGGCACCCCATCTCGATCAGCGGCTACCACATCCGCGAGGCGGGGGCGACGGCGGTCCAGGAGGTCGCCTTCACCTGCGCCCACGCCGTGGCCTACGTCGAGGCGGCCCTCGCCGCCGGCCTCGACGTCGACGCGTTCGGGCGCCGGCTGTCGTTCTTCTTCGCCGCCCACAACGACTTCCTCGAGGAGATCGCCAAGTTCAGGGCGGCCCGGCGCCTCTGGGCCCGCATCATGCGCGACCGCTTCGGGGCCGCCGAGCCGCGGGCCCAGCAAATGCGCTTCCACACCCAGACCGCCGGCAGCACCCTGACCGCGCAGCAGCCCGACAACAACATCGTGCGGGTCGCCCTGCAGGCGATGGCCGCGGTCCTCGGGGGCACCCAGTCGCTGCACTGCAACGGCCGCGACGAGGCCCTCGCCCTGCCCACCCGGACCTCGGCCCACATCGCCCTCCGCACGCAGCAGGTCATCGCGGCCGAGACCGGGGTGGTCAACACCGTCGACCCGGTGGCCGGCTCGCACGTCGTCGAGGCGCTGACCGACGAGATCGAGCGGGAGGCGCGGGCGATTCTCGAGCGCATCGACGCCGAGGGGGGGACGCTGGCCGCGATCGAGCGGGGCGAGATCCAGCGGCAGATTCAGGAGTCGGCGTACCGCGACCAGCAGGCGGTCGACGGCGGCGAGCGCACGGTGGTGGGGGTGAACCGCTACGACGACGACGACGGGGTCGCCATCGACATCCTGCGCATCGATCCCGCCGTCGAGACCGGGCAGCGCGAGCGGGTGGCCCGGGTGCGGGGGTCCCGCGACCCGGTGGGGTGGCGCGCCGCCCTCGACGCGGTGGCCGCGACGGCCCGTGGCGGCGGCAACCTCGTGCCCCCCATCGTCGCCGCGGTGGAGGCCCGGGCCACGGTGGGCGAGATCGCCGACACCCTCCGCGCCGTCTTCGGCGAGTACCGCGAGGAAGGAATGTGAGCCCCCGGCAGCCCGTTCCGGGCCGGCCGCGGCGGAATCCCGCAGCGCACCGGGGGCGGCGAAGGCGCCCGAGAGCCGCAGGGCGCCCGCCCGAAGGCACGCGCGAAGGCGCGTAGCGGCAGGACCGCTAGCCCTGCGGGGCCGGAGGCGTGGGGGGCGCCGGAGGCACGGCCGGCGGCGCGTAAGGCGGTGGCGGCGGCGCCTGCGGCGTCGACGGGCGGAAGATCAGCACGCCGAGCAGGCCGCCGAGGGAGGAGAAGATCATGCCGGCGATCAGCATGGTGACGAAGCCGATCGCCGCCGCGAAGAGCACGCCCTCGGTGGAACCGAAGCCCTCGATCATCTCCCGGACCTCGGGAGGCACGTCGGACCCGGAGTTCATCATGAACTCCACCATGCGCCGCTGGAACGGCGCGGTCGCGAGGTCGATCGGCACCGACACCGCCACGGAGACGAACGCGCCGACGATGCCGGCCAGAAACCCGCTGAAGGCTCCCTCGCCGAGCGAGAGCGGCTCGGCCCGATCGCGCTGGAGCAGCCAGGCGGTGAGCGCGCCGCCCCCGATGATCCAGAGACAGCAGCAATTGCCCAGCTCGACGATAGGCAACGCCGACAACACCCCGATGAACAGACCACCGAAGACGACCGCCTGAAGCTGACTCTGATTCATGCGTGACATCCCGCGCCGCCGGAGCGCCAGCCCGGTCAACCCTCGAGAGCAGTCCGGACCGTTCCCTGGCGGCAGGCTCCCGGCGTCGTGAATCCGTGGACCCTCAGTCGTAGTACTCCAGACCCAGATGGGTGATGAGGTCCTCGCCCCGCAGCCAGCGCAGGGTGTTCTTGAGCTTCATCAACTGGATGAACAGGTCGTGCTCGGGATAGAGCCCCGGCGCGTGCACGGGGCTCTTGAAATAGAAGGACAGCCACTCCTGGACGCCGCTCATGCCCGCACGTTTCGCGAGGTCGAGAAAGAGCACGAGATCGAGCACGATGGGGGCGGCGAGGATGCTGTCGCGGCACAGGAAGTTGATCTTGAGCTGCATCGGATAGCCGAGCCAGCCCACCAGGTCGATGTTGTCCCAGCCTTCCTTGTTGTCACCCCGGGGCGGGTAGTAGTTGATGCGCACGACGTGGCACAGGTCGTCGTACAGATCGGGATAGAGCTCCGGTTGCAGGATGTAGTCGAGGACCGACTTCTTGCTCTCTTCCTTGGTCTTGAACGACTCGGGATCGTCGAGGACCTCGCCGTCGCGGTTCCCGAGGATGTTGGTCGAGTACCAGCCGGACACGCCGATGAGCCGCGCCTTGAGGCCGGGGGCGACGATGGTCTTGATCAGGGTCTGGCCCGTCTTCAGGTCCTTCCCGGCGACCGGCGATCCGTTGTCGAGCGCGAGCCGGTCGAGCGCGGGGATGTCGGCGCTCAGGTTCGGCGCCGCGTTGGCATAGGGAATCCCCTCCTTCAACGCGGCGTAGGCATAGATCATGCTCGACGATACGCTCTCGGCGTTCGCGTCCATCGCCGCCTCGAAGGCCTCGACGGACTCGTGCTCGGGGGCCGGGGTCATGAAGATCTCGGTGCTCCCGCACCAGATCATCACGAGTCGCGCGAGGCCGTGCTCCTCCCTGAACGCGCGGATGTCGGCGCGCACCTGCCCGGCGAGGTCCCGCTTGGTCGCGCCGGTCTTGACGTTGGTGCCCATCAGCCGCTTGACGTAGCGCTGATCGAACACCGCGGGCCACGGCCGTATCGCCTCGAGCTCGGGGCGCACCTGCTCGAGCAGCGACGACTCGATGACGCCGGCGGTGGCGGCCGCCTCGAACCCGTTGTCCTCGAAGATGTCCCAGCAGCCGAAGACGAGGTCGTCCAGGGACGCGAGCGGCACGAAGTCCTTGATGAGCGGCGAGCGGCCCTCGTTGCGCTTGCCCAGCCGCACCGTTCCCCGTTCTGCGAGCGAGCCGATGGAGGGCGCCAGTCCTTTCCGGATGAGCAGGGCGCCGGCGATGAACGTGGTGCTGACGGCCCCCATTCCGACGAGAAGAACACCGAGCTTGCCATGAGCGGACGCGATTTCGACTGGGCGTTTCACGACCGGCCACTATATCATGGCGGCTTATGCCTCCATGGGCATGGTCATCGGCCCGACACGAGACCCTGAACCGACTCACGGCCATGGCGATCTTGAAGAAACTCAAGGGCGAAACCGACCTCCGGGTCTCGATGGCGGGACTGCGGCTCGGCGACAAGGTGCTGCAGATCGGAAGCGGCGACCCGCGCCTCATCGCGATGCTCGCCGCCCAGGTCGGCATCAGCGGGCAGGCGTCGGCCCTCGTGCCGGACGACGGCGGGGCCGAGCCCATCCGGCGCGCCGCCCGGTCGCGGGGGGTGCTGGTCGACGTCAAGGTGGCCCCGCTGCGGACGCCGCCGTTCGCGCAGGGGTGGTTCGACGTGGTGGTCATCCCGGCGCTGATAGGCTCGATGCGGCCTCACGAGCGCGTGGGCACCCTGCAGGGGGCGCGCCAGGTGCTCCGCGTCGGCGGCCGGTGCCTGATCATCGAGGCCGCGCCGCGCGGAGGCCTCGGGGCGCTGTTCTCCGGGCGCGCCCTCGACCCCCACTATCGCTCGCAGGGCGGGGCCGAGGCCGCCCTGCGCGCCGAGGGCTTCAAGCCGGCGCGGACCCTCGCCGAGCGGCAGGGACTGCTCTTCACCGAGGGCGTGAAGCCGGATCCCGCGCTGTAGCGCGCCGTGCCGTCCGACATCGGCCCGCGTCCCGCGCGCCGGCGCCGGCCGCGGTCCCCGCCCGCCTAACGCCCGGGCGCCCCCGGACGTGCTCGCACCCGGCCCCGCGCGGGCGCTTTCACCGGGTTCCGCCCCGGGGCGGCCGGGCGGCCCCTACAGCGCCGCGCCGATGCGACCGACGAAGAGATACAGGGGCGACGTCGGCGCAGACGCGCGAGAAGCAGGGGAGCCGGGATGGACACCACGCTGGGCACGGTCACGATAATCTCGCTGCTGCTGGCGTGGGCGATGGCCATCGTCACGCGGCAACGCCTCGGAGCGGAGCGGCGGCGCTCGGACGCCAGGCTCGCCGAGCTGACGGCGGGGCTCGCGCGACCCGGCGGTCGCGCCGGAAGTCCCGCCGACGCGGAGCCTCCGCCCCGCGGACTCTTCGCGGGGGTCGCCGCCCCCGGCGAGGGGCCGATGGAGCCGCGGGTGCGCCCCGGGCAGGTCGCGGCGCCGGCGGCGACGGCGGGCGGGCCGTCCCCGCGCATCCGCCGCGAATCCGTCGCGCCGCGCCTGCCGTTTGCCGCGCCGGACCGGCAGCGGTGGGGCGGAGACACCGTCGAGCGTTCCGCCGGCGCTGGCGGGGATCGTGAACGGCGCTGCGCCGAGGACGGCGTCGTTCCCGGCGCGCCCGCCGGCGGGGCCGGGAGACTGCGCCGCGGGAACGGCGCGGACTCCCGCAGGATCGGCTGGGCGCCACGCGGCGCCGAAGGCGACGATGGGCGGGCCGGGTCGCCCCCCTGGCGATGGGGGCTCGCGCGGATACCGCCGCCGCCGACGCACCGGGTCCACCGTGCTGCCGCCGTCGTCGTCGCCACCATCCTCGTCGCGGGGGTCTGCCTCACCGAACGCGCGCCGCTGTCCCGCGTCGGTCCCTACCTTGCCGAGCGCACGCCCGTGCCCGGCGTCGGCGCCTACCTCGCCGGGCTCACGCCGGCGCCCCGCGCCGGGGCGGACCTGCCGGTCGAGCTGCTGTCCCTCGACCACCGCCGGCAGGGGGACTACCTGGCCGTCAGCGGCTGGCTTCGCAACCCCCCGGGAGGCCGGGAGCGATCGAGGCTGAGCATCGCCGCGACCGTGTTCGACCGGGCCGGCGCGGTCATCGGCACCGGCCAGACCCCGCTGCCGGCGGCGGTGCTGCCGGCGGGGGAAGAGACCGCGTTCACCATCTCGCTCCCGAGCGCGGACCGGATCGGCCGCTATCGCGTCAGCTTCATGGAGGACCGGTCCCGACTGCCGCACGTCGACCGGCGCGGACCAAA
>JAJEEA010000006.1 GCA_022821235.1 Vicinamibacteria bacterium
CGCTCTCGGCCCGGATGCGGCCGCCGTGCGCTTCGACGAGCTCCTTCGAGATATGGCGAGCCCGAGGCCGTGGCCTGCCGTCGCGCCCCGTCCCGCCGCGGTGTGCTTGCTGAACAGGTGCGGCAACCGTTTGGGCGCCACCCCGCTTCCCTCGTCCGAGACCGAGACGGCGACGTGCGCCTCCTCGGGCACGGCGGCGCCGCGGATCGGGGTCGACTCGGGGGCGTGGCGCGCGACGGTCGAGAAGAGGTTGTTGAGCACCTGTTCGATGCGCCTGCGGTCGGCCATCACGGGGGGCAGCCCCACCGGCCGGTCGACGACGACGGCGTGGCGGCCCACGCCGCTCAGGAGCGGGCTTCGCGCTCCGCTCCACCAGGGCGGCCACCTCCGAGGGCTCGGGGGCGACCGAGAGCGTGCCCGAGTCGATGCGCCCGGCGTCCAGCAGGTCGCCGATGTGGCCGCGCATGTGATTGACCTGGTCGACGATGATGCGGAAGAACTCGCGCATCTCGTCCCGGTCGAGCTCGGCCGCCTCCTCGAGCAGCGTGTCCGCCGAGCCCTTGATGGCGATCCGCGGGGCGCGCAGCTCGTGGCTCACCAGGCCCAGGAACTCGGTCCGCATCCGTTCGATCCCGTCGAGTGGCGCCAGGTCCCGCGCTGGCGTGCGCCTGCGGGCAGACGGCGCGTTACGGCGGCCGCCTTCCGAAGATCGTTCACGACCGTTGAGGCTCGAACGGGCCTATTACAAATGCGGCGCGTGCCATGCCGGGATGTATCCGCGCGACCGGGCGAGCCGTGCCCGACACGTCGTTGTCGCCCGCCACCACGCGGATGGTGGGGCTGGCGGCGGCGAGCGTCAGCTTCGTCGAAGCGAGTGAGTGGATGGGGGAACCTGGCCGGGGTGGCGGTGGACCCCAGACAGGTCGAGCGCAACGCCGAAGCGCTGGGCAGCGAGGTCGCGGCCAACGAACGCGGGCGGGTCGAGCCCGCACCCGGCTCGGCACCCGACGATGTTACTCACAATCGAGTAGCCTCAAGCACCGCTGATGGTGCTGAATCGGATGAACCGTGCTCGCGGGGATTTCGATTCCTGTCATTGTCCCCGTCCCTGTCGGCCGCCGCGCTCCGTGTTGACGCTGTGTTGACGCGACTCGATCCCGCCTGATTGCGAATCCCAGTGAGTTGTTGATTTCATTGGAGCCGGCGAGCGGACTCGAACCGCTGACCTGCTGATTACGAATCAGCTGCTCTACCAACTGAGCTACGCCGGCATGCGCGCGGGAAGCGCGGACTTGCGGGGACGGTCGGGAGGTGGCTACCCAAGCGTCTCTGCGAGCCAAAACGAGGTGCGGGCCGCCCACGGGCGTCCCTGGCAGGGCGATGTGGGCACGGCCAGCGGTTCACCCTCGCCGTCCCCCCTATTGTAGCCGGTTGCGGCGCGGCGTGCACGACCGCGGTGTGTCGGCGTCGTCCGCGGACGGCGAGGGCCGGTGCGACTGGCCACGGCGGGCTCGGGGGGCGCCATCGTCCCTCACGGCGCCGGCCTCGGCAGCGCCTCCCGGTGGCACTGAACGCACGTCTCCACGATGGTCATGTAGGCGGACGAGACCTCGCCGAGGTCGCCCGCCGATGCGGCCGCCGCGAGGTCGCGGGCGGCTTCCTGGAACTCGTCGGCGTGGGTGAAGTACTCGGGCGTCGGCGCCGTCATCCACGCGGCGGTCTCGCTGATTCGCACCAGCTCGGCCGCGTCGCGCTCGACGGCCGGGAGCCGGCCGAGCACCACGGCCCCGAAGAGCCGTTGGGCGAGCTCGAGCTTCTGCCGCATGAGGACGCGCAGGTCCGTCTGCGCCGAAGCGGGCGCGGCCAATGGCGCGAGCAGGGCGAGCAGGGCCAGCACGGCCGCGATTCGGGCGTATCGTCGCGTTCTTCGCTGAGTCATCTGTTCTCCACTCTAGCATCCCGGGGTCACCCCGCAGCATCGCGGGGTCACGCCGCCGGTGATGCCGATCGCCTCGCCGGCTGCCGCTGTCGGGCGCGGCCCCGGCGGGCGCGGCCGCTGCCTGCGCGGTCGAGGATCTCGACGGTCCGGGCGTACAGCCGGCGGGCGCGCTTGCGGTCGGCCCCGATGCACACCATGCCGAGCTTGCCGTGGGGCTCGAGGGCCCCGATGAGGTGGAAGACGACGCCCTCCTGGCTCGAGCCGTGGAAGTGCAGCTCCTGCTCGACCGCGATGGCGACGAGATCGTCGGGGCCGAGGCCCTCGTACCGGCTCTCGTGGAGGTTGTCGGTGGCCATGTAGTAGCGCGGCTCGCCGGCGCGGGTCCGGTACAGGGCCGTCTCGGGGTCGTAGGCGCCGTCGATGAGGAAGTCGAGCATGAGGAAGGGGTGCGTGGTGCCGCCCTTCCGCAGGTTGATCTCGATGGCGTAGGGCTGCCAGCGCCCCTGCTCGCGCACGACCACGAAGTCGACCCCGAAGCGGCCGAGCGCCCCGCGGTCGCGCAGCACCTCGGCCACCCGCTCGCCGGCCCGCTGCAGCCTGGTGCGATAGCGGCGGTCGGCCGGGAACTCGCACCCCACGAACACCTGGCCGGACCGGCCGCCTAGCACCTGCTCGTGGGTCGAGACGACCTCGACCACCCGCCGGGGATCGACGCGGCACTGCACCGACGGCGACCGCACCTCGCCGCCGGTGACGAACGCCTCGACGATGCCGCCCATCTCGGCGAGCTTGTCGGCGTAGCCCTCCCAGGTCTGGTCGGCCGCCTCGAACTCGAGGCGGGTCGGGAGCCGGCGGGCGATGCGCTTCTCGGAGCCGGTCTCGGCGTCGCCCGGCCGGAAGCGGAAGCGGGCGTTGCCCTCGCCCGAGAAGCCGTCGTTCAGCTTGACGACGGCGGCTGCGAGCGACGGGCGGCGCTGCTTGAGGGCGGCGAGGGCGGCGGCCACGTCGCGGCCGTCCCTGAGCGCCTCGAACCCGTCGGGCACCTGGACCCCGGCCGCCTTGAAGAGCCGGCGCCCGCCGGTCTTCGAGCCGAGGTCGTTGAGGGCGGGGTCGCACCCGTAGAGGGGGATGCCGAGCCTGACCGACAGCGTCCGCTCGAGCGGCGTGACGTTGAAGCAGACGAGGTGGGCGAGGGCGGGGTCGCCCAGGGTGGTCTGCAGCCGCCGCATCACCGACCGGCTGCCGAGGATCTTGGCCGTCAGGGGCGTGGGCGAGTCGTCGCCGCACGCGACGAGGGTCAGGCGCTGGCGGGCGTGGCTGTGCGGCACTCCGGCCAGCAGGTGCAGGTAGTAGTCGACGATGGTCGGGTGCACGGGGACGCTGGTGGCGTACACGACGCGCGTGTACGGCATGCGCAGCAGCATGAGGAGGCAGAGCAGGCGTTCCTCGTAGAGCGCGACGCCGCGGACCTTGGCGAGGGTGTCGGCGTCGAGGCTCAGGCTGGGCACGACGACGACGGTCCTCGGGGCGAGGCGGTCGGCGAAGACCCGCCGGTACAGCGGCTCCAGACGCTGCTGCAGCTCGGCGAACCGCCTGCGTTCGCCGTCTGATCCCGGCTCGGGATGGCGCATCGGCGTGCGCCATCATACGACGCGAAGCCGGGAGCATGAAGATCGTCGCGGACTGACCGCGCTCGGCCGAGAGAAGCGGGGGGGCTACTCTCCGGGGGCGGTTGGCGGCGGCAGCACCGACCCGCTCGATGATCAGAAGACGTTGCCCGACGGTCTGGAGACGCTGCTCGACGGTCTGGAGACGCTGTTGGATCTGTCCGAACCGATCTCGACCCGCAGGCGGTCGTCCTCGACCCGCAGGCGGTCGTCGAGCCGATCGAGACGAATGTGGACGGCGTCGATCTCGTCAGTAGCAGGCCGGCAGGCACGGCCCCGTGCCGACGACGGCGGTGACTACGGCTACCCCGGTCCCGACGACCCACCTCGCGTCGCTGCTCATGTGGCCCGGATAGCACAGATCGAGGAAGGGTCGTGTCGAAAGCATCACGGGTGGCGCAAGGCGACGCCGGCCATCCGAATCGACGACCGCCGGGCCGGACGCCGGCCGGTTGGGCTGGTTGGACGGAGGCGCGGGCACGCGGTACACTGGCGAGTTACGGTACCGCCCGGGACGGCGCGCGGGGGATCCGGCGGCTCGCCGGCCCGGCCGCGCGTTCGCCGCCGGGCGGCGGATCTCGCATGCCAGAAGACCGAGCGGCGGCCGCGAACGGGCACCTCGTCATCCGGGGCGCCCGTACGCACAACCTCAAGAACATCGACCTGACGCTGCCCGCGGGCCGGCTGATCATCGTCACCGGGGTCAGCGGGTCGGGCAAGTCGTCGCTCGCCTTCGACACCATCTACGCCGAGGGGCAGTGCCGCTACGTCGAGTCGCTGTCGGCCTATGCCCGGCAGTTCCTCGAGCGGATGGAGAAGCCCGACGTCGACCGCATCGACGGCATCTGCCCGGCCATCGCCATCCGCCAGAAGAACAGCGTGCGCAACCCGCGGTCGACGGTGGGCACGACCACCGAGATCCACGACTACCTGCGGCTGTTCTTCGCCCGCATCGGGCGCACCATCTGCCGGCAGTGCGGGCGCGAGGTGGAGCGCGAATCGGCGGAGGCGGCGGCCCGCGAGCTGGCCGCACTGCCGGCGGGGACGCGGCTGCTGCTGGGGTTCGACTACCCTGCGGACGGCGCCGACGCCGCGGCGCCCGGCGGCGGGGACGCGGAGGGGCCGGAGTCGGGGGAGCGGTCGGAGTCGGGAGAGGCGGCCGGCCCGGCGGCCCCATCGGGCCGCGGCGGCATCGAGACGGGTCGGCCGGAGTCCGGCGACCGGTCGGGGCTGGCGGACGGGTCGGAGCCGGGGGAAGGGTCGCCGGCGGACAGGTCGAATGCGGGCGAGCGGTCGGCCCCCGGTGATGCGTCGGGGGACGCCTCGGTCGCCGCCGCGGGCGATCCGGTGGCGGCGGCCGTCGGCGGCCTGCGCAAGCGCGGCTTCGCCCGCATCATCGTCGACGACGACGGCGCGGACGCCGGCGGCCGGGTGGCCCGCCTCGACGAGGTCGACCCCGCGAGCCTGGCGGGCCGCCGGTCGCTGCGCATCGTCGTGGACCGGGTGCGGGTGAAGCCCGACCTGCTGGGGCGGATGACCGACTCCATCGAGACCGCGTACCTCGAGGGCGGGGGCTCCGGGTTCGCGCTCGAGGTCGACCGCGACGGGCGTCTCGGGGCCGAGCACCGGTTCAGCGAACGCTTCGAGTGCCGGGACTGCGGCATCGGCTACGAGCCGCCGCAACCGCGCCTGTTCTCGTTCAACAACCCGTTCGGCGCATGCCCCACCTGCCACGGCTTCGGCAACGTGATCGAGCTCGACCTGAACCTCGTGGTCCCCGACCGCACGAAGTCGATCCGGCGGCAGGCCGTCGAGCCGTGGAGCAAGCCCGAGTACCGGCCCCAGCTCACGCGGCTGATGCGGGCGGCCAAGGGCGGCGCGGTGCGGCTCGACACGCCGTGGGCCGAGCTGACCGACGCCGAGCGCGACTTCGTGATCGAGGGCGACGGGGCCGGCTATCCGGGGGTGCGGGGGTTCTTCGGGGCCCTCGAGCGCAAGAAGTACAAGATGCACGTCCGGGTGTTCCTGAGCCGCTACCGCGGCTACGTGACGTGCCCCGGCTGCGACGGGACCCGGCTGCGGCCCGAGGCCCGCGGGGTGCAGGTGGCGGGGCGGACCATCGACGAGGTGTGCGCCCTGACGGTGGGCGAGGCCGCCGCGTTCTTCGAGGGGCTCGGGCTGAGCGACGGCGAGCGGACGGTGGCCGACCGGCTGGTGCGGGAGATTCGGCGGCGGCTGTCGTTCCTGCGCGACGTGGGCCTCGACTACCTGACCCTCGACCGCCTCTCGTCGACCCTGTCGGGCGGCGAGGCGCAACGCATCAACCTCGCGACGGCGCTGGGCTCGGCCCTCGTCGGCACCCTCTACGTGCTCGACGAGCCGTCGATCGGCCTGCATCCGCGCGACAACGAGCGGCTCATCGCCATCCTGCGGCAGCTTCGCGACCAGGGCAACACGGTGCTGGTGGTCGAGCACGACGCCGACACCATCCGCACCGCCGACGTCGTCGTCGACCTGGGGCTGGGGGCGGGCGAGCAGGGGGGGCGCGTCATCCACGCGGGGTCGTTCGACGAGCTGCTGGAGGAGCCGCAGTCGCTGACCGCCAAGTACATGCGGGGCGACCTGGCGATCCCGCTGCCGTCGAGCCGGCGGAAGCACCCGCAGCCCATGGCGATCCGCGTCGCCGGCGCCCGCGAGCACAACCTGCGGGGCATCGACGTCGAGATTCCCCTGAACACGTTGACCTGCGTCACCGGGGTCAGCGGGTCGGGGAAGTCGACGCTGGTGCACGACGTGGTGTACGCGGCCATCAAGCGGCAGAAAGGCGGGTGGGACAAGCGGGTCGGGCGCCACGACCGCCTCGAGGGGGCGGAGCTGGTGACCGACGTCACCCTCGTCGACCAGACCCCCATCGGGCGCACCCCGCGGTCGAACCCGGTCACCTACCTGAAGGCGTTCGACCCCGTCCGCGAGCTGTTCTCGCACACCCGGGACGCCCGCGCCGCCGGCCTGGCCCCCGGCCACTTCTCGTTCAACGTGCCCGGCGGCCGGTGCGACGCGTGCGAGGGCGAGGGGGTGGTGCGGGTCGAGATGCAGTTCCTCGCCGACGTGTTCGTGCCCTGCGACGAGTGCGACGGCCGTCGTTTCAAGCCGCAGGTGCTCGACGTGCGCTACCGCGGACGCAACGTCGACGACGTGCTCGACATGACGGTGCGCGAGGCCCTGGCGTTCTTCGCGGGGTCGCCGAAGATCTGCCGGCGGCTGCGCCTGCTCGACGAGATCGGGCTGGGCTACCTGCGGCTCGGGCAGCCCGCGACGACGCTGTCGGGGGGCGAGGCCCAGCGCATCAAGATCGCCTCGCACCTCGCCGCGCGCCGGGCCGACCGCGCCCTGTACATCCTCGACGAGCCGACGACGGGGCTGCACTTCGACGACGTCGCCAAGCTGCTCGCCGCGTTCGGCAAGCTGCTGCAGGCGGGCAACAGCATCCTCGTCATCGAGCACAACCTCGACGTCGTCAAGTCGGCCGACTGGGTGATCGACCTGGGGCCGGAGGGCGGCGAGGGCGGCGGCCGCATCGTCGCCGCCGGCACCCCGGAGCAGATCGCCATGACCGAGGGGTCGCACACCGGCCGCCACCTGCGCCCGGTCCTCTGCCGCGAGCAGGCCGAGGGGTAGGCACCGGCGGCACCGGCGACCGGGGGTGCGGTGTTGTGGTACGATCCGGCGTTTGTGTCGTGGGTCCACTGAACATCCGCGCGGACCGGTCGGCGGTTCGCGCGTCGCATTGTCGTCATGGAATCGATTCAAGCTACGCGCCTGCGCAAGGGCATGCTGGTCAAGCACAACGATGACCTCTACCGCGTGATGGACGTCACGCACCTCACCCCCGGCAAGGGGAAGGCGTTCGTGCAGTCGCGGATGCGGAACGTGAAGGCCGGCAGCCTGCTCGACCACAAGTTCCGGTCGGCCGAGTTCGTCGAGCGGGCGGCCCTCGACGACCGCGAGATGCAGTTCACGTACCGCGACGGCGTGACGTTCCACTTCATGGACCTCGAGACCTACGAGCAGGTGGAGATGAGCGCCGACACCCTCGGCGACTCGGTCAACTACCTGCTGCCGGAGGCGACCATCCGGGTGTCGCTGTTCGAGGGCGCGCCGGTGGGGCTCGACCTGCCGATGACGGTCGAGCTGACGGTGCGGGAGACGGCGCCGGCCATCAAGGGGGCCACCGCGAACGCGCAGCTCAAGCCCGCGACCCTCGAGACCGGCCTCGTCGTGCAGGTGCCGCCGTTCATCAGCAACGGCGACCGGATTCGCGTGAACACCGAGACCGGCGAGTATCAGTCGCGGGCGTGACCGCCCGCGGGCGGGAGGCGGATCCGTGGCTGACGGTGAGCTGTTCTCCAGTTTCGTCGATTCGGTCCTGCCCGCCGCCCTGTGGGTCCTGGGGGCGGGGTTCCTCGTTGCCAACGTCCGGCTGCTGGGCCGGTTCCTGCGCTTCCTGCGCCTGCGGTCGAGCGCGATCCTGACGTGGGAGGGCCGGCGCACGTCCTTCTACGAGGTGTCGCTCGGGTTCGGCATCCTCCTCGGCCTCCTCGCGTTCATGAAGCTCGTGGTCTGGGACCGTCCCCTGACCGACGCGTTCGCCGAGGCGATGGCGTTCATCTACTACGGCTACGCCTTCCCCCTGAGCCTGCGCATCGGGTACGGCTTCTACGCCACCGGGGTGTGGTCGGACAAGGGGCTCCTGCCCTACGACCGCATCGGCGGACTGTCGTGGCAGGGGGCGCCCGAGCCGAGGCTGGTGCTGATCGACCGCGTGCGGAACCTGGTGCGGCACCTCGACGTGCCGCGCGAGCACTACGGCGAGGTGCGGCGGCTCCTGCGCGACAAGATCGCGGCCCAGGACATCCGCTTCGAGGGGCAGGGGCTCGACCTCGGTTTCGACGAGCGGGACGTCGTGTGACGCCGCGGGGGCCGTCCCGCCGCCGCTGCCGACCGGCCGCCTCGCGGCCCCGGAGCCGCGCGGCGGTCGGCCCACGCTTCTAGCGCAGCCGCTCGAGGATGATGCCGATCAGCCCGGGGCCGCTCGCGGTGGGGTCGCCGAGCCAGTCCGGCGGGGTGAGCCAGACGAACGCGAGGATGGCGATGACCATGAGGTCGTACTGCCACGTGGCCCGCTCGAACGTCCAGAACAGGGCGTGCCAGACCGCCCGCGCCGGCAGCGTCAGCAGCCGCTGCATGGTCATTGCGCCCTCGCCTCCCCGCCCCTCGACCGGCGCCTGACGGCTCCGCTCGCCGCCCGACCGACGCGCTGGGAATCTGCGCCGTTCACGTCGCGGCCTCCTCGCCCGGAGAGCGTCGCCCGATGGTCCGCTCGCCGCCCCACCGGGAATCCGCCGTTCACGACGCCGCCTCCTGGGCCTTCAGCGCCCGCCATGTGTAGTAGATCCTGTCGAGCACGGTGACGATCGACAGCACCAGGATCACCCAGAGGACGGCGCCCATGCGGTTCGTGAACGCCCCGATCATCACGAGCACGATGCGCTCGGGACGCTCCATGAACCCGACCTTGCACTTGTCGATCATCGACTCGGCGCGGGCCCGCGTGTAGCTCGTCATGACCGAGAACATCATCGCGAAGGCCGCGATCATGACGTAGTCGGTGCGCCCGAGCTGCGCGTAGAGATAGATGACGCCGATGAACAGCGACAGGTCCGAGAAGCGGTCCATCACCGAGTCCCAGAAGCCGCCGAACCGCGACGCCAGGTTCGTCGCCTCGGCCACCTTCCCGTCGATGAAGTCGAAGATGTTGGCCACCAGCATGACGAAGCCGGCGGTGACGAACTCGCCCTGCGCGAAGAACCAGGCCGCGATGAAGTTGATGAACACGCCGACCAGCGTGAGCACGTTGGGGTGGATGCGCAACGCCACGCACGCCCGGATGATGGCGCGGAGCGGGAACATGCAGGCGGCGCCGATGGCGCCCGTGAACGTCATGGTGGGGAGATGCGGCGCCGGCCCGGAAGCGCCGCCTTTCGGCTCCGCCCGCCGGCCGAGGACCCTGCTGCCGGTCTGTCCCGCGCCCGCGGCGCAGACTGATAGGATACCGCCGGTGCGCCGGCCCCCGGGCGCGGCGCTCCCCGACGGCACGAACCCCACAGTCTAGCCCATGGCCATTCGCGATCTCAAGGAGCGAATCGCGGCGCTGCCCGAGCAGCCCGGCGTCTACCTGTACCTCGACCCGGCCGGGGAGACCCTCTACGTGGGGCGGGCGCGCTCGCTGCGGGCGCGCGTGCGCAGCTACCTGGGCGCCTACGGGTCGAGCCCCAAGACCGACGCGCTGCTCGACGAGGTGACGCGGCTCGAGGTCATCGTCACCGATTCGCTGGTCGAGGCCCTCGCCCTCGAGGCCCACCTCATCAAGCAGCGCTCGCCGCGGTTCAACATCCTGCTCCGCGACGACAAGAACTACCCGTACCTGCAGCTCACGACCGGCGAGGCGTTCCCGCGGGTGCTGGTGGCGCGCCGGGTCGACCCCCGCGACCGGCACACCTACGCGGGGCCGTTCCTGCCCGCGACCCTCGCGCGGAAGACGATGTCGCTGACCCACAAGCTGTTCGGCATCCGCTCGTGCAACGAGGTCATCAACGGCCGCCGGGGCCGCGCGTGCCTGGAGTACGACATCAAGCGGTGCGTGGCGCCGTGCGTGGAGAGCCTGTGCACGCCCGGGCAGTACGCCGAGGCGGTCGAGCACACGAAGCTGTTTCTCGAGGGCCGGAACGACGAGCTCATCGCCGACCTGAAGCGGCGGATGCGGGAGGCCTCGGACGACCTGCGGTACGAGGAGGCGGCGCAGACCCGCGACGCCATCCGGACCGTCGAGACCCTGCGCGACCGCCAGCAGAAGATGTCGTCGGTGCGGCTCGGCGACCGCGACGCGTTCGGGGTGAAGGTGGGGCCCTCGGGCGCGATCATCCAGGTGTTCCAGATGCGGGGGGGGCGGGTCATCGAGCGGGTCGAGCTGGCCGCCGACGCGGCGGCGGGGGCGGGCTCGCCGGAGCGGGAGACGGTGCAGGCCGCGGTGCAGCAGTTCTACGAGGAGCGGACCGCGCCGCCCGAGATCCACCTGCCGGTGGAGATCGACGAGCCCGAGGCGCTGGCCGCCTGGCTGGGCGAGCGCGCGGGGCGGAAGGTGCGCATCGGCGTGCCGAAGCGCGGCGACAAGCGGGGGCTGCTCGACCTCGCCACCCGCAACGCGGCCCTCGCCTATCGGTCGCGCTACAGCGACGAGGCCCGCGCCGGGGCCGCCGCCCTCGACGAGCTGCGGGTGGTGCTGGGCCTGCCGGCCGCGCCCCGGCGCATCGAGTGCTTCGACATCTCGACCCTGCAGGGGGCCGAGACGGTGGGCTCGATGGTGGTCTGCGAGGACGGGCGGGCGGTGCGCAAGGAGTACCGCAAGTACCGGGTGCGGGGCGGGACCTGGGGCGAGGAGCGCACCGCCCCGCCGGGGGCGCCGCCGCCCCGCCGCCGGCGCGCCGGGAGGGGCAAGGCCGCCGGCGCGGCTGCTCGAGCCTCCGGCGGGGCCGGTCGGGCCTCCGGCGCGGCTGGCTCGGTCTCCGGCGGGGCTGAACACGCCTCCGGGGTGGCTGACCACGCCTCCGGTGCGGCTGACCGCGCCCCCGGTGTGGCGAGCGGGGCCCCCGGCGTGGCGAGCGGGGCTCCCGCCGGGGCGGGCCCGGCCCCCGAGGCCGACCCCCGCGTGCTGGACGACTTCGCGTCGATGCGCGAGGTGGTCGGCCGCCGCTACCGCCGGCTCCTCGACGACGGGGGGCCGCTGCCGGACCTGGTGGTCATCGACGGGGGCCGCGGGCAGCTCTCGTCGGCCTACGAGGCGTTCGCGTCGCTGGGCCTGTCGAACCTGGTGGCGGTGGGGCTGGCCAAGCAGGAGGAGCTGGTGTTCACCCGCGACGCGGCCGAGCCCATCGTCCTCGACCGCGCGAGCCCGGCCCTGCTCCTGCTGCAGCGCATGCGCGACGAGGCCCACCGCTTCGCGGTCACGTTCCACCGCAAGGCGCGGTCGCGGCGCGACCTCCAGTCGGCCCTCGACGGCATCCCCGGCGTCGGCCCGCGCCGCCGGCGGGTGCTGCTGACCCGGTTCGGGAGCGTGGCCAGCGTCCGCCGGGCGACCCGCGAGGAGCTGGTGCCGGTGGTCGGGGCCAAGGTGGCCGACGCGGTGCTCGCCCACTTCGCGGCCGGTACGTTATCCTGACTAGTCTTGCCCGATATCGGTCAGCTCCTCGTCATCCTGCCGGTCCTGCTCCTGTCCCTGACGATCCACGAGGCGGCCCACGCGGTGACGGCCAACTGGTACGGCGACCCCACGGCGCGGCACCTCGGCCGGATCTCGCTCAACCCGGCCGTGCACGTCGATCCCGTGGGCACGGTGATCCTGCCGCTGCTCGGCATCCTCGCGGGCGGGTTCGTGTTCGGCTGGGCCAAGCCCGTGCCCGTCAACCCCGCCAACCTGCGGCGGCCCCGCCAGGACTTCCTGGTGATCGCGGCGGCGGGGCCGGCCAGCAACATCGTGCTCGCCGTCGGCGCGTCGTGGCTGCTCGCCGCCGTCGGCCTCGAGGCGGCCGGGGGGTGGGCGGGGGCGGTGGCGACGTTGGCGTTCGCGATGCTGCAGTTGAACCTGTTGCTGGCGGTGTTCAACATGATTCCGGTGCCGCCCCTCGACGGCGGGAACGTGCTGGCGGGGCTGCTGCCCGAGTGGCTGGCCGAGCCCTACGACCGGCTCGTGCGGCCCTGGGGGTTCGTGATTCTCCTCGTGCTGATGGCGACGGGCGGGCTGTATCAGATCATCGGGCCGCCGATGTCGCTGCTGATGGGGTGGTTGCTGCCGTGAAGCCACGCGTCGTCTCCGGCATGCGTCCGACCGGCAAGCTGCACCTCGGCCACCTCGTCGGGGCCCTGCAGCAGTGGGCCCGGCTGCAGGACGACTACGACTGCATGTACTTCGTCGCCGACTGGCACGCCCTGACGAGCGAGTACGCCGACACCGGCGGGCTCGTCGAGAACGCCTGCGACAACGCCGCCGACTGGATTGCCGCCGGGGTCGACCCCGAGCGGAGCACCCTGTTCATCCAGTCGCAGGTGCCCGAGCACGCCGAGCTCTACCTGCTGCTGCAGATGGTGGTGCCCATTCCGTGGCTCGAGCGGGTGCCGACCTACAAGGAGCAGATCGCGCAGCTCGCCGAGAAGGACCTGTCGACCCTCGGCTTCCTCGGCTACCCGCTGCTGCAGGGCGCCGACGTCATCATCTACAAGGCCAACTACGTGCCGGTGGGCGACGACCAGGTCCCGCACCTCGAGCTCGACCGCGAGGTGGTGCGGCGCTTCCACGGGTTCTTCGGCGAGCTGTTCCCCGAGCCGCAGCCCCTGCTGACGAGCTTTCCGCGGCTGCCGGGGCTCGACAACCGGAAGATGAGCAAGAGCTACGAGAATGCCATCAGCCTGTCGGACGACGCGGAGACGGTGCGGAAGAAGGTGATGCGGATGTACACCGACCCGAAGCGGATCCGCGCCGACATCCCCGGCACCGTCGAGGGCAACCCGGTGTTCGTCTACCACGACGCGTTCAACCCCGACACGGCCGAGGTCGACGACCTGAAGGCCCGCTACCGGGCCGGCAAGGTGGGCGACGTCGAGGTCAAGAAGAAGCTCGCCCGCGCCCTCGACGCGGCCCTCGGCCCGTTGCGCGAGCGCCGGGCCGAGGTGCTGGCGCGGCCGGGGCGGGTTCGTGAGATCCTGATGGACGGGTCGCTCCGCGCGCGCCGCATCGCGCAGGAGACGATGAAGCAGGTCCGCGACGCGGTCGGGCTGGCCTATGGCGCCCGGTAGTCTGCGCCGTGGAACGGTGCGGACCCGTGGCAGGGGCGGTTGGGCGCCGCGCGGGGCCGAAGGCGACGATTGGCGGGCTGGATGACGAACCGAGCCGCGGCGGAGCAGAGCGGGGCCGGCGCGGTCCGGCCCGGCGAGTTCGAGTCGGTCCTCGAAGACTACCCGGTCCGCCTCGACAACTTCGAGGGGCCGCTCGACCTGCTGCTGCACCTCATCCGCAAGAACGAGATCGACATCTACGACATTCCCATCGCCCTCGTCACGCAGCAGTACATCGAGTACATCGAGCTGATGAAGGAGCTCGACCTCGACACCGCGGGCGAGTTCCTGGTGATGGCGGCCACCCTCATCCACATCAAGGCGCGGACCCTGGTGCCCCGGCCGGAGACGGAGGCCGAGGCGGCGGAGGACGCCGACGACCCCCGCGACGCGCTGGTCCGGCGCCTCATCGAGCACCAGAGGTTCAAGGCGGCGGCCGAGCTGCTGCACGAGCGGCAGACGGTGCGCAGCGCGCAGTGGGGGGTCGCCGACGAACGCCTGGCCGACCTCGCCGGCGAGCCGTTCGAGCGCGAGCTCGAGGCCGACCTGTTCGGGCTGCTGCAGGCGTTCCAGGCCGTCCTCAAGCGCGCCCGGGCACGGCCGGGGGTGCCCCTGCCGGCGGCCGAGGTGTCCATCGAGACCCGCACCCGGCAGTTGATGGAGCGGCTCGCCCGCGTGAAGGCCTGCGGGTTCGAGGAGCTCTTCGCCGAGGACGGCAGCCGCGCCGATCTCATCACCACGTTCCTCGCGGTGCTGGAGATGATCCGGCTCAAGCTGATACGGGTGTTTCAGTCGGGGTCGTGCGGCCCCATCCGCGTGTACCGGCGCGAGACCCCGGACGACGCGCCGAGGCCGATGCAGCCCGCCGGGGGGCAGGGGGGCGGGGCGGGCTAGATGCTCACGGAAGCCGCCCGGCCGCGGCGGGCGGGGCCGCGGGGAACGGGCAGCGCCTGAGTGCGGTTGGCGGCCCTGCGTCGATCGCTGTCGTCGGCGCGCCGCCGGCTGGCCGCGTGGTGGCGCGCGGTCCTCCGGTGGGTCTTCGGGTTCGGGCGGGTCTTCGGGTCTGGACGAGCGAGCATGGCGGACGATCTCAAGCCGATTCTGGAAGCGCTGATCTTCGCGTCGCCGGACCCCCTGACGCCGGGGGCCATGGTCGACCTGCTCGACGGGACGCCGAAGGAGGACGTCGAGCAGGCGCTAGAGGCGCTGCAGGCGGAGTACGCCGGGCGGGGCGGCCTGCAGATGGTGCAGGTGGCCGGCGGCTACCAGATATGCACGCGGCCCGAGCTGCACGACTGGGTGCGCCGGCTGTTCCACCAGCACTCGAAGCAGCGCCTGTCGGTGCAGGCGCTCGAGACGCTGGCCGTCATCGCCTACAAGCAGCCCATCACGAGCGCGGAGATCGCGGAGATCCGCGGCGTGAACGTGTCCGGCGTGGTCGGCACCCTGCTCGAGCGCCACCTCGTGAAGGTGGTCGGCCGCAAGCAGGTGGTGGGCCGGCCGTTCCTCTATGCGACGACCCGGGAGTTCCTGAACCAGTTCGGCCTGAGCGACCTCGACGACCTGCCCAAGGTCGAGGAGATGGCCGAGGCGCTCGGCATGGAGGTGCCGTCGGCGCTGGTCGCGGGCGGCGTGGAGGCGCCGTCGCTGCCGTTCGACGATCCGGCGGGGACGGCCGGCGGCCCCGGCGCGCCGTCGTCGGGGCAGGTCCACTGAGGGCTGGCGTGACCCCCCCGGCTGCCACCCCCGGCGTGCGGCTGCAGAAGCTGATTGCCGCGGCCGGCGTCTCGTCGCGCCGGGCGGCGGAGTCGTTGATGCGCGACGGCCGGGTGACCGTCAACGGGGCGGTGGTGTCGACGCCCGGCGCGAAGGCGGACCCCGCCGCCGACGACATCCGGGTCGACGGGCGGCGCATCGGCGCCGGGGGCCGGCGGCGCTACCTGCTGCTGAACAAGCCGCGGGGGGTGGTGACGACCCGCGACGACCCGGAGCGGCGCCGGACGGTCATGCACCTGCTGCCGGGGGTCCGCGAGTCGGTCTACCCGGTGGGGCGGCTCGACTACGACAGCGAGGGGCTGCTGCTGCTCACCAACGACGGCGAGCTCGCGGCCCGGCTGACCCACCCGCGCCACCAGGTCGAGCGCGTGTACGAGGCGCGGGTGCGCGGCGTGCCCGACGCCTCGGCGTTGAGGCGCCTCGCCGGCGGGGTCGTCGTCGCCGGTCGGCGGACGCGGCCGGCCACCGCCAGCCTCGTGTCCGCGGGACGCGGCCGCGCCGGCGACCAGTCGCTGATCCGGATCGCCGTCACCGAGGGGCGAAAGCGCCAGATCCGGCACATGTGCGAGTCGGTCGGACACCCCGTGGTGCGGCTGCGCCGGGTGGCCATCGGCCCCATCCGCGACCGGACGCTGCGGCCGGGCCGGTTCCGCGACCTGACCGCGGGCGAGGTGGCGGCGTTGCGCCGCGCCGTCGACGGAGAGGCGCCCGCCGCGCCGGGCCGCCGGGTTCGCCGATGAAGCCGACCGAGGGCGCGGCGCGCATCACGCCGGTGGTCGCCA
>JAJEEA010000394.1 GCA_022821235.1 Vicinamibacteria bacterium
GCGTCCACCGGCCGTGCACCCCGCCCGGACCGGGTCGCGCCTCGTGCCGCGGTCGCCGGACCGGCCCCTCGCGCCGCCCTGCCGGACGGTCGCCGGACCGGCCTCGGCGCCGCCCGCGGCCTTCGCCATCGGCCCTTATAGCACGTCGACCGCGGCGCGGAAACCCGGCCGCCGCCCGTCTCCCGCCCGCAAGCGCCCGGCTCTCGCGGCGGCGCCCGCGGTCAGCGGCCGTCGCCGGCGGAGTACACCTCGTCGGTGACCGGCTCCATCCACTCGATGGGCAGCGGGTCGCCGTCGTCGTTCGGGAACGTCACCGAGACGTGCGTCAGCGGCCCGTCGGGGGTCGCGCCGTGCCAGTGGCGGACGCCCCGGGGCAGGTAGGTGGTCTCGTGCAGCCCGACCTCGCCCACCGGCTGACCCTCCACCTGATAGCGCAGCCGGCCCTCCTTGACGAAAAGGAGCTGGGCGCTGTGGGTGTGCCAGTGGGTGCGGGCGCCGGCCTCGAAGCCGCGCGACGAGACGTTGATGCCCTCCGACCCGACCCGGAACGAAGTGCCCGTGAACGTGGTCTGCTCCTGCCGGGCCTGGCCGACCCAGACGAACGACGCGGCGGCGACGACACCCGCCACGAGCCCCCAGCGCCACCGATTCGACTGCTTCCGATGCATGGCAGACCTCCTCGTCTCACGGTTGAAGCTCCGCGGCGCGCGCCGCGGCCGGGCGACGTTGACGCCGCCGGCCCGATCCGGGAGATAATAGGCCAGTTTCGTCCATATCAGGGAGCGGTCATGAACGCGATGTCGAATCACGGAGTGCAGGTCCTTTCCCGCTGGCTGGCCGGCGCGTTGCTGGTCGCGGTCGGCCTCGCGGCGGCGCCTGCTGCCGGCGCGCAGTCGGCGGAGTCGCCCACGTTCACCCGGGACATCGCGCCCATCCTGCAGCGGAGCTGCCAGAAGTGCCATCGGCCCAGCTCGCTGGCCCCGATGTCGCTCATCACCTACGAGGACACCCGCCCCTGGGCACGGTCGATCAAGCAGCGCACGGGGCTGCGCAACCGCATGGGGGTCATGCCGCCCTGGTACATCGAGAAGGACATCGGCATCCAGCGCTTCAAGGACGACTGGTCGCTGAGCGACGCCGAGATCGCGACCATCGCGGCGTGGGTCGACAACGGGGCCCCGCGGGGCGAGCCCGCCGACATGCCCGAGCCGCCGCCCTTCATCGACATCGACGAGTGGGAGATCGGCCAGCCCGACCTCATCGTGTCGTCACCGAGCTTCGAGGTCGCGGCCGAGGCGCCGGACTGGTGGGGCACGCTCGGCCAGGTCGAGACCGGGCTGACCGAGGACCGCTACGTCGCCGCCGTCGAGTACAAGGAGCGCAACGATCTGCCGCGCGGCGTACGGTCGGACACCGTGGGCGGGCTCTTCGTCGTGCACCACTCCGCGCTGTACAGCATGGGGCCGGACGACGGTCCGGGGGACTTCTACTCGTGGCCGGTCCACGAGGTGGGGCGGAACGCCGACGTCTTCGACGCCGACGCGGGGCCCATCCTGAAGGCGCAGTCGCAGCTCCTCTTCCCGTCGACGCACCTCCACTCGAACGGCATCGACACCACCGCGCGCATCGAGGTCGGCTTCAAGTTCCATCCCCGCGGCTACGAGCCCACCAAGGAGGTGGAGCTGCTCTTCTTCGGGAACGGCCCCGACATCGACATCCTGCCGATGCAGGACAACCAGCGGATGGACGCCTACTTCACGCTGCCGGAGAACACGAAGATCAGCGTCTACGAGCCTCACATGCACGCCCCCGGCGTCAGGATGTGCCTCGAGGCGGTGTGGGGCGACACCGTCGAGACCCTCAACTGCTCGGGCTACGACCACAACTGGGTGCGGGTCTACAAGTACGAGGACGACGCGGCGCCGCTGCTGCCCAAGGGCACCATCCTCCACCTGAGCGGCTACTTCAACAACACGCCGACCAACCCCAACGTGGTCGATCCGCGCAACTGGTCGGGGTCGGGCCACCGGTCCGTCGACAACATGTTCATCAACCTGATACAGGCGATCTACATGGACGACGAGGAGTTCGCGGCCGAGGTCGCCGAGCGCGAGCGCCTGCGGGCGGCGGACGGGCGCCAGGACATCGGCTGCGTCGTGTGCGGCAGCGACTACTTCGAGACGCCGGTCAACGTCGACGGCGGCGGCCAGTAGGCCGGTTCGGGGCGTGAGCATGGTTCGGAGAACAGCCGGCTGCCTGCCGTCATCCCGCGGGGTGGCGTTCCTGGTTCTGCTCGCGGCGCTGGCGGCGGGGCAGGACGCCCGCGCCCAGCAGTCGTTCGCGAGCGGGCAGAGCATCTCGCCCGCCTACGAGGGCTGGGTGCAGAACGATGACGGGTCGTTCGACCTCGTCTTCGGGTACATGAACCGGAACTGGGAGCAGGTCGTGGACGTCCCCGTCGGGCCGGAGAACGCCATCGAGCCCGGCGGTCCCGACCGGGGCCAGCCGACCCGCTTCCAGCCGCGGCGGAACCGCTTCGTGTTCAGCGTCCGGGTGCCCGCCGACTTCGGCGACCGCGAGCTGGTGTGGACCCTCACCGCCAACGGCGAGACCCAGCGCGCCTACGGCACCCTCAGGCGCGACTACTACATCGACGACCTGGTGATCCAGGCCAACTTCGGGGCGGCCGGCGCCGCCGGCTCGACCCCCGAGCTCGCCGAGAACACCGCTCCCGTGCTGGCCGTCGAGGGCGAGCCGACCCGCGCCGCGCGGGTGGGCGAGCCGCTGGCGCTCGCCGCGACGGTCACCGACGACGACGTTCCGCGGGCGCGGCCCCTTGCCGCCGCGAACCCCCGGCGGCCGGGCCGCATCACCACCGACAGCGCGACGGGCCTGCGGCTGTCCTGGTTCGTCTACCGCGGCGCCGGCGAGGTCGCCTTCGACCCGCCGCAGTTCGACGCCTGGGAGAACTACCGCGACTGGACCGACTCGCCGTACTCGGTGGGCTGGGAAACCCCGCCCGTCCCGCCCGGGGGGAAATGTAACGTGACCGCGAGCTTTGCCGCCCCCGGGACGTACACGCTGCGCTGCCTTGCGCACGACGGTGGCCTCATGACATCCGAGGACGTCACCGTCGTCGTGAGCGAGTGAGGGAACCATGGCCTATCGACGACTCGGCTACGGATTGCTGTTGTGCGCCCTCGGCGCGGCGCTCGGCGCCGGCGCCTCGGTACTGTCGGGCTCGGCGCCCGGCACGGTCGCCGCGCAGGCGGGCGATGACGGCGCGCCGGGCTTCACGTTCGACCCGACGTGGCCCAGGCCGCTGCCCGACAACTGGACGCTGGGGAACGTGGTGGGCGTGGCCGTGGATTCCCGCGACCACATCTGGATCGTGCACCGGCCGGGGAGCCTCACGCCGCAGGAGCGCGGCGCCGACGCCGACCCGCCGCTCGCCGAGTGCTGCCGGCCCGCGCCGCCTGTCATCGAGTTCAACCAGGAAGGCGACGTCGTGCAGGCCTGGGGCGGCCCG
>JAJEEA010000284.1 GCA_022821235.1 Vicinamibacteria bacterium
TCTTCACGGCCGCCTCCCTTCCGCAATCCGATAGAGCTTCGTCCGGGTCCGCACGATGAGGCTGCCGTTCGCCACCGCCGGCGTCGCGAGCGTCATCTCGTTGAGCGGATTGGTGTGCAGGATCTCGAACTCGGGCCCCGCCCGGACGACGAACGTCTCGCCGTCCTCGCTGAGCAGGAATACCCGGTCATTGTACGCCCAAGGCGACGCGGTGAACCCGTTGCCGATCTCCAGCCGCCGGCGGCCGTAGATCTCGTCGCCGGTGCGGGCGTCGTGGGCCACGAGGAACCCCCGGTCGAGCAGCGTGTAGTACTGGTCGCCGTAGACCAGCGCCGACGTGTTGTAGGTGCCCAGCAGCGGATAGGCCCACGCGACGTCGTCGGACGACGCCTTGACGCCGGGGAAACCGAAGTTGAGCCCGGTCCGCATGTCGTCGGCCGACCAGATGGAGATGTCGCCCGACGCCCCCGGCCTGACCACGTAGACGGGCCGCAGGCCGCCGCCGGGATAGCCCGAGCCGATGTAGAGCAGCCCGTGGCGGGAGAACGGCGTCGGCACCGTCAGCCCCGACATGCCGTGGATCTCCCACAGCAGGTTGCCGTCGAGGTCGTAGGAGCGGACCCCCTGGGTGCCCGCGGTCACGATCTCGGTCCGCAGCTCGTTCTCCCAGACGAACGGGGTCGCCCAGTTCTGGCCGCGCTCGTCCCGCTCGACCCGCCAGACCTCGGCCCCGGTGTCCTTGTCGAGGGCGACCATGAACGAGCGGGTGACGTTGTCGTTGACGACGTAGAGCCGGTCGCCGTGCAGCGTCGGCGAGGCGGCGGAGCCGAACCCCCCGGTGGTCTCGTAGGCGCCCAGCTCGGTGTACCAGACCGTCTCGCCGCTCATGTTCAGGGCGGCGACGACGCCGGCGGTCCCGAAGTAGACGTACACCCGGCGGCCGTCGGTGACCGGGGTTTCCGACGCGAAGCTGTTCTTGATGTGCCGCGCGATCTCCGGGGCGGCGCGGTGCAGCTCGCGCTCCCACCGCACGGCCCCGGTGTGGAAGTCGATGTTCCAGACCACCCAGCGGTGGACCTGGGACGAGCGGGTCGCGCCGTTGTCGTCGCCGGGGTCGTAGAGCCCCGGGATGGGCTCGACCTCGTCTCCGGCGCTGATCGCGGAGGTGACGAAGATGGTGTCCTCCCAGACCACCGGCGAGCTCCAGCTCAGCCCCGGGAGATCGATCTTCCAGACGACGTTCTCGGTCTCGCTCCACGTATCCGGCAGGGCGGGGTCGTCGCCGACGTCGCCGGCGTTCGGGCCGCGGAACTGCGCCCATTGCGCCCCGACGGGCGCGGGCGCGGCCAGCGCCAGCAGCAGGCTGACGACGACGAGCGGATCTGGCTTCATGCGTGCCTCTCAGCTTCCGGTCGCGGGGCGCCGCGCCTCGCGCCATCGTGGGTTGTTACCGATCGCGCCGTCCTTGTCAACGACCTCCGACAGAGCCGGCAGCGCCCTGCGCCATTGGACCGCCCAGACGAGCATCCCCGTCCTGCCGCCGACCTGAACCCCGCGCTCCCGCAAGGACGGAACGGCGGCTTGGACAGCTTACATGCAGTACGGTTCTCCTGGCGTATCGGGCAATCGTCGGGACGCAGGCGGACCTCCCGCCCCGTCCCGTCGCGGCGCGCATCGGTGCCGTCGCGTCGAGACGGTCGCCGGCCGGCCGTCGATGTCCGTGACCGGCGGTTCCGGGGTCCGGCCCCCCCGGGCCGCACGAGCCGGCGTCCCACGCCGGGGGTGCACGTCAGATTTGTGAGGTGGCTGCCGCCTTGGGCTGTCAGGCTCCCGACTCTCGGTGTTCTCGGCTGCGCAGCCTCTCCGGAACGCGCCGTCCCCGGCCTCAGCGGTGCGGTTTACGGGCCACGTCTCACTTTCTTGACGTGCGCCCCCACGCCGCCGACCGATTGACACCCCGCGCGCTCAAGGCCCAAAATACGCTATTGATTTGTGCGCCCGCAGCTCGTCCCCACGAAAGGAACCACGGTCCATGTCTGGATTCCGGGTCATCGGCGCCGCCGTCGGGACCGCGCTGATCTGCGCGACGGCCGGCGCCGGGCAGCCGGCCGCGGGCCAGGCCGGCGCCCCTGCCGACAGCCACGGCCGACTCCTCGACCGCTACTGCGTCGCCTGCCACAACGATCGGCTCGAGACCGGCGGCCTGTCGCTCCAGGGGATGGACCTGGCGAACGTCGCGGGCGACGCGGCGGTCTGGGAGAAGGTGGTCGCGAAGCTGCGGGCCGGGGCGATGCCGCCCCAGCCGCGGCCGCGGCCCGAGCCGGCCGCCTACGACGGCTTCCGTGCCTGGCTCGAGACCGAGCTCGACCGCGCCGCCGCCGCCGACCTGCAGCCGGGGAGGACCGAGGCGCTGCACCGGCTGAGCCGCGTGGAGTACCGCAACGTCGTCCGCGACCTCCTCGACCTCGACGTCGACGTGAGCGACCTCCTGCCGGCCGACGACACCAGCTACGGCTTCGACAACATCGCCGGGGTGCTGGGGATCTCGCCGACCCTCATGGAGCGCTATCTCGCGGCGGCGCGGAAGATCAGCCGGCTCGCGGTCGGGTCGCCGGTGCCCTCGCCGATTGCCGAGACGTTCCGGGTCCCCTCCGACCAGGGGCAGGACCACCACGTCGCGGGGCTGCCGTTCGGCACCCGCGGGGGCCTCGTCGTCGACTTCAACTTCCCCGAGGACGCCGAGTACGTCATCTCGGTCGTCCCCGACGGCCCCCTCTACATCGAGCCCCACGAGCTCGAGCTGACCCTCGACGGCGAGCGGCTCGAGGTGTTCACGGTCGGCCGGGCCCTCGAGCCGGGCCAGCGCCGCAGCCAGTACGCCGAGGCGGACGCGCGCGAGGTCCGGGTGCGGGTGAGCGCCGGCCCCCACCGCGTCGGGGCCGCGTTCCTGCGCAAGACCCTGGCCGAGCCGGAGCGGACGCGCAAGCTGTACCAGCGGCCGTTCACCGGCGAGGGGTCGGGCGCCGACTCGCGCTACCAGCCGTACCTGGAACGGCTCACCATCGCCGGCCCGTTCGAGTCGCGCGGCACGCGCCCCCTCGTCGACACCCCGAGCCGGGCTCGCATCTTCACCTGCGAGCCCGGGAGCGACGCCGCCTCGGCCGCCGCCTGCGCGAGCGACATCCTGTCGGAACTCGCCCGACGTGCGTTCCGCCGGCCGGTCACCGGCGAGGACGTCGACCGGCTGCTCGCCTTCTACGAGCAGGGCGTGGCGACCGGCGGGTTCGACGGCGGCATCGAGCTCGCCCTGCGGCGCCTGCTCGTCAGCCCCGAGTTCCTGTTCCGCATCGTCGAGGACCCGCCGGATCTGCCGCCCGGCGCCGCCTACGAGCTGGGTGACCTGGAGCTGGCCTCGCGCCTGTCGTTCTTCCTGTGGAGCAGCATCCCCGACGACGAGCTCCTCGACGCCGCCGTCCGCGGCGAGCTCCGCGACCCCGCGGTGCTCCGGGCCCAGGCCCGGCGGATGCTCGCCGACCCGCGGGCGGAGGCCCTCGTCACCAACTTCGCGGGGCAGTGGCTCAGCCTGCGCAACGCCGCCGCGGTGCAGCCCGACGAAGACCTCTTCCCCGACTTCGGCGAGGACCTGCGGCGGGGCTTCCGGCGCGAGACCGAGATGCTGTTCGAGGCGATCCTGCGCGAGGACCGCAGCGTCGTCGAGCTGCTCTCGGCCGACTACACGTTCCTCAACGAGCGGCTCGCGGTGCACTACGGCATCCCCAACGTGCGCGGCAGCCACTTCCGGCGGGTCACGCTCGACGATCCGGGGCGGGGCGGGCTGCTCGGCCACGGCAGCATCCTGACCGTGACCTCGCACGCCAACCGCACGTCGCCGGTGGTGCGGGGCAAGTGGGTGCTCGAGAACATCCTCGGCACGCCGCCCCCGCCGCCCCCCGCGGACGTCCCGGCCCTGGAGGCCACCACCGCCGGCCGCACCCTGACCATGCGCGAGGCGATGGAGCAGCACCGCGCCAACCCGGTGTGCGCGAGCTGCCACCGGGTGATGGACCCGCTGGGCCTCGCCCTCGAGCCGTTCGACGCCATCGGCCGCCGGCGCACGCCGAACGAGACCAGGGTGGCGATGGACCTGAGCGGAGTGCTGCCCGACGGCACCGTCTTCGACGGGCCGGCCGGCCTAAAGGCGGCGCTGCTCGCCAACCCCGAGCGCTTCGTCACCACCGTCACCGAAAAGCTGCTGACCTATGCCATCGGCCGCGGCGTCGAGCA
>JAJEEA010000364.1 GCA_022821235.1 Vicinamibacteria bacterium
CGGGCCCGCGACCTCGCGGCCCGCGGCGCCGCCCGCGCGCGCGACTTCAACTGGCGGCGCACGGCGGAGCGGACGCGGGCCGTGTGGTCCGACGCGGCCCGGTCGGCGTGAGCGGCGTGAGGCCGCGCCGACGCAACGGTATTACCATGTCCTGGTTCTGCATCATGCCCGCCTGCCGTCCCTCGGCCCCTCGTCCCCGCCGCCCGCGCGTCCGGCCCCGCATTCGCCATGCCCGTACCGGCGGCCGGGCCCCGCGGGCGGTCGCCCGCGCGTGGAGCCGGCCGGCATGATGGACCCCGCGAACACGCCCCCCGCCGGCACGCCGCCCGACGACGACGACGCCCACGCCACGGGGTTGCTCTACCCGCTCGACCTCGTCTACGAACGCGCCGGCATCGCCGCCCCCGAGGCCTCCGAAGTCGCGCCGGAGCAGATCCCGCTCCCGTACCGCTCCCTGCTGGTCCACCGCGACGACATGACGCCGACGCTCGAACGTCACTTCGGCGGGCGGGTGGTGCTGCGTCCGCTGTCCGTCTTCAGGAGCGGGCGATCGTACTTCCGCCGCGTGCTGCTCGTCAGCGAGTACGCCGGCCAGCCGGTCGAGATGGGGGCGATCCGCATGGAGCTCGACGCCTTCGACGCCCCGATCCGCCGGAAGATCCTCGAGAACGAGATCCCCTTCGGGCGCGTCGTGCGCGACGGCCGCTTCGACTGCCGCAGCGAGCCCACGGCCTTCCTCGCGGTGAAGCCGAACCCCGAGATGATGGGCGTCTTCTGGATGCGCGAGCCCAGCACGCTCTACGGCCGGCGAACCCGAATCATCCGCCGCGGCGCCGTCATCGGCGACATCGTCGAGATCCTGCCGCTGGTCATGCGGTAGCGCCTCCGGGCCTCGAGGGCCGGCCGCCGCGCCACCACTTCATGATGGCGATCGGTCGGTCTGTGTCAGTTTCGCGCGAGCAGTCCCGGCACGCGCTTCAGCACGGCTCGGTCCACGAGGGTGTCGAACTGTGCCCTCAGGGCTCGAGCGAGGCTACTGTCAATGATGACGGTGCCCGCCTCGATGTTCCGCTTGTGGGCCGCCTCCCGGACCAGGCTGGAGATCCATCTCGTGTTTCTGGGCAGGGCTATAGAGTCCAGCGCGGAGATTGGGTCACCATTCCAGAGTCCAGTCGGGTCTGCGGACGGCTCTGAACGTCTACTGGAATCGGCACTGGAACGGCGGCTGAATGTGGGTTTTGGGGATGCTGTCGCTTATCGATTCCTTCGTCTGCAGCAACCTACAAATGCAGGGTGGCGGAGGGACTGGGATTCGAACCCAGGAGACGCTCTCGCGCCCAACGGTTTTCAAGACCGCCGCCTTCAACCACTCGGCCATCCCTCCGCGGTGGGCGTCGCCGCCCCTTCATCGTACACCGAGCCGTGGTTCCAGCGCCGCAGGGTCCGCCCCGCGCTGGCCGCGCTCTCCTCCTCCGGACACGATTCACCAAGGCTGCCGGTCGATGCGGAGGCGCCCGACGCGCTGGACCCGGGCTATTGCTGTTCTTCGCTGTGCCGCCCCGGCTCGTCATCGAACGGCAGCGCCGGCTCATCCTGCGGCGCCGGGAGCTCCCACACCGAGACGACCTTCAAGCCGCTCGCCATCTTCCGCATGTCCGAGTCGTTGGAGTAGATCTCCGTCACGCCGCGTAGCCTGGCCACTGCCACGATCTGCCGGTCCACCTTGACGCACTGCCACGGGCCGGTGGCTCCGGCTTTCTTGTCGCCGCGAGATAGCGCCATGCGTGTCGAAGCCGCCGCCTCGATGGCCGCCGCGGTGTCGAACGGCTCGATGCGGAAGACTGCCTGCCTGTCGATGACCCGGATGTAGTCCGGCCCGCGATCGCCGGCCACAACGAGGAATTCCGCCAGGGCCGGCGCGGGCACCACGATTCGCGCGCGGCTGGCCTCCAGCTCCGTCACCAAGTGCTGGAGCCGGGCGCGAGCGCGCTCCACAAGCTTCCCGGTTCCAGGATCGATGGGAGGAGTAATCGACGGGTACAACAGCAGGCACAGGATGTCCGCGTCGAACGCCACGATCACCGGCTACTCCTCGCCGTGTCGAAGCGCCCTCAGCGTCTCAAGCGCACCCGCAGGCTCTCGCGTGGTACTGGCCATCTGTCGCAGATCCGCCACGACCTCGCCGAGCGGGTCGTCTTCGAGCTGGCTGAACGCCGTGATCTGGAATCGGCTCATCGACCACTGTCCGCGAGAATCCCGTGACCACCGACCGTTGCCGCTCACACGCAGCGGTCGTCCGAAGATGTACCGGGCCAGCTCCTTGGCCACAACGCGTTTCGCGACGCAGTTGTGCACGATGTCACCGTCTTGCAGGTGTACGGGAACCGGGTCCCGCGCGCCGCCGACGACGATGACGACTCCCTGCAACGTCGAGGCCTGGGCGACCGGCCCGTACTCTGCCTGGCTGTCTTGCGCCGCGCCGGGAAACTGCAGCACCCGCGTGCCGGCGGCGTCGTGGCCATCGCCCTCGAACAACGCCCCCGAAGCCCGGTCGGCAGTCAGCAGACCGTTCAGCGCGTCGTACGCCAGCGTCGCATCCTGCGGCCCGTCGTCGCGGTGCACGGCGTGGAGGCGCTCGCGCACCCTGGCGTGCGCCTCCTGCTCGACTTCCTGGACCAGGACGGCACTACCACCCTCCATGCCGACGAAATGGACATGGGACCTCTCGCCAAGCAGGGCTGCCACCTTCGCCATGTACTCCGCCAACCGCGACATCGGCAGCGTCTCGGGCGTGTAGACCTCTTCGATGACGAAGCGGTACCTGAATCGGCCTCGCATGTCGGCATCCCCTCATCCGTATCCTACCAGCCGGTAGTCGCCGGCATGCCCGGTGCTTGCGGCGGCCAAGCAGACAAGGGGGCGCCGGTCCGGCTCACCTCGGCGCGATGACCTCCAGGCCCCGCATGTACGGGCGCAGGGCCTCGGGCACGACGACCGACCCGTCGGCCCGCTGGCAGTTCTCGAGGATCGCGATCAGGGTGCGCCCCACCGCGAGACCCGAGCCGTTGAGGGTGTGGACGAGCTCGGCCTTGCCCTTGCCGTCGGGGCGGTACTTGATGCCGGCACGGCGCGCCTGGAACGCCTCGGTGTTGCTGCACGACGAGATCTCCCGGTACTTGCCCTGCCCCGGCAGCCACACCTCGATGTCGTAGGTCTTGGCGGCCGCGAACCCCATGTCGCGGGTGCAGAGGGTGACCGTCCGGTAGGGCAGGCCCAGGCGTTGCAGGACCGTCTCGGCGTGGCCGGTCAGGGTCTCGAGCATCGCGTAGGAGTCGTCGGGCCTGGTGTAGGCGACGAGCTCGACCTTGTCGAACTGGTGCTGGCGGATCAGCCCGCGCACGTCCGCCCCGTAGGACCCCGCCTCGCTGCGGAAGCAGGGCGTGTAGGCAGTGTAGAGCAGGGGCAGGTCGCGCCCGTCGAGGAACTCGCCCCGGTGGAGGTTCGCCAGCGGCACCTCCGCGGTGGGGATGAGGTACAGGTCCCAGCCGCCGACCTTGAAGAGGTCCTCCTCGAACTTCGGCAACTGCCCCGTGCCCACGAGCGAGTCGGGGTTGGCGAGGAACGGCGGCGCCACCTCGACGTAGCCGTGCTCGCCGGTGTGCAGGTCGAGCATGAAGTCGATGAGGGCCCGCGACAGCCGCGCGCCGGCGCCGGTGAGCACCGTGAACCGGGCGCCGGCCAGCCGCACGCCGCGCTCGAAGTCGACGATGCCGAGGGCCGGGCCCAGCTCGGCGTGAGACCGCGGCTCGAAGTCGAACGCGGGCGGCTCGCCGTGGCGGCGGACCTCGACGTTGTCGGCCTCGCCGTCGCCGACGGGGACGCTCTCGTGGGCCAGGTTCGGGAGCTTCAGCAGCAGCTCGCCCCGGGCCTGCTCGACCTCGGCGAGCCGCCCCTCGTGCGTCTCGATGGTCTCGGTGTGAGTGCGGCCCGCCGCCATCAGGTCGTCGACGGGCTCGCCGGCGCGCTTGGCCTTGCCTATTCGGGCGCCGATGGTCTTCTTGGCGTGGCGGGCCTCTTCAAGCAGGGGAATGATGCCGCGTCGCTCGCCGTCGAGCCGGCGCACCTCCGCGAGGACGTCGGCGAGGCCCTCGCCGCGGACCGCGAGACGGGCCTCGACGGCGGCGGAATCGTCACGAAACAACGCAGGATCGAGCATGGGCGGACATTGTACCCGGCCGCCGAGGGGGGACCGCGGCGCCGGGGCCGAACCGCCCCCGGCCCGGCCGGTCGCCCCGCCGCACCTCTGGCTGCGACACCCCGGCCGGCGCCGTTTCGGGTCCGGCGGAGCAGCGG
>JAJEEA010000378.1 GCA_022821235.1 Vicinamibacteria bacterium
GGGGCCCGCCCCTCGGCCTTCGGCCGGCAACCGGCCGGACCGGCCGGGGCACGCGGCCGGGCGGTGTGGTACGCTTTTCTGCGGCGCCTGTCCCCGCGCCCGGATCGCCCGACCCCATGAGCACCGTCAGGCTGCACCGCACCACCGGCGTCCGCGTGGGCGACGTGCAGATCGGCGGCGGCGCCCCCGTCGCGGTGCAGTCGATGACCATCACCGACACCGCGGACGCGGCGGCGACGGCCGCGCAGTGCGTCGAGCTGGCCGAGGCGGGCTCGGAGCTGGTGCGGGTCACCGTGAACACCCCGGCGGCGGCGGCGGCGGTCCCGGAGATCAAGCAGCGGATGCTCGACGCCGGCTGTCGCGCGCCCCTCATCGGCGACTTCCACTACAACGGCCATCTCCTGCTCTCGCGGCATCCCGACTGCGCCCGGGCCCTCGACAAGTACCGCATCAACCCCGGCAACGTCGGCACCGGGGCCCGGCGCGACGACCACTTCGCCACCATCTGCCGGATCGCCCGCGACAACGGGAAGCCGGTGCGCATCGGCGTCAACGGCGGGTCGCTCGACCAGGACCTGGTGATGGCGAAGATGCAGGAGAACACCGACCGGCGGCTCGGCCGCACCTCGGAGGAGATCATCAGCGACTGCATGGTCGTCTCGGCGGTGGAGTCGACGGCGCGAGCCATCGACGCGGGGCTCGGGCCCGACCGGATCGTCATCTCCTGCAAGGTGTCGTCTCCCACCGACCTCATCTCGATCTACCGGCGCCTCGCGGCCGAGACCACCCAGCCCCTGCACCTCGGCCTGACCGAGGCGGGAATGGGCATGAAGGGACAGATATGGTCGGCGGCGGCGATGGGGGTGCTCCTCGCGGCGGGCATCGGCGACACCGTGCGGGTCTCGCTGACCCCGCGGCCGGGCGGCGACCGGCGCGAGGAGGTGTACGCGGCGTGCGAGCTGCTGCAGTCGCTGGGGCTGCGGTCGTTCGCGCCGAGCATCACCGCGTGCCCCGGGTGCGGCCGCACCACCAGCACCACGTTCCAGGAGCTCGCCGAGCGCATCCAGCAGTACGTGCGCGACATGATGCCGGTGTGGAAGACCCGCCACGCGGGGGTCGAGGAGATGCGGGTCGCGGTGATGGGCTGCGTGGTCAACGGCCCCGGCGAGTCGAAGGCCGCGAACATCGGCATCAGCCTGCCCGGCACCGGCGAGGAGCCCACCTGCCCGGTCTACGTCGACGGGCGCCACGCCGCCACTCTGCGCGGCTCGTACGACGAGCTCGCCGAGGCGTTCCGCCGGCTCGTGGACGACTACGTGGCCCGGCGCTACACGGAGAAGCCGGCGGGCTGATGCCGGCCCCCGAACCCGTCCGGCTGATCGCCGTCGACATCGACGGCACGCTCCTCGACAGCGCCAGCCGCCTGCCCGAGGCGAACCGGCAGGCCATCCAGGCCGCGGCGGCGCGCGGCATCGACGTCGTGCTCGCCACCGGGCGCGCCTTTCACCACGCCCGCCCCGTCGCGGTGCGGCTCGACGCCCCCGTCACCCTGATCGTCAACAACGGCGCCCTCGTGAAGACGCCCGACGGCGAGACGCTGGCCTGCCGCCCCGTCCCCCGGGACATCGCCCGGGACCTCGTCGTCGACACCCGGCCGCTGCGCGAGGGCGTGGCGCTGATCTTCGACCGGTCCGACGCCCGGCAGTACGTCTACGAGCGCATCGACTGGTCGCACCCCCAGCGGCAGTGGTACTACGACCGCAACCGTGTCCACATGACGAGGGTGGAGCCGCTCGAGACGGCCCTCGACGACGACCCCGTTCAGGTCGCGTTCACGGGAGGCGTCGCCGACATGCGCGCCCTCGCGGGCCGGGTGCGCGGACTGCCGTGCGCCCGCGCTCTCACCGTGACCCTGACCGAGTACGAGCAGCGCGACTTCTCGCTGCTCGACGTCACCGGGGCGGGCTGTTCCAAGGGCGCGGCGCTCGGGGACTGGGCGGCCCGGCGCCGCGTGCCCCGCGCCGGGATCATGGCGGTCGGCGACAACCTGAACGACCTCGACATGCTCGAGCTGGCCGGACACCCCGTGGTCATGGGCAACGCGGTGGCCGAGCTCAAGCGTTGCGGGTGGCCGCAGACGGCGGGTCACGACGAGGCGGGGCTGGCGCGGGCGATTCGCGACCGGGCGCTCTGACCGCCCGCGCCGAGAGTCTCCCGCCACCTGCCGTAGCGCGTCGACGTACTCGCGGCGCTTCCCGGCGCTCTGACCGCCCGCGGTGAGAGTCCCCCGCCACGGGGGGCGTTCAGGGCGCGGCGCCCCCCGGGGGCGGGGGGCCGTGGCGGAACGCCGCGTTGCCCGAGGGCGGCGGAGCCTGTCGTCACGGGCCCCGGGTGCGGCGCCACCAGGCCGTCACGAGCGCCGCGCCCACGAGGGTCAGGCCGATCGACAGCCCCACCCAGAGGCCCACGATGCTCCATCCCGCGACGAAGCAGAGCCAGTAGCCGACCGGCAGGCCGACGAGCCAGTGGCCGGCGAGGTTGCACACCATCGGCGTGCGCGTGTCCCCCACCCCCCGCAGCAC
>JAJEEA010000277.1 GCA_022821235.1 Vicinamibacteria bacterium
GCGATGCGCGGGCCGAGTTCGTCGGGGGCCCGCGGGCGGTCGCGGTGGGGCACCTCACGCAGGCGTCCCTGATGGTCGCGGCCGCGCGGGGCCCTGAATCGCTCGCCAGGATGGCGAACCTGATCGAGAAGTCCCCGCTCCGTCAGGCGGGCCTGGAGACGGTGGGCTGCGATCCGGTGCTCGTGAAGCTCTGCGCGGACGTGCGGGATGCCGGACGGGAGCCGTCGGGCGGATCGGCGCTGCGGACGCTCGCGGCGGATCTCGGTGACCGCCATCTGGCGCGCTGCCGCGAGGAGCCCGCGGCGGCGGAACGGGACGAGGCGGCTTTCGCCCGCGGCAGGGCCGCGCTCAGGTCCGGGGCGTGCGCGGCCCGCGCGGCGGAGGCCGAGCGCGGTTACGCGCCGGCGTGCCGCGTCGAGATCGACGCGCGGGTCGGCCGCGTGCCGTCGAAGGTGCCGGCGGAACGCGATCTGGCCGGTCGGACCCTGAGCTTCGAGGGGCGGGCGTGGCTGGAGCGCATGCGCGGGCGGGCGGTCGTGCCCGAGGCGTCGGGCCCCGACCGGGCCGTCGTTGCCGGAGCGCCGCGCGGCGCCGTCCGCAGCCTTCTCGGCCGCCGCGCCCAGGGTTTCGAGCGGGTGGTGCAGCTCGCCGGGACCCGCCGCGGGCGGATGGCGGCGGCGGTGTCGTCGCGGCTGCTTCGGTGGGGCACGTCGGGCGGCGCGGGCCGGCTCAGGGCCGTCGGGTTGGTGCTGGGGAGCAGCAAGCACTTGATGGCGGGCCTCGTCCACGCCGCCGCCGATCCGGTGGCCGTCGCCGCCGCCTCGTCGCCGGGCGCGGCCCGCGCCATTGCGACCGGCGCCTCCCGGTCGCTCGCCGACGGCGCTCGCGCCGCGGATCACCGCCGGCTCGTGCAGGTCGCCGAGGAGCTCGATCGGCGGCAGAGCGGCGCCGAGCTGACGTCGGGGGGGTCGGGGTCCGCGCGGACCGCCCGCCTGGAGCGCTGGGCGGACTACCGCGGCCGGCGGGGCGCGGTGCCGGAGATGCTGCGGGGGCTCCATGCCGACCGGCATCAGGCGATCACCGAGCGGGTGTCCCGCGAGAAGGACCGGGCGCTCGAGGCGAAGACCTCGGGCGATCGGGACTTCGATCTTCTCCGCGAGCGCGTGCGCGACGGCGGGGTCCGGGTGTGGGCCGAGGCCTGGCGGGGCCGGGGCGCGGCGTCGTTCGACGGCCGCGAGTGGCGGTTCGACGGCCGGCGGACCCATCCCGACGGGGTGCCGGCCCCGGGCAGCGCGGCCGACGGGGTGAAGGCGATGCTGGCGATCTCGGGGGGCCGGGTCCGCCACGGCGCGAACGCGCGGTTGAAGGTGGGAAAGGACCTCGCGGTGGAGGTTCCCCAGGGCCTCAACGACGAGCAGCGCCAGTCGGCGCTCATCTACGGGGCGGCCAAGGCCATCGTGGTCGCGCGCAACCCGACGCTGGTCCCCGGCAACCGCGAGACGGTGGTGCTCTCAGGGATGCTCGCGTCGGCGATGGCGCAGCGGCTCGATGCCACCTACGACCCGCCCGCCGAGGCGCGGAAGGTCGACTGCGCGCGGGTCGGCGACGACCTGCTTCGGCACGGGAACGCCCTGGTGCAGGAGGTCGGCGCTCAGATGAGCCGGCGGATGGAGGCCGCGCTCGGCAAGGACGTTCTCGAGCGGGAGAAGGAGCTGGACCACCAGGTCGATTTCGTGGCGAGGCACAGCTTCGCGGATCGGCTTGAGCGTGCTCCGGCGGCGGAAGGCCGTGATGTCCCCAGAACGGTCGGGGACGCGGCGGGACGGGCGGTCGAGGTCGTGCGGGGAAGGGGGTAGGGAGATGGGGTGCAGGGTGCTGGTGGCTGTCGTTCTCGCGGGCGTTCTGGTCGGGGTGTCGTCCCGGCCGTCGCCGGTGTCGGCGCAGGGGCCGTCGCTGACGTGCGACGTGCCCTTTCCGACCGGGGGCCGCGCCCGCGCGGCCTCGAATCACGACTGCTGGCTGCCGGAGTCGGGCGGGCAGGGGGCGGTGCCCTGGCCGGGGACGGGCTCGTTCGCGGAGGGCTCCGTCGTGACGGTGTACAGCCTCCGCTGGAGCGGGGACGGCGCGGTCCGCCTCTACTGCTCGGCGGAGAGCGGCCGCGGGCCCGACTACGACCGCTGGTTCGTCGCCGCGGCGGTCCGTGGCGGGAGCGCGATGACGCAGGCGTGGTACGGGGTCCGCGCGGCGAGCGTGCCGGGCGGGGATCGCGTGGTGTCGTCGTTTCTGGGAGGCCGCGACGCGCGGGTCGAGTGGGATCGCGGCTCGCGGTACGACGCGGCGTCGCGCCGGTGGGTCTCGCGTTCGTGGGAGGTCGATCGGGCGCGAGTCGCGCCGACGACGCCGGCGTTCATGCGGCCGGCGCAGGAAGCGGCGGCGCCCCGCGGCGACGCCCGGGAGGCGGCCCGGCGGCCGTCGTCCCGCTCGGGGTACACGTGCCCGGAGTTCGGTCTGCTTTCGCGCCGGCTCGGGGATCGGGTCGACGAGTCCGTGGGCGGTCCCGGTGCGCCGTTCCGATGCCTCGACGCGCGGGGCGGCGCCGGGGAGATCTTCCGGGGAGACGAGTTCAACGTGCAGGCGCAGTACCTGCCGGGGCGCGGGAGCTTCGGCGGCGACGACGACGATGGCGACGACGAAGACGACGGCGACGGCGACGGTGATGACGACGGCGATGGCGGCGGCAACGGTGATGACGATGACGATGGCGGCGGCGAGGGCGATGACGGCGAGGGCGATGACGGCGGTACCGAGAACGAAGGAGATCCGAGCGGGGAGCGTGGCAACGGCATTCCGGACGATCCGGACTGCGGAGGCGAGAACAACGCCGTCTGCGACGACCTGCCCGGCGGGAACAACCAGGATCCCGACGGCCGGGACCCGAACGGCAATCAGAACACGCGGACGCCGCAGCAGGGCGGGGGCCATGTCGTCGAGACGGCGCCGCGGTCCCCGGACGAAGTGCTGGGCAGCGGGCGTCGCCTCGCCGACGCTCCCGTGGTCGCGGCGTTCAGCTCCGGGATGGCGTGCGTCGAGCGCGAGAGCCTCGTTCTCCGCCGCCACCGGCGGCAACGATGGATCGACGACAGCTACGCGGAGCACGACCCCGCGTGCGATCTGAGCGCGGCGGTCCTGCCGCCGGGCCGGAGCGCGGCCGGCCTGCGTCCCGCCTATTGCGATTCGGAGGGGTTCGACCTCGCGGGAAACCAGGTAGTGCGGTCCGGCTACTGGGAGGCGTGGTGGGAGTACGCGTGGGAGGCGAATCCGGCCCGGACGGATGACCACTTTCCGTGGGCCCGGGTCTTCTGGCAGGACGGGGGCGGCCGGCCGGGGTTCGAGTCGGGAGGCGTGATCGTCGGTGACGACGGCACCGCGGCCTGCCTCGTGGAGCAGGGCTTCGTTCGCAACCCGGCGCTGCCCGGCGTGGTTCCGCCGGTCGCGGCCCGTCTCGCGGGCGGGTGGGCCGACTACACCGCCGGTACGGTGTCCGTGCGGTGCCCCAAGGAGGACGGCTCGGCCGGCTTCACCGCCGCGCCGGCGGGCGCCCGGAGCCCGGCGTTCGATGTCCTCGTGTCGCTGGACTTCGCGCCCCTGGTCCACGAGGAGGCGGTCGCCGAGTCCTACACGCTCGCGCAGTACGAGTCGGCCCGGTCGTGCTCGGACTGGCCGGCCGGCGCCGATCCGGCGCCGGTCCCGGGGGTGGACTGCGGCGTTCGACTGCCGGTGTCTCCCGCGCGCCAACGGCGCCTCGATTCGTTCTCGCGCGAGGTGCGCACCTCCGCGGGCACGGGGCGCATCACCTCATTCTTCGTGGATGACGCGCCGGCGATGATGGCGCACTCGTGGGACGTCCGGCGCGCGTCCCGGTTGAGCGGCCGCTTCGAGCTGGATACGCCCTGGAACGGCGGCGCCGACGTCGGGTCGGGCGTCGCGGCCGAGGCCCGGCGGTTCGGCCCTCCCGTGTCGTCGTGGGCGGATTGCGGCCGGCGCGACTTCCTCATCGGCCGGGGGGCCGATTCGCTGTGGGGCGCGTGGGTGGCGCAGGCGCGTTCTCATGCGGCGGGAGAAGTGGCCGGGTCGCTCGGGTTGCTCGGGCTGGCCGGGGGCTTCGACGGCCGCAGCACGGTCTCGTGCAGCGCCGGGGGCGATTGCCGGCCGGAGCCGGGGGCGTTCCTTGCCCGGCACGTGGCGATCGAGCGGGAGGCCCGGCGGTTGCACGCCGATCGCGGTGCGAATCCGTCGCGGGTGTGCGGGATAGGCGATCGGGTGTCGCCGCCCGGGCCCTGAATCGGAAGGCGCAGTCGACATGAAGCGCGGTGGGCAGCGGTTGACCGAGGCGGTTCACGTCCGCGTGTCCGGCCGGCTGTACGAGCAGGTCGGCCGGCTCGCCGCGGACTTGGGGATGTCGCGTTCGGAGGTGTTGCGCGAGGCGATCCGGAAGGGGCTGCCGGCCGTTGTCGAGCGGCGCCGGCCGGGTCGCGGTTCGGAGGATTCGTCCGGGCGCCCGTGAGCGTCCGGTTCGGGGGAAAGGAGAAGGCGATGGGACGCTCGGTGGTGTTCGCGGTGTTGGTTCTCGCGGCCGGCTCGGCGTCGGCGGCGGGTCAAGCGGAGGAGGCGGCGGGCGCGCAGGGGTCTCGGGAGGTCCCCGTGCCGGCCGATGCCCGTTTCGCGCCGGGGTTGATCGACTGGGCCGAGCTGTACGCGAACCCGGTGCTCGATATCGAGCCGGTGGGCTTCGGGACCGTCGCTTTCGAGCGGCGGTCGTTCGAGCGGTCGGCGGCGTCGCTCGTGCTCATGGCGGTGTCGGCTTTCGGGGTCTACGTCGGCCTGCGTTCGGGGCTCGAGGGCAACGGCTGGGTCGGCGCGGCCACGGTGGCCGCTCCGTCCGGGATCGGCGTGGCCGCGGGTGTCCAGGGGTTCACGCGCTGGTCCAAGGTCCCGGCGGTCCGTCGCGTCGGCTGGTAAGGGGGGAGGAGCGTGATGCGTGTGCGCGGGGGAGTCGGGCGGCTCGCGGCGTTGGTCCTGGGCGGGGCGCTGATCGTGTTGGTGGTCGGCACGAGGCCCGAGTGGCGCCGGGCGACCGGACGCGTCGTGCCGGCGCCGCCGGGCGGCCGTCCCCATCTCGTCGAGGTGGTCGAGCCGGAGGCGTGGCTACCTGTAACGGGTTGGACGGATAGCGAGGGGCGGTTCTTCCTGTTCATGGCGCAGGTGGGCGCGCCGCACACCTTGCGCGTCGAGCGTGCCGGGTGCGGCCCGGCGGTGGTCCGGGGCGTGCGCTTCGAGGCGGGGCGGGACGCCGTGGTGAGCGTGCCGGCCTGTTAGGTGGCGATGGTGTCCAGGTTCATCCCCAAGGGGTCGGTGGTCGTCTCGGCGGCGCGATTCGGTTGGGCGCTCCTGCCGATGCTCCTCGTCGCCGCGGCCGTCTTCGCGGTCGCCTCGCCGTGGGGCGCGCGGGCGATCCGCTCGCTCGATCCGGTGATCGATGCCCGGCGCGGCGTGGGACGCTCGTTGTCGGTCTACGAGCCGAGCCGCATGGAGGTCGTCGACGGGGTCATCGGCATGCTCGGCCTCGACCGTCGGGACGTGCTCGTGGACATCGGGTCGGGCGACGGGCGCTTCGTGGTGGCCGCCGCCCGGGCGGGGGCGTCGGCCGTCGGGATCGAGCGGCGGGAGCCGCTGGTCGTCCAGGCCAGAGACAACGCCGGGATGGCCGGCGTCGGGTCGCGGGCGACGTTCCTTCACGCCGACGCGCTCACGCTGCCGTCGGTGGTGTCGCGGGCCACGGTCGTCACGATGTTCCTCACGCCGGACGGCCTCGACGTGCTGGTTCCGTGGCTCGAGGGCGTTCTGCGCCGCGGCGCCAGGGTCGTGTCGCATACGTGGCCGGTGCCGGGCTGGCGCCCGGTGCGCGTGGTCCTCGTCGAGGACGCCGACGGCCGGGTCTGGCCGATCTACCTGTACCGCGTCCCGGCGGCGGATGGGTACGCGGCGCGCGCGCATCGGGGGTCGTAGTGCCGGGCGGCGCGATCCTGAGGCGGCGCCGCTCGGTGATCGCGCGGGCGCGTTGTCGATGCGGCGTTTCCGGGAGATGGGCTCGGCCGCTCGTTCACGGCGGATCTGGAGCGGCGGCTCGACGGGGTCGCCGCAGGTCCCGCGAGTGGACGGTGATGCTCGATGCGTTCCACCGCCGGCTGCTCGCCCGGGTGGAAAGCGCGTCGGCGTAGCGCGGGGAGGTGTGGGATGCGCATCGTGGTGGTCCTGTCGGTATCGGTGCTGGCCGCCTTCGCGTCGCCGGCGGGCGCCGGGGGCCAGAGGAGCTGGTGGGACGTGGGACCGGGCTCGCCGGTCGAGAACGACTTCGTCCTCGGACTGACGTATTCGCCGGTGTGCGTCGGGCTCGACCGCGTCGAGGCGGGGCGGGACAGCCGGGCCGTCTACGGGATGTGGCGCGCGGCCGCGGCGGGCGCCGGCGCGGTGCTTCCGGGCGGCGCGCCGTGCTCGTACGGCACCGGCGTGCGGTTCGAGGGCGTGCATTGGCTCGGGCCCGCCGTGGCGTTCCGCGGCGCCGTCGAGGGCGCCTGGAGCTGGGACGTCGAGGAGTTTCCGGCGCCGGAGCGCGTGTGGCGTTTCCGCCGCTACGGCGTGGACCTCGGCGTGAGGCTCGGGCGGGCGCTCGGCGTCGTGCGGCCGTGGCTCGACGCGGGGGCGGTCGTGGGGGCCGGCTCGCACTTTCCGGCGCGTCCGGCTCTCGTCGCCGCGGCCGAGCCGGTCTTCGATGCGGGCTACCCGGCGGTCGACGAGCTGCTCGCGGTGCCGGCCGGGCGTTCCGCCGGCGTCGCGGGGGCGGTCGGCGCGGGTGTGGACGTCGGGCGGCGGTACGGCGTCCGGTTCGCCGTTCGCCGGTCGTGGCCCCTGCTCGGCCCGCGCTTCGGGAGCCCGTACCTGGTCGGCGCGGGTTTCGCGTGGGAGGTCGGGCCGGTCATCCGGTTCTGAGGCTGGCGGGATGCCGGCCGCCCTCGTCGGGCTCGAGCTGATCGCGTGGTTTCGTGTCGGTGGCGTCGGGGGCCGCGGTCCGGCCGGACCGTGCCCGCGGCGTCGAGGTGCTCGCGATGAAGGCTGCCGTGGGAAGCGTGGTGATCGTCGGGTGTCTCGTCGGGGTCGTGGGGTGGGCGGTGCTGGCGCGGTATCAATCCGAGCTCCGGGCGCCGTCGGGTCTGGACGCCTGCGCTCTCGATGAGGTCGCTTGCCGGTCGACGTCGTCGGGGCGCATGCACCGGGCGGCGTTTCCGGCGCGGGAGGCGCGGGGCGATTCGCGTTCGGCCGACCTGCTCGTGTCCTGCGTCGGCGCGGTCTGGGACGTGGGGATCGCGTTCCCGGAGCCTCTCCCGCCGGGGCGGTACGCGGTGGGCTGGGAGTCTCTCGCGATCGCGTCCCCGCCGGAGCCGCGCGGGTGGCCGGCGGCCGGCGGCTTCCTGGCGCACCCCGATCCGGCGGCGTTCGTCGATGCGGTGCTGAGACCCGTGCCGTTGTCGGGCGGGGTCGCGATAGCCGCCCTGAACGTCGATCCCGTGGTGGCTTTCGCCGTGACCCGCGGTTCAGAGTTCCAGGCCCTCGTGGCGTTCGACGCGTTTCGGGTGCGCGGCGTGGTCCGCGCGCTCGATGCCGCATGCGGCGGCAACGCCGGCTGACGGCTCGCACCGCGGCCTTGCCGGTGGGCCGGTTCGACGGTTCCGGGGGGAGAGGGGAGGCCGGCCGTGTCGTGCTCGCTGTTCTTGTCTTGCCGACTGCTGGCGATGTCCGATGCGGATGTCGTGGCCGCCGTCGTGTTCCTGGTGCTGGCGCTGCTGCTCTTGTTGCTGGCGCTCGTCGTGCTGGATGAGGCCGGTCGACGCGCCCGCCGCCGGCGCGGCCGCCGCCGGCGGGCGGGTTGATGGGCGCGGGAAGGCCGGGGCGCGTTTCGGCGCCCAATGCCGGCGGCGGCCGGACGACCCGCGTCGTGGATGCGCCGGCGCCCGAGCCGCGGCTCGGGCGCGGCTCGGTGCCCGTCGATCACGAGCATCTCGAGCGGTTCGGCCTGGACGAGCGGACCGGGGAGGGCCGGCGGCGGGTAGTCGGTTCGGCCCTCGGTTTCGCGGCCCGGATGGGGGTGCATGTCGTGGTTCCGCCGGCCGACGCTCCCCGGTCGGCCGGCCCCGGCGCGGTGGTGGTGCATCAGCCGCCGCCGCGGGAGTTTCGTTCCAATGGCGAGTGGGCGGGCGACTTGATGAAGCGGGTGGCGCGGCACTTCGTCGAGGACCCCCGCGAGGGTCCGCGGGCCGTGGAGTGCCTGATGCTCTACGGGCTCACCTGCAGCCCGCGTGCGGACTACGCCGGTGCGCTCGCGCAGTGCCTCGGCTATTCCCGCGATCAGTTGGAGATGCCGACGCGGCGGCGCGTCGCGGCGTGGGTTCCGGAGGGTGTCGCCGGGGACGATTGCCGCGGGCTGCAGGCGGCGCTCGTCGATCACGTGCGGGCGGGGGCGGAGCGGTGGGGGTCGTCGACCTCGCCGTACGCGTGTGCGCGGGTCATGACGCGTGCGCACACCGACCGGGTCGGGTCGCCGCTTCTGGAGAACACGCGGCGGTTGGAGCCGGCGCCGCCGGATCGGTACGGCGACACGGTGGGCGGGTGGTTCGCCTGGCATCTCGCCGAGACGCAGCCGCGGTTCCGGGGGTTCGACCCGGCTCAACTGGCCGCGGATTGCGACGAGTGGTTGAGTGCGCGCGCGGCCGAGGACCTTCTTCAGGAGGCGGGCCTTCGGAGCGCCGTGGACGGCGTGAGGGCGACGCTCTCGTCGGAGGCGGTCCGCGGCGCTCTCGAGGCCTTGCCGGTTCCCCCGGACGATCCGGCCGCCTACGGGTTGATCGTCAGCCATCAGGCGATGGGTTGGAACCGGCATCCGCTCAATCGCCCGCGCGCGGAGCTCGCGCCCGTGGACGGCGTGGAGCCGGTCGGCTTCCGGGAGCTCGATTCCCGGCGGCGGGAGGACGCGGTCGTGCTGGAGGACCGGGTCCTGGGCGTCTGCGCGGGTTCGGGCGTCGCCGTTCGCCTGCGCGACGCCGATGAGGTCGGTCTGTTCCATGCGCCGGGCCGCGGCGTCGCCGGAACCGGCGGGTCGCGTCCGCCCGCGCAGGTGGTCCACCCGATCCCCGAACGGTTCGCGGGCACCGAGGACTGGGGCCGCTCCCTGCTGTCGGCCGTGGCGCTCGCCGTCGCGACTCACCCGCGGCTGTACGACCACGCCCGGCTGGACGCGCTCTTCGGCAGGCGGCCGGAGGAGGGCGCCCCGATGTTCGAGCAGGCCGCCCGCGCTGTGTCCGGCAGGTACGGGCTGGATCACCACGATGTTGTGGCGCGGGCCCGGGCGTTCGAGGCGCCGCCCGTCGGACAACGGGACGGTGTCATGTCGCTCGACGACGTCGAGGACCGGAGCGGCGTTCCGGCGCGGCGCTTCGAGGTGGCCCGCCGCACGTTCTGGACGGCGCTGGGGGACGCGTGCGAGCGCGAGCGGGTTCCGCGGGCGTTCGCGGACGGGGCCATCGTGAGTCCGGAGAGCGATCACGCGATGCTGGCGCGGGTGCTGCGTGCCGAGTTCTCGGATCTCCCCGCCGTGGTGAGGGACTGCAGTCGCGTACTCGAGCAGCCTGTCGGCGGCGGGTGGGCGCCGGGGCCGCCCGCCGCCGGGGTGGTGGCGCGCTGTGTGGCGGACGTGGCCGCGGATCGGATTCTGGCGTCGATCGGCGGCGGCGAGCCGCGCATGGCGTTCGGGGAGTCGCCGACCCCTCGCGCCCGGGCGGTCCTGGACCGGCTGGAGGCGGGCCGCGAGCGTCCCGATGCGGTGCTCGCCCGCGTCGCCGCGGGCCATCTCGTCGGGGGCGACCGGGATGACGCCAGCGTCCTCGATGTGGTCGTGGAGCGTGCGGACGCCATCGTTGACTTCATCCTTGATCCGACGCGCGCCCGGCGGTCGCATCGCGTTCGCGACGTCGAGCATTCGCGGGCGGCGAATCCGTGGGCGGACCTTCAGGCCGAGCGCGGGTCGAGGGCCGCTACGCCGGAGCCCGGCCGGGACCGCCATCGGGGTCCAGACCGCGTTCCGGTGGTGGAGCCGGGGCGGTAGCGGTGTCGGCGCTGCACGGAGGTGCGTTCGACGATGTTGCGCGTGATGTGCCGTCGCTGGCAGCCGTACGGCTCGGTGATCCGGGGGTACGCGTGACCGGCGGAGTGCTGGACGTCCTCGACTGCGGCGCGGCGGGCATGCACGACCAGGTGCGCGTGGTCTCCGTGACGCTGCTCGTGGCGGTTCTCGGCGCCGGCGTCGGCGGTTGGTCGACGTCCGAGCGCGGGTGGCCCGCGGAGGGCGTGGCGGTCGTTGCCGTGGCGCTCTCCGTTTACCTCGGAGCCGCGCATCTGGGGCCGCCGCTGTCGAGTCTCGCGGTCGGCCTGGTGGGTCTCTGCCTTGTCGCCGTCGGCTCGGTGAGCCGGGTCTGCCGGCGGGCCGGCTTCGTGTTGTTGGCCGCGGCCGTCGCCGATGCGGAGCTGGCCGCCGTCTTGGGGGGATGGCCTCATGAGTGCGTGCGTTGATCGGCCTCCGGCCGGGGATGGCGGGCTGCTGCTCAGGTGGCGGGTCGTCCCGGTCGCGGGTGACGGAGGTGGCCGGTTGGAGGTGCAGAAGGCTTGGGACGATGGCCCGTGGCGAACGGCGGGTGTGTTCGCCACCCGCGATGCGGCAAGGGCGTTCGTTGAGGATCGCGGAGGCTATGGCCTCGCGTTGACCTGCGTCACCTTCGTGGTTCAGTTGATCACCGCCATGTTGCTGCTGGTGCTGCTGCTTGGCTGAACGCCGCGTGCGAAGTCACTCGAAATTCCCGTGCGGCAGAGATGGCCGCGGAGTGCATTCCCAACTCCCTTCATCGTGTTGTAGCCACAACTTCTGGTTGGCATTATCAGCATTGCGCTGCGATTGAGGCGCATCCGTGGGTCGTCCTGAAACGCCGCCGGGAATATAGGTCTCCGCCCGGCGTTCGAGGCTCCCCCCGGTCGTGTCGTCAACAGGGGCGGGCGGGTGGGCCGAAAGAGCCTTCCGCCCGCGGGTGCGGTGCAGGTCCGCGGACTGTCGTTTGACGGCGGCCCGCCGGCGGACTAGCGAGCCCGGTGCGGGTCGCCGGCGAGTCCGGGATGCGTGACCTGCGGGATAGAGTGGTGGAGCCACCGCATCCGTCCGCTTCGCGTCCCCAATCGGCCCGCTCCGGGCTCAGAAAGACATCCCTCCGCGCACCCGGACGGAATGCCGCGCGCCCCCGGCGTGGTGCCCGGTGCCGGTGCCCATGGGCGGGGCGAAGCCGAGGCCGCCGAAGCCGCCCTCCCGGCTGCCCTCGACGTAGAGGTTGAACCGCCCGACCACCCACCGGTAGCCGTAGCGGGCGGCCCGGTAGCCCATGCCCGACCGCGTCAGGCCGGCGTAGGGCGTCCCGGTCCCCCGGCCGCCGGGTCCCGCCATCCCGTAGCCGACGTCGGCGGCGAGCTGCCCGCCCGTGTCGAACGGCGCGCCCCCGTAGGGCATGAGCCCGCCCATGTCCTGCATCGCCCACAGCCGGTCGGCGCCCTGCGACGCCGCGCCGAACGACGGCGTCACGTTGAGCGACAGCCCGCGCCCCGCCGCGCCGGGGGCGAAGCGCACCGCGCCGCTGAACCCCCACTCGTCATAGCGGCTGTCCTGGTGGGCCACCAGCAGGTGCAGCGTCGCGTCGACCATCAGGCCGAAAGCCGGGTCGGCGTAGACGATCCCCAGGCCGGTCTCGAGGCCGAGCCCCGTCTCGGCGTCGCCGCCGTCTCGCCGGACGCCCAGCTCGACCGACGGCGTGATGCTGCGGCCGCCGCCGAAGCCCACCGCGCGCGAGCCTTCCAGCGCCGCCCGCACCCGGCCCGCCACCGCCGCGCCGGCCGCCAGGTTGCCCACGCCCGGCGTGCTGAGCGCCTCCGACGTCGTCCGCACGAGGAAGGCGTCCGACTTGACGGCGAGCGCGAGGCCCCCGACCTCCGGCAGCTCGCCCCGCACGCCGCCGGCCGCCATCGCCAGCGCGTTGCCGGTCCGGTAGGCGCCGGCCTGTTCGAGCCGGTCTCCGCCCACGTGCGATTCGACCAGCGCCATCTCGCCGCGCCCGTACCCCGCCTGCCCCCACAGGGTCAGGTCCTCGGACAGGTCGAAGGCGGCGTAGGGATGCACCGAGGTCAGCGAGCTGCGCGCGCCGTAGGCCCGCTCGATGCCGGCCGGCGTCGCGGCCCCCTCGCCCCGCCCGTGGGCGACGGCCACGCCGGCGAGCAGCCGGCCGAGCTGGTAGTCGCCCCCGAAGATGCCCGTGTGCAGCCGCCCCTGCAGCGGCAGCGCGCCGCCGACGCTGGAGAAGTGTCCCGTCGACGTGCGCGCCCAGCCCGTCCAGCGGTTCCCGTCGCCGCCCGGCACCAGGAGCGAGCCGGACGGCAGGTGGTAGTCCGAGCCCGATCCGTCCGGTCCCATCGGCATGGCGCTCATCATCGGCATCCCGCCGCCGAGCGTCCCGCCCATCATGGGCATCCCGCCGAGGCCGGCGGCGTGCCGCGGGCCGGCCAAGCCGGCCGGGAAGCCGGCCCCGGCGTGCGCGTAGCCGCTCCCGCCGGGATGCACCCCATTGCCGGGAATGCCATGGCCCGCCTCGTAGCCGGTGGAGCCGAAGCCGGCCCCGCCGTAGCCGGCCGCGCCCGACCCGCCCGTGCTGGACAGCAGGAACGAGGTCAGCAGCGACAGGTCCGCGTCCCCGGACCCCGAGCGCGCCTGGGACCGCCGCTCGATGAGGTCGCTCAGCGCCTCGACGGCTTCGGCCGCCACCGCGCGCCCGAACCGCGCGAGCCACGCCGTCTGCAGCGGACCGTCGTTGGTGATCGTGCCCGTCGCCTGCGTGTCTGCCAGTACCAGCGTGCCGGCTGGCTGTGGGTTGCTCAACCGGAGCGTGAACGTCTCCGACCCCTCGTCGATCACGTCGTCACGCAGTGTGATTGAGACTGTCTTTGTGGTCTCGCCTGCGGAGAAGCTCAGCGTACCGGACGCTGCCGTATAGTCGTTGCCGGCCGTCGCCGTGCCGTCCGACGTCGCCCAGTCGAGCGAAACCGTTTCCCGCGGTGCTTCGTTGAGCGTCACCGTGAAGTCGATCCGGCCCGACGACTCCTCGGCCTCCACGTCCGCCACCCCGGCCTCGACCGGGAACGTCTCGATCTGCGATATCGCACCCGCGTAATCCTGCCCTTCGTAGCTTATGCTGCGTGTTGTCGTTTGACCCGGCGAGGTCGGCTCCGAGTTCCGCCACGCGCTCACGCCGGCCGCGTTGCGCGCCCGCACGCCCACGGTGTAGGTCGATCCGCTGTCGACGCAGTGCTGATTCTGGTACTCGGGCCTGCTGTCGCACTGGATGGTGATGGTCGTGCCGGCCCGGTTCCACGCCGCCCGCGCGTTGACGCCGGTGTTGTGGTTCCAGTACGTCACGTCGTAGTGCGTCGCGCGCGCCGGCGCGTCCCAGCTCACCGCGAGGCTGCTGCGGTTGTGGGTCACGCGCACCGCGGCGACCGCATCCGGCGCCGTCGGGTCGGCCGGCGCCGTTGGCGAGGCCTCCGCCGAGTTGCGCCATGGGCTCTCACCGTCGGCGTTGCGCGCCCGCACGCCCACGATGTAGCTCGCGTCGCTGGCGATGCAGTTCTGGTTCTCGTACTCGGCGCGGCTGTCGCAGGTGATGGTCAGGCTGGTGCCGGCGCGGTTCCACGCGGCCCGGGCGTTGACGCCGGTGTTGTTGTTTTTGTACGTCACGTCGTAGTGCGTCGCCCCCGCCGGCGCGTCCCAACTCACCGTGAGGCTGCCGCCGTTGTGGGTCACGCGGATGTTCGAGACCGGGAACAGCGCAAACCCGGTATCCCTCGGCCTCGCGCCGGCCGGGTACGATGCCGTCCCGTTTACCTGCTCATTCGATACGGCCCGCACCCTGAAGCAGTACCTCGTGCCGTCGGTGAGACCCGTCACCTTGACCGACGTCGCGGAGGTGGGCAGCGATGTCCATGCGCTCCCGCTGAAATCCGCGCGACTGCAGGAACCGCCGTCGTAAATCGTCCGCTGGTGCTCGTAGTTTCCCGCGCCGGAGACCGCGCTCCAGTTGAGCGTGACCTCCCCGCTGCCCGGGCCTGCCACCGCCGTAAAGTCCCCGGGAGCCGGCAAAGGCGGGGGCGGGTCATCGTCCAGGATGGCCACGCTCACCGTGTGCCGGTCGCTCGCCCATATCCCCGACGACGTCTCGCCGAGCTTCAGCCAGAAGAACTCGTCCGTGCCGTCCCCGTCGTGGTACGTCTGCAGGGTGAACGTACCGGTGGTCGAGCCGGCGGCGATTTGGATGGAGAACCCCGTCAGCCGCCCGACGTCGGCCGGCTCCGAGGCGCGGGCATCATCGGTGTCGTGCTCCAGGTCCACACCGATGCGCACCGTCCTGTCGGCGATTGCCTTGGACAGCGTCGCCGTCACCGTCAGCGCCGCGCCTTCCTTTACCACCCGGAGCCCCGAAAAGTTCCTCGGGGCGGGCGGGCAGTCCGAATCGCCCGGGCAGATCGTCGGGGCCGACAGGAAGACCCTGGGCGTGCCCTCGTTGTCGGTCTCGGTGGCGGCGACGCCGGCGATGCTCAGAGAAGCGCCGTAGTCGGAGTCCGTGCTCGACGCCGTGTGCGTGAACCGCGCCGTGCCGTCGTCGCTGTCCGCGTCCTCCGCCGCCGACACCCTCACCGTCTGCGCCGTCGACCAGTTCGTCGTCGAGAAGGCCAGCGTGTTCTGATTGCCCGTCATGCCCGTATCGGTGTCCACGGTCAGGTCGGCGTCGCCGCCCGAAGCCTTGTTCACCGTGATCGTCACCGCGTGCGTGGGCGCCGTCTTCAGCCTCACCGTGTAGTCCGCGCTGCCGCCCTCGGGCACGCGCAGCGCCGACTCGCTGATCTCGACGCCCGGCTGGATCACCGCCGGCGTGTTGAAACCCACGCTCGCGATCTCCGTCGTGCACGCGCTGTTCGAGTACGCCTTGTAGGTGTAGGACGTGCCCCCGCTCAGCGACATCAGGCTCGCCGTCTCGTCGGTCGCGGCTCGCGACGTGCAGGTTCCGGCGGTCGGGGCGGTCCGCTTGTACCACCACGCCGCGCCGCGGGCGGGGAAATTCAGCCTCGCGCTCGTCCCCGTGACCATGTCCGCGGTCAGGGTCGCCGACAGCGTGTTGAAGCTCGCGCTCGCGATCTCCGTCGTGCACGCGCTGTTCGAGTACGCCCTGTAGATGTGCGACCTGCCCGGGGTCAGCGCCGTCAGGCTCAGCATCGTCGTCGCTCCGGACTGCGCCGCGCTGCAGCTCCCCGCAGGCGTCGGGGCCGTCTTCTTGTAGTACCACGTCGCGCTGTTGTTCGTCAGCGTCAGCGTCGCGCTCGTTTGCGTGACCGCGCTCTCGGTCAGGGTGGTCGCCGCCGCCGTGTCGAAGGTCACGCTGGCGATTTCCGTCGTGCACGCGCTGTTCGAGTACGCCTTGTAGGTGTAGGACGTGCCCGCGCTCAGCGACGTCAGGCTCGCCGTCTCGTCTGTCGCGGCTCGCGACGTGCAGGTCCCGCCGGCCGGGGTGGTCCGCTCGTACCACCACGCCGCGCCGCGGGCGGGGAAATTCAGCCTCGCGCTCGTCCCCGTGACCATGTCCGCGGTCAGGGTCGCCGACAGCGTGGTGAAGGTCACGGTGGCGATTTCGTCCGCGTCCGCGCAGCCGCTTTTCGAGTACGCCTTGTAGGTGTGGGATGTGCCCGCGGTCATCCCCTGCACGTTCACCGTCGTCGTCGCCCCGGAGTGCTGCGAGCTGCAGACCCCGCC
>JAJEEA010000382.1 GCA_022821235.1 Vicinamibacteria bacterium
GTCGTCCGCTCGATCGACGCCGGCGGCTCGACGATCCGTGCTCTGCGCGTGACGGCGAAGCTGCGGCTGCAGGGCTCGGCGCTGGACGCGGCGCTCGCGAGTCCGGCCGTGAGCTCGGCCCTCGCCGACGTGTCGTATCGCACCGGCGCCGGCCACGTGACGGGGCTCTCCGTCGTCTACCGCCAGGTTGAGCCGCTGACCACGGTCGTCCGCGAGTCGGCCGCGAGCGCCGGGCAGGAGTTCGAGGTCGCGTGGCGCGGCGGTGACGGCCTCCTCGACCAGATGCCGGATCCCGAGCCCATCGACGGCAGTCCGACGCGCGCGGCCGTCGACTGGCACGAGCTGGCTAAGCACGCTCCCGACGTCGAGCACGACGAGCGCTCGATGCCGGCCCTCGCCAACCGGAAGGTGCTGCGCCGTCGCGGCCGCGTGACGGTCAGGCGCGGGTTCCTGCGCCCGCCGATGTCGGCCGAGGCCGTCGCCCGCATGGTAGAGCTTCGCGCGCAGGGGCTCGGCTTCAAGCGTATCGCGCGGGCGGTCGGCTGCGCGCCCATCACCGTATCCCGTTACCTGCGCAGCTTCGAGGACGAGAGCCGGTGACCGTATAGAGTCCCGTCCAGTGACACGCCCCGGCATCGTGCCGGGGCGTGATTCCCCCAGGTCGGCTCGTCCGAACGCTTGGGCGGCGCGGCGACGAGCTGACCTTCCGAGGTGGCGCTTCGGCGGTCGCGACGGCGTCGTCGAGATCCGCCGTCCCGGTTCCGTCAGGAGCTCGGCAGATGCGGCGGGCGGTTCGGGCGTCGGCCGCCTCGTCCGACAGCACGCCGCGAAGCCGGCCGAGACGCGTGTCGTCCGACTCGGCGGCGTCGAGGGCGGCATCGATGGTCGCGCCCGTCGTCGCGTCGCTGCCGTCCATGTTCCGCTTCGGATCGAGGTCGGCCAGGTTTGCGAGGAACAGCTGCACGCCCCCGGGCTCACCGGTCAGGGGATCAGGCCGCCGGCCGGGCACCGGACCTGGCGCAACGACGGCTCCACCCGCTTCCTGGTGGAGCGGTTTCGGCGGTCGGCGCGGAACCCGGGCACGGACCTCTGATGGCGGGAGCGGTAGCGGCCGATACCCGGGGCGATGTCGCTGTTCGCCGTGCAGCTGGCCGAGAACGACGAGATGGTGCTCGTCGTCGATGCCGCGGTCGTCGTGGCGAGAGACGGCTGGTGGGTGTTCCGCAACGTTGACGACCAGCCGGTGGCGACGTTGCCCCAGGCGGCCGTGTGCGCCATCGATGTGCTGGCGGCCGGCGACGTGCGGGGACGCCCCTGGGCGCCTTTCGCGGACCAACACCGACTCTCCCTCACGCCCGGTCTGACGGTCCCGGATCCCTCGCCCACCTATTAAGCATCGCCGCGCCAGGGTCCTTTACGCGGCCGGGTCCGGGTCGGTCGGTCGTCCGCCTCGGCAGACCAGCCCACGCAAGCTGTGCCGGGTCCAGCCGTTCGACACCGTCCGGGTAGGCGACAACGGCCAGGCCCCCGCTCACCGCCGTTGCCGTCCCGGTGCGGCCGGCCAGGTCCCGTACCCTCACGCCGCCGCCAGCCTCCCGAATCAACCGCCGCAGAACGTCACCGTCCACCGGTCCCCCCCTTCTCTCTAACCCTGTGATCGTCGGCGCTCGGCCGCGACCAGCGGCCGGGCGACGTTGCCACGGACGGCCTGGAGTGTCAACGGTCGCTCCCGGCCATCACGTTCTGTCGCGGAAGGGTCAGCGCCTCCGGCGTGAGTGACACGAACGGCGGCGGGCTGCCGCGCGGTATACTGTCCTCGGTCGTACCGCGGCGCTGGAGGACGGTCATGCTGACCGGGTCGCGGCCACCCACCGCGACCGTGGGAGGCGCTCGTCGCCATCCTCCGGCTTCTCGGTTGATTCGATGGCCGCACCGCGTCGCCGTTGGAGGATTGGAATGAACGAGACGATACAGGCCATCGTCGATCTCGTCACCGCCGCGGGGGTGATCTATCTCGCGGTGAGGATGGAGCGGTTCATCGGCCGCGTCGAGGGCGTCGAGAAGGCGCACAACGCCCACGTGAACGCCCCCGGCATGCACGGACGCTGACCCGCTCACCGGCTCCAGTGGCGTCTATGCCACGGGTCTACGGCGCTGTGGCAGTTCGAGTACACCTGAAGGTTCGACGTCGGGTCGTCGTTGACCCGGTCGTGCCGATCAAGCCCTCCCGAGCGACGTGCGCGTCCTGTTCGAACCACGCGCCGCCGGACGGCTCGCGGGCCGACCACCGTTGCGCGAGATGATGATGAGCACCATGAGGATGGCTGGCAGCCCGGCAGGTCATCTTGACCCCGAATCACCGGGCCGTTCCGGGGTCGCGGCGGTGGACGGTCCCTCCGCCGAACGCTACCGTCGAAGGCGGCGGTAGCCGCCGATAGCCAGGAAGGTCGCCAGCAGGAGCTGGAAGACCAACGGCAAGACCGGCACCGAGGCGTCCCAGAGGGTGAACGTCAACTCGCCCGCCTCGTCGCCGTCGGCCGCGACCGCCACGAGTACCAGCGCCTCGGAACGCTCGTCCTCGACGTCGGCGACGACCTTCAGCGTCGCCGTGCCCTCCCTCGCACCCGCCGCGATGACGATCGACGCCGGCTCGAGGAGGAAGTCGTCGGCGCCAGCATCGCTGGCCGAACGGTCGCGCCGGACGGTGAACGTGGCGTCTCTCGACGAGGCGGCCGAGGCCCATACCTTCAGCTCATACGTCTCGCCCTCGACGAGGTTGGGATCCGAAGGGCCCAGGAACTCGTAGTCGGCGGTGTCGTTGTCGACCAGCACGATCTCGACGATGCCGATGAGCACCTTGCCGGGGCCGGTGGCGGTCAACGTCAGGGTCTCGGTGTCCTCCACCTCCTCGTCGTCGGTCGCCCGCAACACCGCGGTCCCGCTGGTGCCCCCGGCCGCCAGCGTGATCGCCGACGGCTCCAGGGTGAAGTCGCCGGCCAGGCTCCGGGGCGACGCCGTCAGGCTCACGACCGTCTCCTCCTCCACGGCCGGCGCCGCCGTCACCACCAACCGCACCGCGCCGCCCTCGGTCACCCGGGCGGCCGTGGCCGTGAACGTGTAGGTGTGGACGGTCTCGGCGTCGTTCTCCGTCACCGTCACGTCCAGCCGCGTGGGGTCGGTCGCGAGGCTCCCGCCGGTGGCGACCACCGTGACGTCCCCCAGGTCCTTCACCTCGTCGTCGTCCTCCACCGTCAACACCGCGGCGGCGCTCGTCGCGCCCACCGCGATCGTCACTGACGACGGCGCCGGCTCGACGACCGGGCCGACCACCGTCAACCGGACCGTCGCGTCCTCGCCCGCCAGCACGGCCCGGTTCGCGGCCGCCGTCAGGGTGATGCCGCCGCCCTCTTCCACCGCCGTCGGCGGGTCCGCCGTG
>JAJEEA010000404.1 GCA_022821235.1 Vicinamibacteria bacterium
CCACTACTGGCTCGGCATGGCGAACCTCAACGCGGGCCGGATGGCCGAGGCGGCGGCCGAGTTCCAGATCTACCTGGAGCGCGAGCCGAACGGCCGCTTCGCGTCGACGGCCACCGGCATCCTGTCGTCGATCCAGCCGTAGCAGCCCATGGTGAAAGCCCCGCGTTGCATGGCGCCCGGAGGGCGCCGGCGAACGGCCGAGGCGCCTGACAAGGCGCGAGGAGGGCGCATATTGGGCGCCACGGGCTGGCAGTGCTGCGGGCCCCGGTTGCGACGGCCTGCGGCGAGCGCGGCGTGACCCGCCGGGTTGCGCCTGCGAACCGCGGAACGTCGGCCAAAGAGGAGACGTCCAATGCATGGGATCGCGAAACCAACGGGTTGGGCGCGGCCCCGCGCGCGTCGGGCGCGGCGGGTCTCTCGACCGGGGTTCCGCGGCTCGATGCTCGCCGAGTCGCATGGCATGAGTATTGCTGCACTCATATCGACCAGAGAGCGACCGGCGCAGGGGCTCGGCCCTCGCCGCTTGGCGAGTGGCCCGTGGGCCATGGTCGGACTCGTCCTGATTGAGGATCTCGATACACGAGAAGGGAGGTCAGATCTGCCGACTCGAGACGTGGCGCCGACGTGCCGGGAGACGACCGGTCGGTCTTCCGGGTCGGCCGCCACTGCAGAACGTATTCTCCGTCCGTCGTGGATCCCCCAAAGGAGGCAAGATGCGGAGACTGACAGCGTTGCTGGTCGCCGTCGCACTGCTGCTCGGTGTGACGGCCACGTTCGCCCTCGCTCAGGTAGGTCGAACGGAGCTTCGGGGTCGCGTAACGGATGAACAGGGTGGTGTCCTTCCGGGCGTCACCGTTCTCATCACGAACCAGGACGACGGCACGTTCCGCGAAGTCATCAGCTCGAGCGACGGCACCTACTTCGCGGCGCAGCTCTTGCCCGGCACGTTCACGGTCACCGCGTCGCTGCCGGGCTTCTCGACCAGCGAGCGGACCGATTACGTGCTGACCGTCGGCCAGACCACCGACCTCGACATCGTCCTGACCGTCGGCGGCATCGAGGAGACCATCACCGTCTCCGGCCAGACGCCCCTGGTCGACCTGACCTCCGCCGAGGTGGGGGGCACCGTCCAGGCGGACGAGCTGGTGGAGCTGCCCCTGGTGAACCGGTCCGCGTTCGCCGCGATCGCCACGCTGCCGGGCCTTCAGTTCAATCCGTCGGCGTCGCAGGGCAACGACTCGATCATCGCCAACGGGCAGACCGGGGCCGCGAGCACCCTGAACACCGACGGCGCGAACAACGCCGACTCCACCAGCGCGGGCGCGGGCGGCAGTCAGGTGAAGGTGGCGATCGAGTCGGTCTCCGAGTTCCAGGTCATCACCAACCAGTTCGACGCCGAGTTCGGTCGGGCGAGCGGCGCCATCATCAACGCGGTGACGAAGCGCGGCACCAACCAGGTCAGCGGCGCCGCCTTCAGCTACAACACGTCGACGGCGATGACCGCGACGGACTACCTCACCCAGCAGGCGGGCAACGACAAGCCCGAGAACAGCAAGTACGAGTTCGGCGGCGTGCTGGGCGGCCCCGTCATCCGCGACCGGGCCCACTTCTTCACCAGCCTCGAGCGGCGGCTCACCAAGCCGGGCCGGACGCGCATCTTCAACAGCCGGCCCGACCTGAACCGCACGTCGAACGAGGACTGGCAGGCCTGGAACTACCTGATCCGATATGACCAGCAGCTTAGCGCCAACCACTCGTTCGCCGTGCGCCACCTGCGCGAGCTGAGCCCTGAGCTCGACGTCTTCGCGTCGACCCTGCGGACGATCAACGCGACCTCGGAGAACGACGACGACGAATGGATGGTCGTGGGGAGCGCCACCAGCGTCCTCGGCAACAACGTGGTCAACACGTTCCGGGGCATGCGGAGCGAGGAGCGGTTCGCGGGCGGGGCCTCGCAGTGGGTCGCCGCGGGCGGACCGTCGCTCCGGACCGGCGTGATGCGGGACCTGCCGCCGGGGTACTACACCAGCAGCTACCAGGACAACATCGACACCACCTCGGGCGGCCGCGACGACTTCCAGTGGCAGTTCACCAACACGACGTCGTGGTTCATCCCCGACAAGATGGGCGACCACGACGTCAAGTTCGGCGGAAGCTGGAACGTGAACGAAATCAGGGACTTCAGCGAGAATCACCTCGGCGGGGAGTTCCGGATGGCGAGCGAGACCCTTCCCTTCGACGTCGACAACCTCTTCACCTACCCCGACCGGCTGCGGGTTCGGGTCGGCGACCCGAACGGGCGGTTCTTCGACTACCCCGGCGACAGCCTGGAGCTGTTCTTCCAGGACAAGTGGACGCTCAACGAGCGATGGACCCTCGGGCTCGGCATCCGATACGACGCCGAGCGGCTGCACGGGAGGCTGAACAGCAATCCGCTGATGCCGCCGGGCGAGGATCCGCGCGACTGGGACAACTTCTCGCCCCGGCTGTCGGTCGCCTACGACGTGGAGGGCGACGGCCGGTCGGTCATGCGGGTGGGCTATGGCCGCTTCTACGACCGGACGCTCCTGAGCGGGCTCGACAACGTCCTGCAGGACCCGGCCGTCCAGACGTCGTTCGACGTCACCTTCCCGCGGAACTTCAACCGCGACCCCAACCCGCGGCTCGGGCTGCCCGCGACCGATCCGGAGCTCATCGCCGCGACCATCATCGTGAGGCCGGGCGACCCGCTGTTCTCCCAGTGCCCTCCGGCCACCGGCAACCCCACCAACGGGTGCGTGCTCGTCAACCACGACTGGATCGCCGCCAATTTCTCGGGGGCCGAGCAGTTGAACCAGGCTCGCGTCTACCTCGACAACGAGCGGCGGAACCAGCCGTGGTTCCACCAGTTCACGGTGGGCTACGAGCGCGAGCTGATGCCGACCCTGTCGGTCTCGGCCGACTACATCATGATGCGGGGCCGCGACCTGCTCAACCGTATCAACTACCTCGCGCCGTTTCGGCATGACGGGATGAGCCAGTCCGACCCGCTGACCTTCTACGACGTGGGAGGCGCCTTCGGGGGGCAGCGGGTCGAGGACCGGACGGACACGGTGTTCTATCCCGGGGGCGCCATGGATCCCCGCACGGGCTTCCCGCTCGCGGGCACGTTCATCAACCGGGTGCTGTCGATCGAGAGCGTCGGACGGTCCTCGTACGACGCGCTGAACCTCGCGGTGGAGAAGCGCTACTCCGACCGCTGGGGCGCCCGCCTGTCGTATGCGTGGGGGCACTCGCACGGAAACTCGTTCGAGCAGTACGGCACCAACGGGCCGAGCCTCGACGGCGTCCAGAGCCAGGTGCTCGGCGAGCTCAACATGGCCGAGAACTGGCAGGATGCGGAGACCGACCGGCGGCACATCCTGACCCTCAGCGGGAACACCGAGCTCCCGGGCGGCATCACCGCCGCCGCCATCCTCCGCTACATGACCGAGCTGCCGTTCACGATCTACAACAGCACCATCGACATCAACCAGAACGGCTCGCTCTGGGATCCGCTGCCGCCCGGGATGTACACCGGCACCGGGGCGAACCCGATCACGGTGGAGCAGACCCGGGGCGCCTGCGAGCTGATCAACGCGGTGGGGTGCCAGGCCGCGGCGCGCTCGGCCGACTACCTCCAGCTCGACCTGCGGTTCGGCTATCGCGTGCGCCCGCGCGCGGACGAGACGATCGACATCTACCTGGACGTCATCAACCTGACCAACCGCACGAACTGGAACCCGGCCCAGGGGAACCAGAACAGCGGTTCGTTCTTGAACTACACGTCGCTGCGCGGCGGCGGGTTCCCGCGTCAGGCGAACTTCGGCCTCCGCTACGGCTTCTAGGCGAGTCGACGTTCGGGCAGGCCGGGCCGGGAGCGACGTGAGCTTCCGGCCCAATCGATGACGGCGTTGCAGGCGGAGGCGCCGGCCGACCGGATACTCGAATCCGGCGGGCGGCGCCGCCCGCCACGAAGCGGGGGCCGGGCGCCGAGCGCTCGGCCCTTCTCGTTCGATCCCTTTCTCTTCGTCGTGCGCGGACAGCTTCGCCGGCCGAGGATCGGTTTCGCCTATTCCGGCGGCGGCTCCTGCCGCTGCAGACACTCCGACACGATCGAGTCGCTGCCGAACACCTGGAAGGCCGCCCGCTCACCGCTCAGGCTCACCCGGAGATTCGCGGTGGTGCGCAGCAGCCGCAGGAACGTATCGACGCCCCGGCCGCCGGTCAGTTGGAACAGGCGGTCGTTGATGGGCACGACCGCCACGTTCTGCCGCTCGCCGGGAACGGCGCGCAGGGTGGCCCGTTCCGTCGGGTCCACGGGCGCGGGGAACTCGAACCCCCCATTGACGCCCCGGAGCTCGCACACGAGGATGAGCGACGCCCCGTCCTCGTTCGTGAGCTGGAACTGGGCGCTGCCGCCGCCCAGCTCCGTCGTGGTCCACGCCGGCTGCGCCGCCGTCGGCGCGGCGCCGGCGGCGAAGAGCAGCAGGGCCATTGCGACGATGTTCCTCATGATTGTCTCCCTTCCGGATACACGACTGAACCAGGCATCGAGGGGACTCGCGCAGAGCACTCGTCACCGGAGGTGTTTCCCTTGCAGACAGGCCCACCCGCAAGCGGTTCCAGGCCGTCGGCGACCGGACAGACCGCCCGGGCGGGTACGGATATCGCCGGTGGCGAATCGCTGGCTCGGCATGGTGTGGCAGCGGAAACCGTCGCCACCCGCCACAGTGCAGTCCCTGGAGGGGTGGTTGGCGCCAGCGGGCCCGAAAGCGACGATTGGCGGGCTCAGCCCTGGCTGCCGACCTGCAGCCGGTTGATCACCCGCTCGGTCTCGAACGCCTGGCGGGCGATCTGCTCGAGAACCCGACTCTCGACGCCGCTGCGCACCGAGCCGACGAGGAGCACTTCTCCCTCGTGGACGAGAATGCGGAACGGCGAGTCGGCGAGCAGGAGGTACTGCGCGAACACCGGGTGCCGCTGCACCCGCTGCGCGATGAGCCGGCGCAGATCCCGATCGCGGCGGGACGACGACTGCACGAAGAGATCGAGGACGACGTCCTGGACGCCGGGGATGCGGGCGATGCGGGCGAACAGCTCGCCCGGCTTGTCCCGGTCCGGCGTCACGCTGCCGTTGAGCGTGACGACGCCGTCGACGACCGAGCCTCCGACGTAGTCCCAGATCGTGTTGTACCGATAGTTTCGAATCGCCGTGCCGACGGCCCCGGCGATCGCGTCGTCGTCCTCCCCGCCGGGAATCACGAGCTCGCTCGCGACGGTGTCGACGCCCTCGATCTCGAGGACGCGGTCGATCGCCCGGGTCTTCACCCACAACGTCGGCACTTCGCCCGACAGGGTGACCTCGGCGCCGTCGACGCGGTAGTCGATGCGCCGCAGGTCCACCTCTTCACGCAGCGCGGCGCCGACCTCCGCGAGCACGGCGGCGGGGCGCTGCGCGGCCTCCGCCGGCGAGGGCGCCGCCGTCGTCATGCCGGGCAGCGCCAGCAGGACGGCGAGCCCGGCGCGCACGGTCATCGTCCCCCCGCGATGCCGGCGCTGTCGGTCCAGCTCAGCGTATAGGACGTGCGCGACTGCACCGACACGCCGTCGCGCGTCACGGTCACGTCGAGGGCGCGGTGCCGATGGGTCGGATCGGGGTTGCTGGTGTAGTAGCCGAGCACGTAGTAGTCGCTGGTCTCGGCGTCGATCTGACGAAGCAGCCCCTCGAAGTTGTTCGTGTTGACGATGGAGATGCCGCCGGTCAGCTCGGCCAGCGTTCGCAGGCTGGACCGCGCCGCCAACTGGTACTCGCGCCAGGCTTCGACCGGTACGTCGAAATCGATATCGGGGCTCGACACGAGACCGCGCGGGTCCAGCGTGTAGAACGTCGTGTTGGTGCGATTGGCGGCGGCGGCCAGCTCGTCCATTTCGCCGACCAGCTCCGCGTCCGAAAACACCGTGCCCTGGCGCTGAATCCGATCGAAGGGAGCCAACTGCGCCGCCATCTCGGGGTCGTTGGCGGCGAGGTCCGACCGGCGGTCGCGCAGGAATCGATCCGCCCGGGTGGTCCGGTAGAGCCGCTGCAGCTCGAACGGATTCAGGTCGTATCCGGTGCTGACGTAGAGGAGGACCTTGCGCCGATCCTGGACTGCTTCCAGGTTCTCGAGGAGGGTGTTCACGGTCATGAAGGCGCGGTGGGCGCGCCAGCGCAGCTCCTCCGGCCCCTCGCGCCCCTCCTGCATGTCCATGATCAGCTCGCGGGGCGTCAGGCCGGTGCCGATGATGCCGTCGACCGAGGCCTTCACCAGCTCTCGATCGTAGGTGATGTCGATCGCCGTGCCCGCCGAGTCGTTCGAGATCAGCCCGACGAGATCGCCGTCGTGCACGAGGATGTCGACCACGTCCTTGATGAAGTGCCGCACCCGCGGCGTGCTCTGCGGCTCGAGGTGCATCGCATCGACGAAGATGATGAAGATGCGCCCCGCGATCTGGTTCGCGGGCGCGGTGCCGGGCAGGATGATGCCCTCCTGCACCACCGGCGCCGGCGAGAGCTGGTTGAAGACCCGGCCGCCGTGCACCAGCACGAGCGAAGCGACCTCCTGGGGCACGCCGTCTTCCGCGACGCGGAAATCGGCCGGGGTCAGGTCGGGCACGAAGACGCCGTCGGCGTCGCGCACGATGACGTCGGTGCGAATCAGGGTGACGCCGGTCCGGAAGGTCCCCGCATCGGGGAGCTGCCCGCCGCCGGCCCGGGACCACGGCTGCTGCACCGGCTGGGCCGGCGCGCCCACGGCGAGCCCCAACCCGAGCACGGCAAGACCGGCGCCGAGGCCGACGCGCATCCACCCGGAACGAACGCGGCGAAGGTGACGCATACGGAACCCCCAGATCTCTCCGTCGAAGCGGGTACCATGTTACCCCTTCGGCGACGCGGATCAAGCCTTCCTCCGCTTCTCCCCGGCCCGGCGCTCGGCGAAGAACGCCCGAATCAGCGCGTTGCACTCCGGCTCGAGCACGCCGCCGGAGACCTCGACCCGGTGGTTCAGGGCGGGGTGGTCGAGCGCCCGCATGACCGAGCGGACGGCGCCGGCCTTGGGCTCGGCGGCGCCGAAGACGAGCCGGCCGACGCGGGCGTGCACCAGCGCGCCGGCGCACATCAGGCACGGCTCGACCGTCACGTAGAGAGCGGCGCCGGTCAACCGGTAGTTGCCGGCGGTGCGGGCGGCGTCGCGCAGGGCGACTACCTCGGCGTGGGCGGTCGGGTCGGTCGCGTGAATGGGCTGGTTGCCGCCCCGCCCGACGACGGCGCCGTCGAGCACGACGACGGCGCCCACCGGCACCTCGCCCCGCCCGCCCGCAAGCCGCGCCTCGGCGAGCGCCTCGCGCATCCACCGTTCGTCGCCCGCCGATCCCCCGCCGGGCGGCGGCGTGGGTTGCCGGGCCGCATCGACGGACTCGCCCATGGTCATTCCCGTGTCTGCCCCGAAAGCGTCGTCGCCGGAGTTGCCGCGCCGGCGAAGACCGCGCCGGGGAGCCGGCGTACCCCCGGGGAGGCGTCCGCGGTCCCGCGGCGCGGCACGCCGCCGTGCCGACGCGCGCTCGTACATGCGAACGGGGCGCCCGTGTGCGCGGGCCGCCCCGTCCTGCCCCGCCCCGCGCCGGCCTTATGCGGCCGATGCGGGGTCGGGATCTCGTCGTTCCGTGACCCGCGCCGTCGGGCATCCTGCCCCGGGGAGCTCCGACGGAACCGCAGGGTCGCGCCGCGACCGCGAGGCGCCGCGGTCGCTACCGGACGGCCCGCTACTGGGTCGGGCTCTCGTCGATCCACACCCTGATGCTGCCCTCCGGATGGTTCACCTGGACCATCTCGCCCCGCAGCGAGCTGAGCTCCTGGATGGCGGCGCGGAGGTCGAGCGTCTCCCCGGCGCCCGACAGCAGCGCGTCGACCACGCTCACCGGCACCCGGACCTGCACCTCGCCCACGAAGTCGCGGCCGCGACCGCGCCGGTCCCCGGCGCCTTGCTCGCCCGCCTGGTCGTCGCGCCCGGCCTCATCCGTGTCGCCCTCCTGCCCGGCGCCCTCTTCGTCCGTTCCGGTGACGTCGACCACGATGGTGTCGCCCTCGCGTGCGACGCGGACGCTCTGCCGGCCGTCCTGGATGTTGGCGATCTCGACGTCGCCGACGTCGCGAAGCTGGCTCCACGCGGCGCGGATCGCGGCCACCGGGATCTCGTGGTCGCCACCGAGCTGAAACTGCCCGTCGCCGTCGACGATGGCCTCCGGGGCCATCGCCAGGGCCGCCTCGATGGCCGCGAGCGGCAGGTTGAGGCTCATGGTGGTCTGCCCCGTCATGTCGAGGTGGACCCAGGGCTGCACCTGCTGCGACTGTTCGGCGTGGAGGCCGATGGCCGCGCCCGACGCCACGAACGCCGTCATCACCGCTAGCGCCGCGCGACGAACCGTCGTTGCCTTGATCACTGTCTCCCTCCCAGGTTCCGGGCCATGCCGCACGACCGGGGGTCGATGGACCGCATGCGCCCGCGTGTTCACCCGAGGTACGCGGTCAGCCATGCCGCCAGTCGTCCCCGGTCCTGTCCGGTGTATACGGCGCGGCCGCGGCAAAGGTTTCAGAGGAAGGGCCGTCTACCCGCGCGCCGTCACAACGTCAGGTTCAGCATGACCCGGGCGGTGCGCGGCAGCGACGGGTGGAAGTGGATGTCCTCGACGCCCTCGAGCGGCTCGCCCGGCAGCCGCGACAGGTAGAAGTAGTCGATGTCCGACACGTCGCTGTTCAGCAGGTTGAAGCCCTCGACGGTGACGTTCATGCGCTCGTTCACGCGGAAGCCGACCTCGCCGTTCCAGATGGTGGTGGACTCGGAGCGGACCGAGGCGTCCTCTATCAGCGGGCGGGGGCCGAAGTGGCGCAGACGGACGCTGCCGAACACGCGGCGGGTGGGCTCGACGGTGAGGGCGCCGCCGACGACCCGGTCGAGGGCGCCGGGAATGAAGTTGCCGGCGGGATCGAGGTCCGAGAACCGCGCCCGCGAGAACGACAGGTCGACCTCGCCGGTCATCCAGGGCGTGAAGCGGGCGTAGTTGGTCCACTCGACGCCCCACCGGCGGCTGGGCCGGCTCGCCTCGGTGATGCCCGCGTCGCCCACGAACAGGAGCTCGGAGTCGAACGAGAGGTACCAGAGGGCGACCGTCGACTGCAGCCCCGACAGGGCCACGGTGCGGAAGCCCACCTCGCCGCCGCGGGCGGGCACCAGGGGGTCCTCGCGGTCGACGGGGTCGCCGCTGACGGGATCGACGCGGACGGTCGCGGCCCGGGGGTCGTTGCTGTGGAAGCCGCGGCCGTAGTTGAGGTAGATCTCGCTCCCGGCCCACGGCCCGACCACCGCGGTGAGCTTGGGGCTCACGAGGGCGGTGTCGCCGCTTCCCGAGTTCAGGGGGTTCCTGGCGACGACCTCGTAGCGGTAGAGGTCGCCGCGCATCCCCAGGGTGGTCCGGAACACGCGGTTCCACTCGACCTCGCTCTGGGCGAACAGGCCGACCGTGGTCTGCCCGACCGCGTCGTCGCGGATGGTGTCGGTGCGGCGCCTCGCGAGGGTGTTGTAGAGGCCGACGGTGCTGACCGCGTCGTTGCGCACCGACGCCCCCACCGACGACTCGGCGGGGCGGTTCAGCACCCGGCCGAGGCGCCGGTGCACCACCCGGGCCCCCGAGCTCCAGCGCTGCCCCTCCTGCTCGACCTGGTCGCCGTCCACCGGGTTCTCGAGGAAGTAGGTGAAGTTCTGAAACAGGTTCAACCCGCCGCGCAGGGCGTAGGCCGTCACCCGCGTCGACTGGTTGGCGCGGGACCGCAGCCCGTCGAACGTCAGGGAATAGCGGAAGGCGTTGCCCGCGTCGGTGGGGTCGATGTTGCCGAACCGCGTGATGAGCCCCTGCTCGACCGCGCGCCGCGGAATCTGGTCGGTCGCGTTCCAGTGGCCGTCGTAGCCCATCGCGGTCAGCGAGAAGGCGTTCTGGCGGTCGCCCCGGCTGTACCGGATCACCCCGTTGGCCTTCCGCATGTTGTCCTCGAGCTCCCACGGCCCGTCGTTCCTGCCGAGCTCGAGGGCCATCAGGAGGTCGCCGCCCCCGACCTGCGGCGACACCGCGCCGAGGGCCCGGCCCCAGCCCTGCCCGCCGGCGCTGAGGCTGAACAGCGGCCGGTCGAGCCGGTTCACGTAGCTGATGTTCGCGGAGCCGGCGGCCGAGAAGTCGCCGTGCTCGGCGAAGTAGGGGCCCTTGGTGTACTGCACGCCGCTCACCAGCTCGGGGATGAGCTGGTTCACGTCGGTGTAGCCGTGGGCGTGGGCGCCGGACGACTCGTTCAGGGGCACGCCGGCGAGGGTGGTGGCGAAGTCGGATCCGTGGTCGAGGTTGAACCCGCGCAGGTAGTACTGGTTGGCCTTGCCTTCGCCGCTGTGCTGGCTGACGATGAACCCGGGCACCGACTCGAGGACCTCGCCCGGCCGCATGATGGGCCGCGCCTCGAGCTGGGCGGCGGTCACCGCCCCCACGCTCGCCGAGCTCGCCACCCCCACGAGGTTCTCGCGCGGGTCGTCGAGGTCGGCGATGTTGCGGAAGGTGCGGCTGCCGGTGACGACGACGTCGGCGGTGATGGCGAGGGCTAGCTGCACGTCGACGGTGACCGGCTCGCCCGCCGTCGCCGTGAAGTCGACGCGGCCGGTCGAGAAGTTGACCAGGCGCACCACCACCGTCGCCGGGCCCGACGGCACGCCCGGGACCGTGTACCGGCCGGTGTCGTCGGTCACCGCGAAAAGGTCGCCGGCCGCGGTTTCGACCGCCACCGCCGCCCCGGGCAAGACCCCGCCGGTGTCGTCGGTCACCACGCCGGTGACGACGCCCTGCGCCTGCGCGAGCCCCGGCGACGCCGCCGACAGCAATGCAACGACGAATGCCGGCGCGATTGCGCGCGCACGCCGGCGAACTCTCACACTCCACGAATCGCCCAGGTTGAGAAACACGGCATCTCCCGGCGCCGACGCCGCTCGCGTGCCCTGCGCAGGCGAGGGGCCGACACCAGGCCCTGTAACTTCTCAGAAACGGGGGGGAAGTACGCGTGAAGAATGCCTGAAGAATTCCTGACAAGTTCCTGAAGGCGTGACTCGGCGACCGTCGGCGAGCTCCGTCTCGAGCGGCCTGGAGGCAACCCGCACGGGGCGCAGGCTGCCGAGAGCGCGCGGCGAGACCCCGCGTCGCACCCGTGCCCGGAGGGCGCCGGTCGGGCGCCGCGCACGGGACGCAGGCTGCCGAGAGCGCGCGGCGAGACCCCGCGTCGCACCGTGCCCCGAGGGCGCCGGTCGGGCGCCGTCGCGCCCGCCTGACGAGGCCTGACGAGGGCGCGGGCCCGGCATGGGGTTGCCGAGGCACGACGCTCTCGGGCACGACGTCGCCCGGCCGAACGCAGCGGGCCCGGCACCCGGGCTGTCAGTGGTGTATCAGCGAATTGACCTTGCGGTCGTCCGCGGCGGCCCAACGGGCCGTGGAACGGGCGATTCCGGCCCGGACCACCGGGGCGCTCCGCGGGGCGACCGTCGACCCACTGCAGTAGCAGGCCACTAGTGGTGCGTCACGCCATAATCTTCGGGCACGACCTGGCCGTATTGGTCACATCGTCAACGACTTGTCAGCACCGCATACCCGAACTCTTGGCTGTGGCACTGCACTAGTGCTGCGTCACGACCAAGAGTTCGGACATAGGTGCTCTGATTCGTCAACGATTGCGGGCCGTAAACCCACGTCCATGCCCGAAGATCATGGCGTGTCGGACCACTAGAGAGACGCCGTGAACCGGTCCGCCAGCGACTCGGCGGTCGCGCGGTTCCAGGTCTCGTTGACGCCGACCAGGATGGTGCCGTCGGGTCGAACGCCTCCCAGATCGACGCCGTGCTCGCGCAGCCGCGCGCGGAACCCGGCCGGGTCGGCGGCGGACACCCGCAGCCTGAAGAGGTTGGTCGGGGCCGGCATCCGCTCCACCGCGAACGCCTCGTGCCGGGTGATGCGCTCGATGAACGCCTCGGAGGTCTCGACGGCCCGTCGGAACCGGCCGACGAAGCCCGGCACGTGGTGCAGGGCCACCGCCGCGAAGGGCCAGGCGCCGGGCAGGCCCGCCCCGAACATGCGGCGCGTGTGGTACATGCCGTCGAGCAGGGCCCGAGGGCCGGCCAGGATCGCGCCGGACGCCGAGTTGAAGTACTTGTAGAGCGAGACGTACACCGTGTCGAACGGGCGCGCGTACTCCGCCACGTCGACCCCGGTGCAGGCGCTCTGCAGGAAGAGCCGGGCGCCGTCCATGTGCAGCCCGATGCCGCGCTCGCGCGCGAACGCGGTGATGCGGTCGAGCTCGGCCTGGTCGAACCGCTCGCCGAAGCGCCGGCGCACCGGGGTCTCGACGGAGATCACCGACACCGGTCGCGACACCCGCCCGCTCGCCGTGCGGTCGATGACGTCCTGCACCTCCTCGAGGGTGAACGTGGCGCGGCCCGGCGCCAGCGGCATGATGGTGATGCCGCTCAGTGTCTGCACGCAGTCGCCCGAGTCGTTGTAGAGGTGGCTCTCGGCCTGCAGGATGGCCCGGCCCCGGCCCCCCGCGAGCGCCCGCACCGCGAGGTGGTTGGCGAGGGTCCCCGTCGGCATGAACACCGCCCGCTCCTTGCCGAGCAGGGCGGCGAACCGCTCCTCGAGCTCGCCGACGACGCCGCCGTTCGAGTAGCTGTCGCGGGCGATGCGCCCCTCGTCGGCAAGCCGGCTGAGGATCCGGCCGTGGTCGGCCGGGGTCAGTCCCAGGCCGTCGCCGGACATTCGGACCCGGCCGTCGCCCGGCTCGGCCGCGCTCCCGGACCCGACCCCGCCGCCCTGGCCCG
>JAJEEA010000308.1 GCA_022821235.1 Vicinamibacteria bacterium
GGGGCCAGCTCGCTGGTCGGGCCGGCGACCGAGAACGTCAGCGACTGCCGCGCCGCGTCGGCCGCCACGAACCGCGCCCGAAGCCGGAAGCGGTCGCCCGGCGCCAGGCCCGCGCCGTCGTCGGGCGCGACGGCGGCGATGCCCTGGGCGCCGTGGTCCGACCCCGACCACGTGATCAGGATGCGATCACCCGGCTCCAGCCCCGCGACGTCGAGGCCGCCCGGGGCCATGACCCGCGAGGTGACGGTCAGCTTGCGCGCTCCCTCGTCGAGCGCCACCAGCTCGCCGAGCCACTTGTAGGTGTCCACTCCCGCTCCGAACGTCACCGCGGGCTGCGCCATCGCCAGCGCCCCCGCCAGCAAGACCCCGCGCAACGCCCACGGCGACGCGGTCAGACCAGCCACCATCCCGGTCCGGTTCGACATGCTTCCCTCCTCGACGGTTCCCATGACCTGCTCCCGAAAGCCCCACCGGGCGGGTCCGAGCCGCGTCTTCGCAGAGCTACCTGCCGGCCGGTGCGGCGGCGCTGAAGGTCAGCACCGCCACGCCGCGGTCGCCACGGCGGCGACGACGGCATTCGGCGACAGGAGCAGTGACCCGCCTGCTACAGGCGACCACCGCAAGACGCTCACTTCGGACTGTCCCATGGAGCACTGCTCCGCCGCGAGAACGGCGGACTACGCCGACGTACTGCTCATATCGGCCCTGGGTTAGCCGATGCCTGGAGGGATGGGCTTGACCGCGTACCCAAGCCCGATTATGAGAGGACCACACGGCCGTGTCAAGGTGAATTGTCGGGGCCGCCCGCGGGCGGCCGGGGGAGCGGACGGGGCGGCTCGAACGGGGCGGCGGTCCGGCGCGAATCGGGCGAGCGACGCCGGCCCGTCACGCTCGCCGCCGGCGAGCAGGGCCGCCGACGGTCCCGCCGATCCGACCGGCGGAATCCGGGCCGAATGCGGCGATGCGCGGGGCGCGTGGCACAGGCCGAATCCGGCGATGCGCGGGCGGGCGGTACGGGCCGGCCGGGCGATGCGAATCCGGCGCGGGGACCGGGAATGGCGATGCGCGGGCACGCGGCACAGGCCGGGCTGGATGACGCGAATCCGGCTAGGATCGGGAATAAGGGAGGCGCCGCCGAGGTCCACGCCGTTGCATGCCTCGGCACCGCACGGCGCGGGCGGCGGAAGCGCCGGCCGGCCGGTGCGAGACCGAAGGGCATTGCGCTCGACGGGATTCACCTGTCCAGGGAGACCACCATGACGAGACTCCGTATCGTGTTCGTTCCCCTCGCTCTCTTGGCGATGGCGGCCCTCGCGGCGCCGGCCGCGGCCCAGGGCACCGACTTCTCGGGCACGTGGCGCCTCGATGCCGACGCCAGCGAGCTCCCCGACTTCGGGGGCGGGGGCCGGAGGCTGTTCGGCGGCGGACGACAGCAGGGCGGCGGAGGCGGAGGGCTCGGCGGCGCCCCGACGCTGGTCATCGTTCAGACCCCGGCGATGCTGATCATCGAGCAGCAGTCCGACCGCGGCAGCCGGGCCGTGACCTACCGCCTCGACGGCGAGGAGAGCACGAACTCGGGACCGAGAGGCGCGCAGACGACCGTATCGCGCTGGGACGGCGCCGCCCTCGTCACCGAGGGCACGATCGAGGTGGAGACCCGGCTCCGCGACTTCTCGATCGCGGTCACCGAACGGCGCACGCTGAGCGCCGACGGGCAGACGATGACCATCGCCGCGACCCGGACGACCCCGCGCGGCGACGTCGACTCGACGCTGGTCTACCGGCGCGAGTGAGCCGCGGGGCGGCCGGCGGCGGGACCCGCGGCGCCGCATCCCCGGGCCAACCGGTGCGTCTCGACGAGGCTGCGTGGTTACGGCCCGCGGGGTGCGGCGACGACAGGCGGCGGCGATGTGTGCCGGAGCCGGCCGGGACCGCGGTCACAGGGCGGCCAGCGCGTCCCGCTGCCGGGCGAGGCGCGCCTCGCGTTCTTCGGCGAACCGCGCGACCCCCGCGATGACGGAAGCCTCGTCGAGATGCGCCTCGGCAATCACGTCGGGCTCCAGGCCGCCGGTCAGCCAGCGGTCGTGCCAGTCGGAAACGAGCGAGTACTCCCCCGTCAGCGGCCCCGCGTCGCGTAGCGGCCACACGCGCCGCGTGCCCGTCGTCACCACCATCAGGTCGTAGCGCGCCTCGGGCGGCAGCACCGCGTCGCGGTAGGCGGCGGGCTGGCGGTCGAACAGCTCCTCGCTGATGGCCGCGACGACCTTCACGTTGACCCCCCGCTCCTCGAGGGCCGGCAGCGCCTTCACGAGGTTGAAGGTCGAGCTGGCCCCCTGGGCGATCACGTACCCGTGTCGCGGCCGGCCCGGGGCGAAGTCGCGCAGCACGTAGAACCCCTTGGCGGCGGCCCGGAGGTCGGGGTCGGCGAAGGTCGAGCGGTCGGCCACCGGCAGGTCCGGCCGCGCCACCTCGAGCACGATCACGCCGACCTGCGGGTCGCGCGCCGCTAGCTCCGCCGCCGCGAAGTAGCCCGGCGCCACGTCGTTGTAGTCCCAGAAGCTCAGGGTGATGACCTGCCCGCGGGGGAACAGCTTCCACACCTGGGGGGCGAAGATGCCGAAGTGGGTGCGCGCGTCGGCGGCCGTCTCCGGCCCCGAGTGCCCGGCGAGGATGTGGAGCACTCCGACCCGGAACGGGCTGTCCTGGTTCTGCTGGCTCCAGATGCGGGCGGGCAGGTACATGAGCGGCGTGAACGCGCCGTAGCTCCCGCTCAGGGCCCACACCCCGCTGTGCACGGCGGGGTCGAGCGACGCGCTCTGCCCGACGAGGCCCACCGCCGTCGACGCGTTGCCGGCCTCCTGGATGGCCGCCTTGAGCCGCGTCCCGGCCTGGTTCGACCGCGGGTCGTAGTGGCCGGTCAGCGACCCCTTCTCGACGTTGATCGAGCTCGAGAGGTCGGCCGACAGGGTGAGGAAGCGGTTGCCGGTCACGTGGTTCATCCACTTGATGACCTCGGAGATGGCCCGCCGCGTGCCGGCCACGGCGCCCGCCGGCTTGAACAGCTCGATGCCGATCTCCTGCGCGTCGCCGTTCAGCCGCGCGCTCACCGTCTGCGGCTCGACGGGCAGGCGGTCCACGCGCAGCCGATTGTCGCGGAACGGGTCCCTCGTCACGTCGAACCGCAGCTTCGCGTCGTCGCGCACGCGGTCGCCGATGTCGACCAGGCGGTCGGTCAGCCAGTCGCCGATGCCGTCCTGCCCGAGCACCGACATCACCACGTCGACGTTGGTCTTGAACTGCCGCAGCCGCTCGGCCTCGCCGGCCGCGGCGCCGTCGCGGATGCCCTGGAACTCGACCCCGTAGCGCCGCTCGAAGGTCTCGGCGAGGGCCACGAAGTACGGCGAGTTCATCTTCATCGAGTAGGGATGGCTGGGGTAGCCCACCACCTGGGGGCCGAAGCCGGGGATGGCGCCGTCGCGCGCCGCCGGCCACCACCCCTTGGTGGTGCGGCCGACGACGATCATCGGCCGCCGGTCGTCGGGGTCCCAGCCCTCCATCGTCCGCAGCGCCGCCAGCACGTGGTCGTAGTCGTTGCCGTGGTCGACCGACAGCACGTTCCACCCGTAGGCGGACCACTGGTCGGCGACCTCGTAGCCGTCCATCGACTCGGCCACCACGCCGCCGACGAGCGTGTCGTCGATGCCCGCGTTGTTGTACGAGAGCAGGATTCGCAGCCGCTTGCCGACCTGCTGGGCGACGGCCTGGGTCTTCAGCTCCTGCGAGTGACCCGAGGTCATCGCGAACTCGCCCTCGAGGGCCACGACCTTCGGCGACGGCCCCGCCCCCATGAAGTCCCAGAAGGCGGCCTTGCCCGCCGCGGTGGCGATGCCGATGCCCGACGGGCCGCCGTTGACGTCGTTGATGAGATCGGTGGTCTCGGAGTGCCCCGCGAGCGAGCGGATGCCGCGCAGCCGGGCCTGCGCGAAGAGCGGATCGCCCTCGACGCCGGCGTCGGCGAGCAGCGTTCGCAGGGCCCCGGCCCCGCGGCGGAAGCCCAGGCAGTCGATGGACAGCATGGCGACGGCGGGGTCGACCCGGAAGCGGTCGTCGCCGGTCGCGGCGTGGCGGCGGGCCATGGCCTCGCCCATGATGATCCACAGGGCGTAGAGGGTCGGGATGTTGTGGCCGCCGGCGAGCAGGAACTTGTCGCCGAACGGGTGCTTCGGGCGGCGGTAGTCGTAGCGGAGGCCACCGTTCTCGGGCCCCGCGAGGTGCAGGGCGACGTTGTACGGCGTGTACGCCAGCGGCCCGCCGAAGTGCCCCGTCTGCTGGTAGTTGCCGAGCAGGGTCAGGGTCATCGCGGTCATGAACCCGACGTCCTCGAGCCTCCGGCGCTCGTAGGCGGGAACTTCGACGCGGAGGTCCGTGGAGGCGCCGCGGCCGGCGGCGCTGCGAATCACGATTGGCGTGCCGTTGGAACCCATGCGGTTTGCTCTTGTATCGTCGACGTCGACAGGCCGTGGAGCCGAGCGGATTGGAGCCGACCGCCCTCGACTGCCGCGTCACCGGATCCAGCCCCCGGCCCGCAGTCCCGGCGCGGGCGAGAGGTGCGGCTGCCGCCTCCAGTGATGAGCGTAACGCACGCGGCGTACGGCTGTCATCATCCGGCCGCGGCGCCCCGCACGGTCGCATCGCTGCCAGCCGCGCGCGGCGGCAGCCCGGGTCGTCCCGCGGGTCGCCCGCCTGGAGCGGCTGCCGCCGGGCCGGGAGTCCGTGCGTGGAACGGCGCGAGCTCCTGGAGGGTTGCCGCGAAAATACACCGGGGGGTGAAGACACACCAACCCCCACGCGACGGGAGGTCGCAAGGCAGGCGCCGGTTCATGTGCCTGCTGCGACGTTCGGCTGGTCAGGCTGCCCCAATTGTGGCCTCGACGGCGAACGGTGCCCGCGAGCGCGGACAAGCTACCGTACTTTCGTGCGGTTGGGGTGGCTGCGCGAAGCGTGGCCACGAGCGTTTGGCACGACGCCAAGCGGAGTCAAGGGCGACGATTGGCGGTACGAGACCCGGCAAGCCAGGGTCATGCGGCTGTGCCGCGCCGGCGGTCGACGAGCGCGTGCGAGCATTCTCCGGCGCGGGTGCACGTCAAGAAAGTTGGGGATTTACCGTTGGGGTATTGCGCGAGCACTGATCGACCGATTCTTCGGGTAGGAGGACTACAACCATGCCCGAGGCGGAGTTGACTGAACCGCTCGATCACGCGGCCCAAAAAAGGGGCGTCAAGGAGCTGTTCGCCGCGTTGGACGCGGCGGTCAAGGCCGACGTGGACGCGTTCCGCAGACGAGGAGACGCGAATGCCC
>JAJEEA010000363.1 GCA_022821235.1 Vicinamibacteria bacterium
CGGGCCACTACATCCGCACCTCGGCGGTCGAGGGCCAGGTGATCATCGACGGCGAGGGTCTCCAGGGCGTTACGGTGACTCTGGCCGGCGGTCCCTCCGACGAGAGGCACACGATGATGACCGATGCCGACGGCATGTACATGTTCGAGGACCTGCGCCCCGGCGACTACACGGTCTCGATTTCGGACTTCGACACCCGCGACTACGAGTTCGCCGCCACGTCCCAGGACGTGAGCGTGGATCTCGACGAGACCGGAACGGTGTCGTTCACGGGTGTCCTGCTCCGCACTTCCGGCATCAGCGGCCGGGTGAGCGTCGAGGGAATGGGTCTCGACGGCGTCACGGTCACGCTGTCAGGCGCGGCCGACGCGACCGAGACGACCGACGCAGGCGGCCAGTACTCCTTCGCGGGTCTGGCGGCGGGCGACTACACGGTCACGATCGCGGTGGAGAGCGACGCCTACGTGTTCGACGTCACGAGCGTGGACGTGGAGGTCGGCGACGACGACTCCAAGATCGTCAGCTTCGACGGCCAGCACGCGCGCACCGCGAGCGTTGGCGGTCAGTTGTTCCTCGACGAGCTGGACAAGAACGACATGCACGACGCGGGCGAGCACCCGTTGCCGGCACCTGGTGTTCCGGTGGCGTTGGTGGGCCCGGGGGTCAATGACCAGCGGCTGAGTGCGACCGGCCCGGACGGCTCGTTCATGTTCCCGGGTCTGCGCGCCGGCTCCTACCAGCTGGTCGTGCCGATCGACGCGACGGCTGCAGCCGCGCTCGCGGCCAACGACATCGCGTACGGCGGCCCGGGCGTGGGTTACTCCTTCGAGCTCGGCGTCGGCGAGAACAAGATGCAGGGCATCCCGTTCGACATCACGCACACGACGATCAACGTCGCGGTCACGCTGAAGGGCGGCGAGTATCGCGGCGATCCGATTCCCGGCGCCAGCGTCGCGTTCTATTCGGGTGATTCGATGGTCGGCAGTGGCGAGACCATGGTCGGCGAGGCCGGGGTCTATGCGTCGGTCAAGGTTGCGCGTGCCGACACCGACGGGAACACGGTCCAGATGATGGTCGGTGCGGAAGGCTACTTCATGGATCCGGACGCCGGCATGCAGGACGTGACGTGGGATCCGCAGTCGTTCGTGCACCCGGCGGCGGACGCGGATCCGCCCGTGGTTCTCAACGACGCCGACATCGTCAACCTCAACGTCAACGTGAACGTCAGCGGCGAAACGGTCACCACCGACTACGGTGGCGGCGATGCGCTCGCCGGCTGGGAGATCAGCGTCACTTCGGGCGGCGAAGCGGTCGCCGGAGCGCCGACGATGCTCGACGACGACGGCAACGCGTCGTTCATGACCGTCGTGGCTCCCGACGCCCTGCCTGCAGCCTTCAGCTTCGCGGCCGCCTAGGACCAGGACGACGACCTGGACGGCGGCGAGATGTACGAGGCGTCCGGCGGCATGTACGTGCACACCGGGCTCAAGCTGGCCGGCACCGCCATGGACGCCACTCCGATGGTGGTGACCTACACGACGCAGACGCTGAAGGTCTACGTGCACCACGAGCGCGACCAGGTCCGCGGCTTCACGGGCAACGTCCTGGACGGCGACGTCCGGATGTCGGGGCTGGTCAATCTCGAGGTCCGGCAGGCGAGCGGATACGAGGGCAGGTCCACCAGCCCGATCTCGAACGACGACTGGGACGCCAGGGCGTACACGAGCGACAAAGATGGTGAATACACCTTCAAGCATCTGCCGGCGCACCTGGACATCGTCGTTCATGCGACCGCCAGGGACGGCTACATGCTGCTGGACCTCCACGGGCTCGACGCCTACCGCAACATGAAGGAGAACGGCGTGGAGCGCGGTGCGTTCGGCGACATGGGCGGCTGGTCGAGCGAGGTGGAGCTCTGTCCGCTGAAGGCGGTCGACCCCACCGACCAGGACCACGGCGATTGCGCCTCGTTCGGCGTCGTCAGCACGCACAACGTGACCGCGAACGTGTCGAAGGCTTCGGTCTCGAAGTTCGGCACCGGGTTCCGCGAGTCTGAGAGCTCGCGCCAGTCCGGGGTCACCGTCAGCCTGACGCCGGTCGAGGGCAAGAACCTCGCGGGTGTCGGAGGGGAGTTCACCACCGCGAGGAGCAACGATCCCACGACGGACATCGACGAGCGCACGGATCACGACTTCGGCACCATGGCGGCCGGAGCGTACGAGCTCGGTCTGCCCGAAGGCTGGGACGACGAAAGTGCGCGGGACGCGCTCGACCCGCTCGAAGCAGATCTCGAAATCGCCGCCAGGCCCACAACCGCGACCGTCTACGGCTTCGTCCGGGCCACGGACGGGTTCGGGCTTGAGAACGTAACCGTGACCGTCAACGGCATGAGCGGTACGACCGACCACTTGGGCCGCTACATCGTGTCCGGCGTCAGCGCCGTGCGGGGCAAGGTCTTCGTGAACACGTCGCGGGCAGGATATCCTGCGGCCAAGGTGGACTCCACCAGCGTCGAATTCGCGGCCAACACGACGACGCAGCACAACATCACCCTGAGCGGCGCGAACAACACCGTTGCGATCACCGGCACGGTGACGGAAAGCGGCGGCGGCGGCGGGATTCCGGGCGTCGAGATCCGGGTGAACGGCAACGCTCCGCTCAACGCCGGATCGGGTCAGGGGTCCGGGAAACTGACGACGGATAGCGACGGCAACTACACGGCCATCGTCGCGGTCCAGCCGAACAACGACCCGCTCGTCATGGTGAAGCCGATCAAATCCGGCTATCACTTCATTCCCGAGGAAACCCCCGTCGCGGCCATCGCCGGGGCGAACCCGACCGCCGACTTCACGGGCTACGAGGCCACGGAGATCGTCGGCAGGGTGACGGCTCCGGGCGGCGGGATGCCGCGGGCCGAGGTGACGGTGACGGCGTACGACGCCGCCACCGGGGGCACCAAGCTGGACGACGTGACCACCACGGAGACCGGCACCTTCAGCCTTAAGGTGCCGACGCTCAGCGGCACGGTGTACCTCAGGGCCGCGCCTCAGAGCGACTACGATCCCACGCATCCGAACTTCATCAATCTCAGAGACTCGGAGCGCTACGTCTGGTTCGATCCGCCGAACACCAGGCCCAACGGGCAGATCGCGGTGATCCCGGGGTCGACGCTGGATTTCGGGACGTTCACCGGGCACAGCGTGCAGCCGCGGATTACAAGCATCAGGCGGGTGACGGTAGTGGACGCCTATGAAGGCGAGCCCGGGGGCCGCCCGACCGCCATTGTACCGGCGGCCGGGGACCGTGGTGCCGCCGGTGAAACCTGGACCCTCGTGCAGGGCGAGCCCACGGACACGGTCTTCGTAACGTGGCAGTACGAGACGAGGAATACCCACGGCGAGTCCGCCGTTGCCGGCGTCAACAATCCGTACACGGCTGCGGATGCTGCGGACGACGCCGTGCTGACGACGGCGCTCGGTCCGCGCTTTACTTCCTTCAACCCGGTCACGGCGACCGCCGTCAGCACCCCGGTTTCCGCCATCCGCGGGACGAGGTCCGGCGCGATCGTCGCCGGCACCGGAGCACGCGCCGGGACCGCCGGACGCGGTACGGCAGCCGAAGGCACCACGGTAATGCACGACCGCGTTACCCGGTACATCATCCCCGAAGACGACGATGACGACTACCGTGATATCCACGCCAAGATCGGCCACGTGGTGAGAGATGCGGACGGAACCGAGCGCGTTGCCACTGTGGCCGTCAGCGAAGCCGAAGCGCTCGCCGGCGCGTCCCATGGCGCCACGGGCCTCGCGGCGGGCGTCAGGGTCACGGAAAACGAAGGAGCGAGAGACTTCCACATGCTCTCAGCCTCCTGGTTCGGAGACGCCAGCCCGCAGTTGGAGCAGAGAATCGCTCTGGAGGTCCTGGTTGAGGACAGCGGACCCACCGGCACCAAGTGGGAATGGGTCGTCTTTGGTGCCACCCCCACGCAGCCCGTGATATCGAGGGCCACCGACCCGGACACCGATTCGGGACCCACCAAGTGGGCCAAGTGGAGTTCGGCAAACTTCGACATCAACCTTGACACGAACGCCGGTGCCGCTGACAACTGGCTCGACGATGATGACGACGCGCTTGGCTACACGGTCACCATCGACAACCTGAAGGACGCCCGCAGCTTCCGCATCGACACCCGGGTTGACAACACGGGCACGTGGAAGAAGGGCACCGCGGTAACCATCAGCAGGTAACCAACCCTCCAACCCCATCAGCCTGACTGATGGCAGCAGCAACCCCCCGTCCGGTTCGCCGGGCGGGGGGTCGCTCCGTATTCAGCAATGACGACAACAACCCGGTCCTGGTCGGTCCGCCGAACGATGCCCGAGCCCGTCATGGAGCCGGGGCCGAATCATCCCACGGGCATGAAGCGAGAAGCGAACGATGCCCCGAACGACCGCGCGCGGATTCACGTCCTGTTGTTGGCGATCTGCGCGGTCGCGGCGTGGGCGTCGGGGTGCGGCGACGGCGCCACGCGCCCTCCATCCGAGACGTTTCGCGTGGCCAGCGTGAAGGTCACGCCCGCGGTCGTGTCGCTCACGGCGCCGGAAGCGACCGTGCAACTGAGCGCGCGCGTGCTCGACGGAGGCGGGCGGGCGACGCCCGGGGTGACGGTGATCTGGACGAGCGTGCGCCCCGAGGTCGCGACGGTCGGCGCGTCGGGGCTGGTGGCGGCGGCCGGCAACGGGACGACCACGATCACGGCGACGGTCGGCGCGGTCGCGGGCACGGCGACGGTGACGGTAGCGGTGGAGAGTGGGGACCGGGCGGCGCTGGCCGCGCTCCACGCGGCGACGGACGGACCGAGCTGGTCCGACGACGAGAACTGGCTGGGCGACGGGCCGCTGGAAGAGTGGCGCGGGGTGGAGACGGACGCGTTCGGCCGGGTCGTGCGCCTGGACCTGGGCGGTCGCCCGGAGGGGGAGACGGGGGAGTGGGTGTCGCACGGCCTGCGGGGCCCGATCCCCCCGGAACTGGGGAGCCTCTCGGGTCTGACGTTACTGAATCTGCGCGCCAACGCGCTGACGGGTCCGCTCCCGCCGGAACTGGGCAATCTCGCCGGTCTGGAGGAACTCTGGCTCGACGGCAACGCGCTCGAGGGTGCGATTCCGCCGGAGCTGGGGAGCCTCACGCGGCTGAGGGAGCTGAGCCTGAGCGGCAACGCGCTCGAGGGTCCGCTCCCGCCGGAGTTGGGGCGTCTCGCGGGCCTGGAGGGGCTGTGGCTCGACGGCAACCGGCTCGAGGGTCCGATTCCGCCGGAGCTGGGGAGCCTCGCGCACCTGAGGGGGCTGTCCCTGAACGGCAACGCGCTCGATGGTCCGGTTCCGTCGGAGCTGGGCGGTCTCAGGCGCCTGGAGTTCCTGTACCTCGACGGGAACGCGCTGACGGGAGCGCTCCCGCGGAGTCTCCTGCGAATCGGCGGGCTGGTGCGGCTCCGTTTCGAGCGGAACGCCGGCCTCTGCGCGCCGGGCACCGCCGAGTTCCTCGCCTGGCTGGACGGGATCGGGGAGTTCGGGAGAGGCCCGTTCTGCAACGAGAAGGACCGGGCGGCGCTGGCCGCGCTGCACGCGGCGGCGGGCGGCGAGGGCTGGACCGACTCGGGAGGCTGGGTGGGTCGCGAGACGCTCGCGGGGTGGCACGGAGTCGCGACCGACTCGTTGGGCCGCGTCGTGACCCTCGACCTGGCCGGCAACGGACTCGCGGGGCGACTTCCGGCGGGTCTGGGCGACCTGGCGGCGATGACGGCGCTGCACGTCGGCGACAACGCGCTGTCCGGGCGGCTGCCGCGCACGCTGCTCGACCTGCCGCTGGGCGAGTTGGACTACGCCGGCACGGAGCTGTGCGCCCCGGCGGACGAGGGATTCCGGGTGTGGCTGGACGCCATCGCCGTGCTGCGGGGCACCGGAACCGAGTGCGCGCCGGCCACGGACCGGGAGATCCTCGAGATGCTCCACGCCGCGACGGGCGGGCGCGACTGGGTCGACTCGAGGAACTGGCTCACCGACGCGCCGCTCGGAGAGTGGCGCGGGGTCGAGGTGGACGGCCAGGGGCGGGTTGTCGAACTGCTGCTTTGGGACAACGGGCTGGCGGGTCGGCTGCCGCCCGAGCTCGGCGACCTGGCGCACCTGGAGTACCTGCGGCTGAGCGACAACGGGCTCACGGGCGTGATTCCGCCGGAGTTCGCCGGCCTGTCCAGCCTCACGCACCTGGTGCTCGACGGCAACGGCCTCTCCGGCCCGATCCCGACCGAGCTCGGCGGCCTGCCGGGCCTCGAAGAGCTGCGGGTCGAGAACAACGACCTGTCGGGCTCGGTACCGCCCGAACTCGGTGGTCTCGCGAGCCTGCGCGGGCTGGGGCTCACGGGCAACCCCCGGCTGGCGGGCCCGCTCCCCGCCGAGCTGACGTCGCTCGGCCGGCTCGAGCGGCTCCTGGCCGGGGGCACGGGGCTGTGCGCGCCCGTGGACCCCGCCTTCGCGGTCTGGCTCGACGGGGTCCACACGCGTCGCGTTGCCCCCTGCGTCGAGCGGGAGGCGCCGGCGGCGTACCTGGTGCAGGCGGTGCAGTCGCGCGCGTTTCCGGTCCCGCTGGTCGCGGGGAGGCGGGCGCTGTTGCGCGTGTTCCCTACGGCGGCGCGGGCCGCGGACGCCGGCGTTCCGGCGGTTCGGGCGCGGTTCTTCGTCGACGGGCGGGAGACGCTCGTGGAGGACGTGTCGGGCAAGTCCGAAGCGATCCCCGCCAGGGTCGACGAGGGCTCGCTCGCGACGTCGGTCAGCGCCGGGATTCCAGGGAGCGTGGTGCGGCCCGGCCTCGAGATAGTCGTCGAGGTCGACCCGGACGGGATGCTGGATCCCACGCTGGGTGTCGCGCGGCGGATTCCCGCGACCGGGCGGCTGGCGGTGGACGTGCGGGCCCTGCCGCCGCTCGAACTGACGGTCGTTCCGTTCCTGTGGGCGCAGGCGCCGGACTCCTCGATCCTGGATGTCGTGGGGGGGATGGCTGCGGACCCGCAGGGCGATGCCCTGCTCGCGGACGTGCGCGCGCTGCTCCCGGTGGGAGCGCTCGAAGTGACGGCGCACGAGCCCGTGCTGAGTTCGAGCAACGGCGCCCGCCGCCTGATGGAGGACACGGAGGCGATCCGCGTGCTGGAGGGCGGGGGTGGCCACTACCTGGGCACAATGGCGGGCCCGGTGACAGGGCCCTCCGGGACGGCGTTCCTTCCCGGGTGGGCGGGCTTCTCGATCCCCCGGTCGGGCACCATCGCGCACGAGCTCGGCCACAACCTGGGTCTCCATCACGCCCCGTGCGGCGGCGCGGGGAACCCGGACCCGTCGTTCCCCCACCGGGACGGATCGGCGGGGACCTGGGGCTACGACTTCGCGCGCGGCGAACTGGTGGATCCCACGACGCCGGACCTGATGTCGTACTGCGGCCCCCCGGACGGGATCAGCGACTACCACTTCGCGAACGCGCTCCGCTACCGGCTGTTCGAGGCGCGCGCGGCGGCGACTCCGGCCGCCTCGGCGAGGTCGCTTCTGCTGTGGGGCGGCGTGGGTGCCGACGGCACGCCATTCCTGCACCCGGCCTTCATCGTCGAGGCGCCGCCGGCGCTCCCGGACTCGGCCGGCGCATTCACGTTGACGGGCCGAACTGCGGGCGGGACCGAGCTCTTCTCGCTCCGATTCGCGATGCCCCGAACGGCCGACGGCGACGGAGGCTCCGGCTTCGCGTTCGCCCTGCCGGTGAACCCCGCCTGGGCGGGCGAGCTCGCCGGCATCACGCTCGCCGGCCCCGGCGGGTCGATCGGTCTGAACGACGACAGCGACCTCCCGACGGCCATCCTGCGCGACCCGCGCACCGGCCGGGTGCGGGGCATCCTGCGCGAGATGC
>JAJEEA010000008.1 GCA_022821235.1 Vicinamibacteria bacterium
GCGGCCGACGACCCCGCGGCCGGGGCGACCGACGATCCCGCGGCCGGGACGGCCGACGGCCCCGCCGCCGGGACGGCCGACGAGGCCGCGTGCGCGCGCGAGATCCTGTCGCGGCTGGCCCGCCGCGCCTACCGCCGCCCCGTGTCTGCCGACGAGCTCGGGGTGCTGCTCGACTTCTACCGGCAGGGCCGGGCCGCCGGCGGCTTCGACGACGGGGTAGAGCTCGCCATCCGGCGCCTCCTCGTCAGCCCCGAGTTCCTCTACCGCATCGAGGCCGACCCCGAGGGCGCCGCCCCCGGCGCGCCGTACCCGGTGGCCGACCTCGACCTCGCGTCGCGGCTCTCGTTCTTCCTCTGGAGCAGCATCCCCGACGAAGAGCTCCTCGCGGCGGCCGAGGCGGGCCGCCTGCGCGACCCCGGCGAGCTCGAGCGGCAGGTGCGGCGCATGGTCGCCGACCCCCGCTCCGAGACCCTCACCACCAACTTCGCGGCCCAGTGGCTGCAGCTCCGCAACCTCGAGACCACCGTGCGCCCCGGCGACCCCTTCTCGGTCGCCTTCGACGAGTCGCTGCGCCAGAGCATGCTGCGCGAGACCCGGCTCTTCGTCGACAGCATCGTGCGCGACGACCGCAGCGTCGTCGACCTGCTCACCGCCGGCTACACGTTCCTCGACGAGCGGCTGGCCGAGCACTACGGCATTCCCGGGGTCGCCGGCAGCCGCTTCCGGCGCGTCGACCTGCCCGCCGACAGCCCCCGGCGCGGCATCCTCGGGCACGGCAGCGTGCTCACCCTGACCTCGCACGCCATCCGCACCTCGCCGGTGCTGCGGGGCAAGTGGATTCTCGACAACCTGCTCGGCACCCCGCCGCCCGACCCGCCGCCCAACATCCCGGCCCTGAACGACCAGCGGACGCAGGCCAGGCGGCCCACGGTGCGGGCGCGGCTCGAGGCCCACCGCGCCAACCCCGCGTGCTCGGCGTGCCACGCCATGATCGACCCCACCGGCTTCGCCCTCGAGAACTTCGACGCCATCGGCCGGTGGCGCGTCGTCGACGAGTCGTTCAACCCCATCGACCCGTCCGGGGTGCTGCCCGACTGCCGCGCGTTCGACGGCGTCGCCGAGATGCGCGACACCCTCGCCCGCGACCCCCGGCAGTTCGTGACCACCGTGACCGAGAAGCTCATGACCTATGCCCTCGGCCGCGGCCTCGAGCACTACGACATGCCGACCCTGCGCCGCATCGTGCGCGAGGCGGCGGCCGACGACTACCGGTTCCAGACCGTGGTGCTCGGCATCGTCACCAGTGACCCGTTCCTGATGAGGAGATCGCAGTCATGATCGTCACCCAGAAGTCGCTGTCCCGGCGCACCGTGCTGCGCGGCCTCGGGGCCACCGTCGCCCTGCCCCTGCTCGACGCCATGGTGCCCGCGCTCTCGGCCGCGGCCCGACAGGTGACGGCCCCCGTGCCCAGGCTCGCGTTCTTCTACGTGCCCAACGGCATCCTCCCCCGCAGCTTCCACCCCGAGGGCGCCGGCGGCTCCGGCTTCGACCTCACCCCGGTGCTGCAGCCCCTCGCGCAGTACCGCGACCGCATGACCATCGTCACCGGGCTCAGCAACTCGGGCGTCGTCAGCCCCAACGAGGGCGGCGGCGTGCACACCCGCGCCCACGGCGGCTGGCTCAACGGCATCCTCCCCAAGCGCACCGAGGGGGCCGACATCCGCGCCGGCAAGACCATCGACCAGTACGCCGCCGACCAGCTCGGGGCCGACACCGCCCTGCGCTCGCTCGAGCTCACCACCGAGTCGAACTACCAGGTCGGCAACTGCGAGAACGGCTACAGTTGCGCCTACCGCAACTCGACCTCGTGGCTCACCCCCACGACCCCGCTGCCCCACGAGCGCGACCCCCGGGTCGTCTTCCAGCGCCTCTTCGGCGACGGCGGCAGCGTCGAGGCCCGGCTGGCCCAGATGCGCACCGACCGCAGCATCCTCGACTCGGTCGGCGACAGCATCCACCGCCTCGAGAAGAAGGTCGGGGCCCAGGACCGCGCCACCGTCGGCGAGTACCTGCAGTCCATCCGCGAGATCGAGCGGCGCATCCAGCGCACCGAGGCCAACCAGGCCTCGACCCCGCTGCCCGCCGTCGACCAGCCCGCCGGCGTCCCCGACGACTACGAGGAGCACGTCGGCCTGCTGCACGACATGCTCGTCCTCGCGTTCCAGGCCGACGTCACCCGCGTGAGCTGCATGCAGATGGCCCGCGAGACCAGCGGCCGGACGTATCCCAACATCGGCGTCCCCGAGGCGCACCACACCGTCTCGCACCACCAGCAGGACCCGCACAACATCACCCAGTACACGAAGATCAGCCAGTACCAGATGCAGCTCTTCGCCCGGCTCGTCGAGAAGATGGCCGACGCCCCCGACGGCGACGGCACCCTCCTCGACCACGCCATCCTCCTGCACGGCGCCGGCATGGGCGACGGCGACCAGCACACCCCCTACAACCTGCCCATCACCCTCATGGGCGGCGGCTGCGGCCAGCTCGCCGGCAACCGCCACCTCGTCTACGACCTGCACACCCCGTTCATGAACCTCGGGCTGACGTTGCTCGAGAAGGTGGGGGTGAAGGTGGACCGCATCAGCGACAGCACCGGGCCGCTGACGGGGGTGTAGGCGGGCGGCCGCCCGCACGGGCGGCGTCCGGCGGCGGTTTCGGGTCGTGCGTCCTCCGATGGGGGGCGCACGGGCTCCCCGACGAACATCGGGGTCATTGAGTGAAGATGCCCTTGGCGGGGGCGCATGCCTTCCGCGGCGTGGTTTCGGCTCGTGCGTCACCCCTCGGGTTCAGGGCCTTCCCGGCTTGACCAGGTTACGCCGGCAGGGTCAGACTAGCGCTGCATGGCCGTGGTCACCGGCGCGACGAGAAATGCCGTCTGGCAGGAGATGCTGGACGTCGCGCGCCTCGTTCGGTACTACGACCGGATGGCCAGGCGGCGGCAGCAACGACACCTGGGCATTCGCATCGTGCTCTTCGCGTCGGCGACCGCCGGCGTGGCGTCCGCCATCGACGCGTTGCCCGAGGCTGTCCGCATTGTCTCCGGCGCGCTGATCGCCCTCCTGGTGGCGTGGGACTTTCTCGCCGACTACGCGAACAAGGCGGCGATACTGGGCGTCATCCGCGGCGAGTGCACCGAGGTGGAGGACGACCTCGCCGAGCTGTGGGGCAGGGTCCAGTCCGACTCGGTCGACGACGGCGATGCCGGCCGGCTGCTCGCGAGCGCGAAGCGTCGCGTGACGCGCGTGACCGCCCGCGCCGGAGCGGCGAACATCCCGACCAACGAACGGCTGAACGTCCGGTGCGAAGAGGACGCGTTCAAGGCCTTGAGCGAGCGCTATGCCGAGGGATGAGTCCCGGGCGACGGAAGCACCCGGACGCGCAACAGCGGCGGCGCCGGACGGCCACGGTCGCTGGAGGAGCTCGGGCTCTCCTCCACGCCCCGGCCGCGTCAAGCCGCCGCCGCCACCCCCGCCGCCGAAGCCGGTCGACCCGGAGAAGTAGCTGGAGACGTCCTGAAAGTCCCGGCCACGCGGAACCCCGGGGCTTCAGTCCCATGGCTCCCGTCCATGCGCGGATTGCGTTACAGCCCGGCCAGCTCGCGCAGCATCGCCTGGCGACCCGGGTGCAGCCGGCGGCCGTGACGGCGAAGCTCGAGACCGGCGTTGACGGCCGTCAGCACGTCGTCGTCGAACGTCCCCACCTCTTTCCCGAGATACGTCGAGAGCCAGCGTTCCACCTCGGACCAGCGCCACAGCCGGTATCGACCGCGCGGATCGGTGACCGGCGGCGGGAACCCCCCCGGCCCCCGCGCGCCGGCTGTGAGCAGCCGCACGCCCTCGCGCGTGCGCCCGGTGCGGGCGGCGATGTCGGCCATCGACACCAGACCGGCGTCGGCGATGCGCGCCACGGTCACGCCGGGGACCTTCTCGACGTCGGCCACCGCCGACAGAATCGCGTCGTCGAGACGCGCCGCCTCGCGGTCGAACTCGACGTACTGGATTCCCTCCGCGCGACCGACCAGCGCGTCGTCGCAGCCCGCCTCGAACAGCGCGTCGATCAGCGCCTCGTCCTGAACGTCGGGGCCGTCGACTATCAGCGTGAAGTGGTGGAGCGACATCACTCCGGTCCCTCCTGCTTCCGCCTGTGCGGGCAGCGATGGAGTGCGTCCGTCTACTGCCCTTTGGAGGGTTGGGGAGGCGGCTGAGGCGGAGGCGGCTGAGGCGGCGGTGGTGGGGCGGCGCCGGCATCGGCGGAAACTCCGTCCGATGGTCAGGCATGGCCCGCTACCTGCCTGGCTGCCTCGTAGCACCGCATCAGCTCGCGCGCGTTGATCCTCGACTTCATGAGCGGGCGCGTGGCGATCACGGAACGCTCCTTGAGCGCCCGGAGCCGTTCGGCGGCATCGTCGTCGGCCACCTTGTACGAGTCGATATCGCTCCACAACTCACGGTATCCGGTGAGGATTCGGTTGAACTCCTCGGCGGCCGTCGCATAGGTCGAGGCGTGGTCGTGGAACCGGACGATCACGGTCAGCGACGCCAGGACCGCCGCGGCGAAGGCCAGGTACGGCGCCGCCGCAGGCGCCAGCGCGACCAGGCTGGCCCACGCCGCGCTCGACATGACGAGCAGCAGCACGCGCACGGTGTCGTCCACACGCTTGTTCCAGGCCGCGCGAGAGAGAAAGTAACGGTGGCTCATGTCAGCGGCAAACATGGCGTTCCACACCAGTTCGCGGGTCGTCATGGCTCGCTTCCTCCCTACGCAGCACGGTACTACACGCTCGACTTGACCGACAAGCGTCGACGCCGGTCAGCGATCTCTCTGATCGCGGCCCGATCGGCCGGCCCCGGTCCTGAGCACCGACCGCTATCACGCGGGACGACGAGACGTGGCGCCCCGTGCGGCGTCGCACGCCCACCTCCGTCAACAGCGCGGTCGGTTGATTCGTTGATATCGATGAGTCATGATTTCAGGTCACCAACCTCATTGCCGTTGGAGAGTGCCACGTGGCTCGAGTGAAACTGGCGCGCGGATACGTCTTCGGCGAAGAGCCCGATTCGCCGCTCGCCCACCGTCTCATCGTGCTGGACGAGTCCGAGGGGGCGGCGCCGGCGGAAGATCGGCTGAAGGCGTTGGCCCGGGCATTGTCCGACGAGGCCGAAGCGTCGTCCGACGGGGCCCGGGCGTGGTCCCGCCTTCGTAATCGGGTCGCCCATACCGCTCTGCTCGTGTCCGGCGACGACGAGGAGGAGCTGCAGGCGATCCAGGCGTTCGTGCTCCTGCTGACGGCGCGTCTGGAATCCGGGGATACCCTGGAGATGGAGCGGCTGATCGACATGGCCATGCCGGCGCTGTCCGGCCGGCCTCATCCCGCCGTTCTCGATCAGGCCCGGCGGAACGCCGAGTTCCGCGCCGACTTTCTGGAGCGGTACGAGGTCCTCGACGCGGGGCAGGTCCACCGGCTGTATGGATCGAAGGCCGACAACACTGCGGCGTTGGCCGCGCGTTGGCGGAACGCGGGGAAGATCTTCGCCGTCGAGCACCAGGGGCGTTTCTTCTACCCCGCGTTTCAGTTCGACGGCGCCGGCAGACCGAAGCTTGTCGTGGCCGATGTCCTGCACGCGCTCGGGAAGCGGGGGCCCTGGCAGATCGCGAGCTGGTTCACCGCGCCCAACGGCTGGCTTCCCGATGACCGAAGCCCGGTCGAGGTCATGGACACCGACGCCGATGCCGTGGCCGCGGCGGCGCGTGAAGTCGCGCGGGCGAATCGGTTCTGAGGCGGGATGGAACCGCTTCCGGAGCCGCCCCGGCCCGCCGAGCTGGACCCCGAAACGAAGACCTGGAGCGCCGGGCGACCCCTGTTCAGGGTGCACGACGCCTCGCCCGCCAACAGGTTCAACCCCGGGCACGGGCGGGGGCGCTTTCATCCCCTTCGCAATCCCCGGGGCGAGTCGATACCGACCCTCTACGCGGCCGACGAGATCGACGGCGCATTGTCCGAGACCGTGTTTCGCGGTGTCAGGGATCCGGGCGGCCGCATTCATCGCGCCGACCTGGAGCCCCTCCGCCTCTCGCGCCTCGCCCTCAGGCGGACCTGCGCCTCGTCGACCTGACGGAGCTGGCGTTGCGGCGTCTCGGGCTGACGCGGGGACAACTGCTCGAGGCACCCGAGCGGCTCTGGTGGAAGACGGCGCGATGGGCCGAAGCCCTGCACGAAGCGGACCCGAATGTCTGCGGGCTGCTGTGGGTCTCGCGGCAATGCGACACCGCCCGGGCCATCGTCCTGTTCGGCGACCGGGTCGACCCATCCCGCCTGCGCCCGGACGGCCCCGCCGAACCGCTCCGCGGCGGACGCGGCTTCCAGCGGGTCTGCGAGGCGGCCGGCCGCGCGAACATCGTGGTCGTTCAGTGAAGATGCCGTTTGGCGCCGGCTGCCATCACCCCTCATGGGCGGCTGCGGCCGGCGAGTTCGACGATGCCGGCAGACCGCGGCCCGTCGTGGCGGCCGGCACCGAGGCGGCCGTCGAGCACTCGGCGGAGCGGAAGGTCGTACCCGTCGTCGGCGCCGGTGGCCCGCGCCGGCGAACGCGCCGGCCCCCGCTCAGGCGGGCTCCACGTCGAAGGCGGCGACGTCGCGCGTCTCGGCGTCGATCTCGACGCCGATCATGTGCACGCGGCGCCCCGGGGCGCGGTACTTGTCGGCGTAGCGGCGCGCCTTCAACTGCGCCAGGGCCGGGCGGTCGGGCGCCGCGTCGCCGCGGCCCGCGACCGGCCGCGCACTGTCCGGCGGCGGGGCGGTCCCGCCCGCGCTCTCTGCCGCGTGGCCCC
>JAJEEA010000081.1 GCA_022821235.1 Vicinamibacteria bacterium
GGTCCGGCCCGGCCGGCCTCGGCCCGGCCGGGGACGGGGGCGCGGCGGCCGGCCCGCCGGGGTTCGGTGCGCCGCTGGCCCTCGACCACCGCCGCATCCTCGCCACCGCCCTCGGCCGGCTGCGCGGCAAGCTCAAGTACCGGCCCCTGGTGTTCGAGCTGCTGCCGGAGGCCTTCACGCTGCTCCAGCTCCAGCGGACGGTCGAGACCCTCGCCGGCGTCCGCCTCCACAAGCAGAACTTCCGCCGCCTCGTCGAGCGCGGCGCCATCGTCGAGGGCACCGGCCGGGTCGAGCCCGCCACCGGGGGCCGGCCCGCCGAGCTGTTCCGGTTCCGCCGCGAGGTGCAGCACGAGCGCCCCGCCCCCGGCGTGGGGCTCCCGGGGCTGCCGTCGTCGGGCGCGTAGCCCGCGCCCATCGTCGCCGGCGGCTCCGTTTCGCCGCCCGCGGCCCACGCTCGGGGGAATCCGCGCCGTTCAACCGCGCCGACCGGGCCGTCCGTGGCGTCACCGGCGCGGATACCCGGCTCCCGGCGGCGGCGCCCACTGCTCGCCCGCCGCCCGCCGCCGCTTCCCGCAACCCCGCCGTCGCAGGTTTGACAGCTCGTTATGCTCATGGCTAGAATAAGGGGCCTTGTAATCCTCATTGTGAGCACAATGGACAGCCATCTTCAACAGCAGACCGTTCCCGAGCCCGAGCCGCCCCGGCTCGACTACACGCCGGCGGTGGCGGCCCGCACCGCGGCCCTGTACGAGCGGGTGCGGTCGGTGATCCCCCTGATGGAGTGGCCGGTCCACGCCCCCTACGTCGACGCCATCCGGCGCCTGAAGGCCGAGCGGGGGGCGGTGGTGCTGGCCCACAACTACCAGACGCCCGAGATCTTCCACGGCGTCGCCGACCTCTGCGGCGACTCCCTCGCCCTCGCGCGGCAGGCGGCCGAGACCGACGCCGAGGTCATCGTCGTGTGCGGCGTCCACTTCATGGCCGAGACCGCCAAGATCCTCAGCCCCGGCCGGACGGTGCTCATCCCCGACCTCGAGGCCGGTTGCTCGCTGGCGTCGTCGGTCACCGCCGCCGACGTCGCGCTGCTGCGCGAGCGCCACCCCGGCGCCCCGGTGGTGACCTACGTCAACACGTCGGCCGAGGTGAAGGCGGCGTCGGACATCTGCTGCACGTCGTCGAACGCGGTCGAGGTCGTCGAGTCGCTGGGGGCCGAGCGGGTCATCTTCCTGCCCGACGAGTACCTCGGCCGCTACGTCGCGGGCCGGACCGGGGTCGAGGTCGTCCTGTGGCAGGGCCACTGCGAGGTGCACGAGCGGTTCAGCGCCGAGGACCTGCGCGGCTACCGGGCGAGCTATCCGGGGGTGCAGATCTACGCGCACCCGGAGTGCCCGCCCGACGTGCTCGCCGAGGCCGACTACGTGGGCTCGACGGCGGGCCTGCTGCGCCACGTCGACGCCGTGCGCCCCGAGCGGGTCGTGCTGGTGACCGAGTGCTCGATGAGCGACAACGTGGCGGTGGCCCACCCCGAGGTGGAGTTCATCCGGCCCTGCAACCTGTGCCCGCACATGAAGCGCATCACCCTGCCGAAGATCCTGGCGTCGCTCGAGCACATGCGGCACGAGGTGACCGTCGACGCCGCCGTCGCCGCCGGCGCCCGCCGGGCCGTCGCGCGCATGCTCGAGGTCGGCCGCGGGGCGGGGGGATGAGGGGCGGCGCGGCCCCGTTGGCGCCCTTGCACTACGAGGCGCTCGTGCGCCGCGAGCTGGCGGTCGACCTGGGGTCGGCCGGCGAAGTCACCAGCGACGCGATCGTGCCCGCGCATCGCCGCGCCGCCGCGCGCATCGCGGTTCGGCGCGCCGGACGCGTCTGCGGGCTCCGCTGCGCCCTGTTCGCGTTCGAGACCCTCGGGCCGGTGCGCCACGCCGTCGAGCACGAGGACGGCGCGGACGTGCCGGCCGGCGCGGTGCTGGCGACGGTCGAGGGTCCGGCCCGGGTCCTGCTCTCGGCCGAGCGGGCCGCCCTGAACCTCCTGGCCCACCTGTCGGGCGTCGCCACCGCCACCCGCGACGTGGTCGAGGCGGCGGCGCGCGGCGGTCCCGCCCGCGTCGTCTGCACCCGCAAGACCACCCCGGGCCTCCGCGCCCTCGAGAAGTACGCGGTGCGGGTGGGCGGCGCCGCCAACCACCGCTTCGGGCTGCACGACGCGGTGCTCGTCAAGGACAACCACCGGCTGGTCGCGGGCGGGGTCGCCGCCGCCGTCGCCCGCGCTCGCGCCGCGACGGGGCACCTGGTGCGAGTAGAGGTGGAGGTCGACGACCTGGCCCAGCTCCGGGAGGCCCTCGACGCGGGCGCCGATGCCGTGCTCCTCGACAACTTCACGATCGCCGACCTCAGGAAGGCGGCGGCGATGGCCCGCGGCCGGGCCCTGACCGAGGCGTCGGGAGGCATCACCCCCGAGACCGTCGCCGCCGTCGCCGCCACCGGCGTCGACCTGATCTCGGTCGGCTGGATTACCCACAGCGCCCCGGCCCTCGACGTCGGCCTCGACTTCGACGCGTCCTGACTCGCGGCCGCGATGCCCGCCCGGGCGGAGCAGCGTGGCTACCGACGATGCGGCCGGCGCACGTACGCGCCCGCCGAGGCCGGCCGATGCGCGAGCACGAGCCGGGCGAACGGCGGGGTGACGGGGCCGGCGGTTGCGGGACAGAAGGCGGGAGCCGAGGGTGAACTTCCGCTTCGCGACCGTCATCACCTCCCTGCAGCCCACCTCGAGGGAGCCCTCGTCCTCGTCGCCGATCACGTCGCGGTTGTCGACGTCGATGAACTCCGTACCCGCCTTCGCGATGAGCTCCCGGGCGTAGAGAACGCGGTTCCTGTCCTCGTGCAGGGCCGGGGGCAGGTCCGGTGTTTCCGTCAGGGCGCGAGGCGGTCGAGCGCTTGCTGAAGCCGGGCGGCGACCTCGGGCAGGGCCGCTCCGGTACGGCCTTCGAGGACGATCTGCCGCGAGTCGAGCCGCACCCCGTAGAAGCGCTCGTTGGCGTCGCGGTCCGCCCGCAGGGTGGCGCCGCCGAGGGTCACCCCGGCGAACACCCCGCGGCTGCGCGAGTAGCTGAGGATCTCGGCCGTCATCTGCAGGTCGGTCGACGCCTCGAGGCTGCGCCCGACCGGCCCCACCGCGGCCGAGGCGTCGCCGCCCAGCTTGAACTGGTTGCCGAGCAGGCGGGCGAGCCCGCGCCGGTTCTGGATGAGGAGGACCACGTCGGCCTGCTGCGCGCCGACCTGAAGGCCGATGCTGCCGCCGGTCAGGGTCAGGAACGCGGGCGGCGACCAGGCGCCGGTGTCCGGGTCCCGCGCCGCGATGAATCCGCGGCCGCGCTGGCCGCCGAAGATGAACCCGGCCCGGACCGTCGACGGGAACACCGCGATGGCGATGGCCCGGTCGAGGATCGCCTCGGGGATGGAGCCGTCGGGGGCGTCCATGATCTCCTGGAGGACGACGTATCCCTCGGCGAGGCGCTCCGCCTCGCTGTCGGCGGCGGCGGCCAGGGCGGGCGTCGCCGGCAGGAGCAGACCCGCGACCGCGGCGGCCTTCGCGAGCCGGCCGACCGCGGCCGTGAACGTAGCGCAGCGAGTGGTCATGTCTCTGCCCGATCTATCGGCTCGAAGCTCGGCCTTCTCTATCGATCCTGCGAGTCCATCGACCCCGCCGCGAATGATGCGCGATGCGTGATGATTGACATCGCCCTGGCCGGGACGTAGGGTAACGGCACATGCGAACGACCTTGAACCTGTCTGCCGACGCCCTCGCGGCGGTGCGGCAGCTCGCCCGGCAGCGGGGCAAGACGCTCGGCGCCATCGCCTCGGAGCTCATCCTGCAGGCGCTCCGACCCGGCGGCGCGCCGGTGGTCAGAAACGGCGTGCCGATCTTCGCCGCGCCGCCGGACGCCCGGTCCGATGCCGCGGCCCCGGACCTCGATCTGGTCAATCGGCTCCGCGACCAGGCGCCGTGAGCCACCTGCTGGACGTCAACTTCCTGGTGGCGCTGTTCGACGCACGACACGTCAACCACGATGCCGCGCACCGCTGGTTCGGCGCGACGGGTGCCGCCGATTGGGCCACCTGTCCGTTCACCGAGACCGGGTGCGTCCGGGTGTTGTCGAATCCGGCCTACCCGACCGTCTCGGCCTCGCCCCGGGAAGCGCTGCGCCGGCTGGCCCGCTTCTGCGCCTCGGGCGGGCACCGCTTCTGGCCGGACGACCTGTCGTTGCGCGACTCCCTCGACGACGCGACGGCCGGTCGGCTGCAGGGCCACCACCAGTTGAACGACTTCCATCTCGCCGCCCTCGCGGCGCGCCGCCGGGGACGCCTGGTGACGTTCGACGGCCGGCTGCGAAGGTCTCTCGACGGGACGCGCCTGGCGCCGGCGGTTCTGCTGGTGGAATGACCGGGCTGGTTCCCTGCGCTTTCGCAGCTCGGATGATCCGGACTCGATGATGAACGCGACCGGGCGCCACCCGGCCGGGACAGGTCGGCGCTCGCGCCGCCGTGCGTCCGCCGTCCGTATAGAATGACTCGGTGCGTCTCGTCTTCGAGCAGGTTCGGACCGGCGGCGACCGGAACTTCGGCTACCTGATCGGCGACCGGGAGGCGGGGAAGGGGGTGCTCGTCGACCCGTCGTACTCGCCGGCGGTGCTCGTCGCGCGGGCGGCCGCGCAGGGGTTGACGGTGACCCACGTCGTCAACACCCACGGGCATCCGGACCACACCGAGGGGAACCCCGCCGCCGTCGAGCTGACGGGGGCGCCGGTGGCCGCCCACCCCGCGGCCCCGGAAGCGCCGGACGTGGCGCTCGCGGATGGAGGCGAGCTGGCGGTGGGGTCGCTCGCGCTGCGGTGCCTGCACACCCCCGGCCACTGCGACGATCACCTCGTGCTGTTCGAGCCGGAGCATCGCCTGCTCGTCACCGGCGACCTGCTGTTCGTGGGCAAGGTCGGGGGCACGAAGACCGAGGCCGACGCCCGCACCGAGTGGGCGAGCCTGCAGCGGCTGCTCGACGCGGTGCCGGACGACGCCACGGTGTGGCCCGGGCACGACTACGGGGCGCGGCCCAGCTCGACCATCGGGCTCGAGCGGCGCACCAACCCGTTCCTCGTCGTCGAGGACGTCGACGCCTTCCTGCGGCTGCGGGTGGAGTGGCCGGAGTACAAGAAGCGCATGGGCCTGAAGTAGCGCCCGGATGCCCCCGATTCCCTCCGGCGGTCGCCGGGTCGCGGATATCGCCATGACGAACAGCGATCGAGCGAATGCGTGGTCGGCGGGGCTCGGAGCCGGGGGTGAAGCCGCGGGCTGCCCTGGGACCGGCGAAGCGCCGACGTGGCGGGATGCGTCGGGGGCGCCGGGCGGGCATCGACGACGACGGACCGAACGCGGTCTGCGGGGCAACGCCGTTCCCCGTGGACGCGCCGCCGGCCCGATACGTCAGGATTCTCGCCGCTCTCTCCGGGGAGGTCGGGGGTGGCGCGGCGCCGTGGTGCTGATCGTCGCCGTTGCGTGCGGCCTCGTCGGCGCCGCGGGGGCGACCGGCGCGGCCTCCGCCCCGGCGGCGGGGGCGGCCGAAGCGGCGCAGCCACCAGGCCGGGCCACGACCCCGGACGGCACCGGCGGCGTCAACGCGCCCGAGACGCTCGACAAGCCCTACCTCGTGCTGGTGTCGTTAGACGGGTTCCGCCACGACTACCTGGACCTCTACGCCACGCCGTCCTTCGACCGGGTCGCGGCCCGGGGGGTGATCGCCGACGCGCTCGTTCCCCCTTATCCGTCGCTCACGTTCCCCGCCCACTACACCATCGCCACCGGCCTCCACCCCGAACGCCACGGCCTGGTGGGCAACCGCTTCTTCGACCCCGACCGCGGCGCCGAGTACAACTACCGCGACCGCGCCAGCGTCGAGGACGGCGCGTGGTACGGCGGCGAGCCCATCTGGGTGACGGCCGAGACCCAGGGCATGGTGGCGGCGGCGATGCTGATGGTGGGCACCGAGGCGGACGTCGGCGGGGTGCGTTCGACCTTCTGGACCCGCTACGCCGACCGCGGCACCCACCGCGAGCGGGTCGACCAGGTCCTCGACTGGCTGGCCCTGCCCCCCGAGCGTCGGCCCCACCTCGTCACCCTGTACTTCTCGGCCGTGGACGGCGCCGGCCACCGCGCCGGCCCGGCGTCGCCCGCCGTCGCCGAGGCGGTGGAGCAGGTGGACGCCGACCTCGGGCGGCTCCTCGACGGCATCGACGCGCTGCCGCACGGCGGCGCGGTGTCCGTGGTGCTGGTCTCGGACCACGGCATGGGCGCGGTCCGTCCGGGGGGGACCATCGATCTGACGGCCGTCGCCGACCTGCGCGGCGTGCGCGCGGTCGTCAGCGGACCGGGCGCCAACCTGTTCGTGGCCGGGGGCGCGGCGCGGGCGCGGGCGGTGCGCGACGACGTCAACGACGGCATCGGGGGCGGCGGCCTGACCGGCGGGCGCGCCTATCTCCGGACCGAGGTGCCGGCGGCGCTCCGCTACCGCGACAACCCGCGCATCGGCGACGTGGTGGTCGTCGCCGACCCGGGCTTCATGCTCGACCTCGGCAGCCCGCCGCCGCCGGCCGGCATGCACGGGTGGGACCCGCGCCACCCCGACATGCACGGCATCTTCCTCGCCTTGGGGCCGGACATCCGGCCCGGCCAGCGCCTCGGCCCCTTCGAGAGCGTGCACGTGTATCCGTTCCTCGCCCGCCTGCTGCGGCTCGCGCCCAACCCCGACGTCGACGGCGACCTTGCCGTCCTCGCGCCGGTGCTGGCGCCCGCGGCGCGGTAGGCGAGGCGCCTACGCCCGCTTGCGCCGGGGCCTGGCCGTCTTCGCGGCGGCGCTCCCGCTCGCCCGCGCCGGCTTCTTCTTGGCGGCGCTGACGCTGTCGAGGCTCTTCCGGAGGGCGGCCATGAGGTCGACGACCTTGGTGGGCGCCTCCTCCTCCTGCACCACGAAGTCCTCGCCGGCGACCTTGGCGTCGATGACCGAGCGGAGCTGCGCCTGGTACTGGTCCTCGAACCGGCCGAAGTCGATCTCGCCCTCGAAGTTGCCGATGACCTGCCGGGCCAGGGACACCTCGGCGTCGTTGGGCTCGTCGGGCACCCGGTCGAGCTCTTCGATGGCGCTCATCCGGCGCACCTCGTTGGCCCGGCGCAGGGTGAACATGACGAGCCCGTTCTCGCGGGGCTGGATGGCCACCGAGTACTCGCGGCCCGAGAGGGCGAGCTTGCCGATGCCCGCCTTGCCGCGCAGCGCCTCGCGGATGACCCCGAAGGCGCTCGACGCCACGTCGCCGTCGGGGGCCAGGTAGTACGGCTTCTCCACGTACATCGGATCGATGGAGTCCATGTCCGCGAACCGCTCGAGGTTGATGATGCGGGTCGACTCGGGGCGCGCCTTGGCGATGTCCTCCTCGTCGAGCACCACGTAGCGGCCCCGCTCGAACTCGTAGCCCTTGACGATCTCGGTCTTGTCGATCTCGCGGTCGCAGCTCGGGCACCAGCGCTTCTGCTGCAGGCGGGTCTGGCACTCGCCGTGGAGCTGGTTGAAGCGGAGGACGGACTCGGTGCTGGTGGCGGGAAACACCCGCACCGGCACCGTCACGAGACTGATCTTGATGTGGCCCTTCCAGGTGGGGCGTGCAGCCATGTCGTCATCTCCCGGTGCGCCCGGACACCGCGGGCGGGGGACTTCCATCTTATCGGTTCCGGGAGGCGGCGGCAGAACCCCGCGTCGCACGGGGGCGGCCGGGCCTCCACGTGGTAGCCGACGAGACCAACAAGGCCGGCATGAACCCCGCGTCGCACGGGGCGGCCGGGTTTCCACGGGGCGGCAGGGTGCCGGCCCGCTAGCCGCTAGCCCGGAGAGCGTCGCCTACGGCTCCGCTCACCGCCCAGCCAACCCTGCTGGGAGTCTGCACCGTTCTACGGCGCAGACTCCCAGGGGGCGGCCGGGGGGCGGGGAGACCCTGACGGGCGGGGCGCGGGGGCTCTGTGCGCCCGGGAGCGACCGGCGTGGCGAGGACTCCTGCCGGCCGGCATTGCGGCGGTGCGGCTCGCCCCCGTGCCCCCGGGCGCGGCCCGGCGCGGCGAGGGGAAGCCGCGTCGGGTCCGGCACGGCTCTTCGGTTTCAGGGGGCGGCCGGGTATGCTGGTCGGCCGATGGGGGGACGAAGCGGGTCTCGAGCGGCGCCGGCGGGGCGTTCTCCGCGGCACGCGCGGGGGACCGATGCGGCGCGCGGGCCGGCGTGGAGCGAGGATACGGCCGCGTTGCGGCCGATGCTCGCGGTCTCGGTCGACGAGTCGGCGCACGATCGGCTGCTCGCGCGCGAGGACCTCGTCTTCGAGCAGAAGTACGACGGCATCCGCGCCCTCGTCGAGGTCACGCCGGCCGTCGGGCGCCGCGGGACGGGCCGGGAGGGGGAGCCGGAGGTCCGCATCCGGTCCCGGTTGGGGAACGACAAGACCGCGCAGTTCCCCGAGATCGCCGATGCCCTGACCGCGCTCGCGGCGGGGCTCGCCGGTCCGGTCGTGCTCGACGGCGAGATCGCGGCGGTCGACGCGGCCGGCGGCGCGCTGCCGTTCGAGCGCCTCCAGGGCCGCATGCACCGGCAGGGCCGGCCCCGCGCGCGGGCGCCCGAGATCGACGCCGTCTTCATCGCGTTCGACCTGATCCGCGACGGGGAGGAGGACCTGCGGCCACGGCCCCTGACGGAGCGCCGGGCGCGCCTCGTCGAGCGCGTCGGCCCCGGGGCCGCGGGCGTGGTGCGGGTCGTGGCCAGCCAGTGCGGCGGCGGCCTCGCCCTGCGCGAGGAGGCGCTGGCCGACGACTGGGAGGGGCTGGTCGTCAAGGACCCGGCGTCGAAGTATCTGTCGGGCCGCCGGAGTCCCGCCTGGCGGAAGCTCAAGCTCGTGCGGCGGCAGGAGTTCGTCGTCGGGGGGTGGACCGACGGGCGGGCGTCGCGCCGCGGGTTCGGCGCGCTGCTGGTCGGCTACTATCCCGGCGCGCCGGCCG
>JAJEEA010000123.1 GCA_022821235.1 Vicinamibacteria bacterium
CCCGTCTCGAGGTCGCGCAGCACCAGCCCCGTGTGCTCGTCGTGCCGCGTCCCGAAGACCAGCCACCGCCCGTCCGGCGACAGCGTGGGCCGCAGGGCCGACCCGTAGCGCGACGAGCGCGGATAGCGCTCGCCGGTCTCCACGTCGTAGGCCTCGAGCTGGTACTGGGGAAGCTGGGCGTTGTACTGCCAGTCGCCGGTGCGCCTCGAGTACCAGATGTACCGCCCGTCCGGCGACACCGCGGGGCCGAGGGTCTTCAGGTTGTCCGGCTCGGAGATGAGCTGGGTGCCGCTGCCCCCGTCCACGTGGAAGAGCTTCAGCTTCGGAAGCCCCGAGAGGCGGAACGCGCCCATCGCCGCCACCACGTAGTCGCCGTCGGGCATCCACTCGGGCGACTCGGCCCGGTTCGACGCCCCCTTCGAGATCTGCACGGGGTCGGAGCCGTCGCTGTCCACGACCCAGACGTTCTGCCCCCCGTCGGCGTCGGACGTGTAGACGATGCGCGAGCCGTCGGGCGAGAACCGCGGCTGGGCGTCGAACGCCATGCCCGAGGTGAGCTGGGTCGCGTCGCCGCCGGCGATGGGGACGGTGAAGAGGTCGCCGAGGAAGTCGAAGGCGATGGTCTCGCCGTCGGGGCTGACGTCGAGCGAGATCCAGCGTCCCTCGGTCATGTCGAGGGGCACCAGCCGGTCGACCTCGAGGGGCAGGCCCGTGTCCTCGGGGTCCTCGACGGCGTCGTCGTCGGCTCCCGCCGACTGCGCCGGCGCCGCCCTCGGCCCGACGGGTTCCGCCGTCGTCACGCCCGATGCGCCCATCGACGCCCACAGCACAAGCAGCAGGATCACGACGCGGGTGGAACCGGGATCCGCGCCGCTCGCGATGCGGAAGAGGTTGCGACGAGGCCGGGAGCCGGAGAGCAGGGTCGGCATGCGCATCGTGGTGTTCTCCTTCGGTGTCGCAGCCATGGTATCAACTCGACGGCTGGAACGACACGCGTCCCCGAGCCTGACACCCGAAGTCGAATGGCATCGGCGCCGGACGAGGCCCCGGCGCCGGGAAAGCCGTTGGATGCGCCCGGCAGCGGAAGAACCGATCACGACGTGTCGAGCAACGTGCGATCTCGGGTGATACTCCAGATCGTCCTTGACCCCGTTGGCCCTCGCTCGGCGATCTCGATGGCAGATGCGGTGATCGCATCGGCTTGGGTCGGCTCGTTCAGCTCGATGAACCGGTCGACTCCGGTCTGTCTCATCCAATCCCTCAGGCCCGCGGCGTTGCAGGCGTTGGTCGCCTGCCTGTTTGTCGTGCCGTCGTGGCATTCTGTCCGCCACTCGAGTTGTCTGTTCTCGTAGTGGAGGTCGGCGGCCGTCCACGTCGCGTTCTCTGTCGCTCGGACCGCGTGGCCGGCGGGGTCCGCTTGGATGTGCGCGAAGCGCGCCGGGACGTTCTTGATATCGGTTCTGGTGTCCTTGGCGTACGTCTGGGCGGTGTCGCGCCACTTCTTCCTGAGGGTGGTCATCTCCTCGAGCGGCTCGAGGTTGATGGCGGTTTCGAGGCTCTGTCGGTCGATCTCCATAGCGACCGCGAAGTCGTAGAGATCCCTGACCGGTGCCTTCCGGCTCGCCCGTTTCGCTTTGCCGTGGAGGATCTGGGCGTTCGACTCGACGTGCTCGGCCCGTCCGTCTATCCGCGCCTCGCGTTCGCTGCCCTCCGGGTGGCGTTCCTCACCTTTCTTCCTCTGCCACAGGTCGAGTTCAGATCGCGGGAAAGAGACGACGATTTGCCGTACTCCCTGGTATCCGCCCGTGGCGCCAAGTTCGGTCATCGAGGTCATGAAGTGCGGGCACCGTTTCGCGATCAACCGGTCGGCGGCCGAGGGCGCCAACTGGAGATCGATGTCGGTGCTCGACCGGTGCTTGTACCGCGCCGTGAGTATCGTGCCTCCGGTCATCGTCCAGCGTTCGTTGGCTCCGAGGATCTCGCGCATCGCATCTTCGAGTCTCGGTCCGATCTTCTTCCAGAGCGTGGCTGCCGGTTCCGGGAGCGTCAGTGTTTCCATCGTCCCTTGCTCAGCCTCGTCGTCGACGGTCCTTCGCCGGGATTAGGTGTCGTCTGGCCGCGTGCTCGTTCAGCGTTCGCACCTTCTCCGGGTCAGTGAACCCTGCGTTGCGCATGGCGTTGGCGAGCATTCGCCAGCTGTAGACGCGTTCGGCCCAGGCGAACCAGTGTTGCTCGACCGTCGCATGGTCGAGCCATGTTCGGATGGCGTGAGCCTGCTCCTCGGTCGGCGTCGTCGCGCGCATCCCGTCGTAGAGCGCCAGGCTGGTCGGTCGTTTTCGGTATCCCGCGCACCTCGAGTGGAACACCAGGTTGACGATGTTCGAGTCTCGGCCCGTAGTCGTGCGATCGCCCCAGGGCAGAGTGTCTGCCCAGTCCTCGGGCGCGAGGTCGTCGTCGAAGGCTTCCGGGGGTCCAGGCCTCGCCGGCAGGCTGTCGGGATGGGGTGTGATCACGAGGGTCTTCGCGGACGGCGCTGCGCGGCCCCGATTCCTTTCTTGGGCTGCCTGTCTCGTCATCGTCCTCATCCTCGGTTTCCCGGGCGCCGGCGTCGAGCTGCTCGCAAGTCGGCAGTCCTTGTTGCACGACCTTCGCCCACGCTTGGGGGCGTTTTCGTCCAGGTTCGCCCCCGGGCTGCTCGGTCTACTGCCCCGGGCCATTCGGGGGACCGGATCCGGAGCGATGACCGTACGCTTGGCTCTTCGCATCCTCTTCGTGGTGCCATGCGTTGATTTTCTCACGAGGTAGTGCGGAATTAGGTCGGAATTCTCCGGGTTCTCCAGCGATGCGGCGGCGCCGCAGGAACCGCCAAGACGGTCAGCGGGAGGGGTGCACAGGACGCTCCCCCCCCCCCCCGCTGCATCGGTCGCCATGAACGCAGATCCGGTTCGTTGGATCGCGGCGTTCGGCTGGCCGACGAATCCAGGTCCACCACCGACCCGTCGGCGTTGGGTTCCCCGTCGTACGACGGCGTGGCTGCGGTATTCGCCGTGGCGGGTGTCGTGCCGGCGAACGGCGTTCCGGTGGCGCGCGATACCAGACACTATCGCCGCGTGCCCGGCCTCGAGGTCAGGGACTATTCGACCGGCGGCTGAACCGAGGCCGGCGGTAGTCGAACTCCACCCTCGGCCCCAGCGTCAGGTCGAAGCGCACCCGGAACGGGATCTTCTCGGCCGCCCCGCCCGCCACCGGCACCTTCCACAGCCCGCCGCCCCAGGAGGCCACGAGGTGCCGCGAGTCGGGGGTGAACGCCATGCCCGGCGGCACGTCCAGGGTCGCCCGCGACTCCTGGTCGTCGTGCTGCACCGGGTAGGCCAGCCAGCGCTCCTCCCCCGTCTCGAGGTCGCGCAGCACCAGCCCCGTGTGCTCGTCGTGCCGCGTCCCGAAGACCAGCCACCGCCCGTCCGGCGACAGCGTGGGCCGCAGGGCCGACCCGTAGCGCGACGAGCGCGGATAGCGCTCGCCGGTCTCC
>JAJEEA010000520.1 GCA_022821235.1 Vicinamibacteria bacterium
TGCCGGAGATCTGGTACTCGTCGACCACGTCCGACCGGCGCGCCTATGCCCGCACGCTCGTCGACAACCTCATGGACTGGCTCGACGACGACTGCGCCATAGGCACCCGGCTCGTGGCCCGCAACGACGACCTGGCCGTTCTCCGGCTGACGTTGCGGGACGGGCGCAACGCGTTCGACTACGCTGAGGACGACGACACGCCGGTCGGGGAGGCATTGTCCGGCCTCGCCCGCCGCATCGAGCAACCGCTTCCAGGCAACTTCCAGTCGACGCCGGACTTCCGGGTGTTCCTCGACCGCGATCTCTTCCTCGTCAAGCCCGCCGCCAAGCGGTTCTGGCTCCGATCCGCAGCCGTGGCCGACGCCCACGCCATCGCGCTCGACCTGCAGGGCTTCGTCGGACGCCGGCATGACGATCGTCCGGGTCCGGATTGATGGTCGCCGGCGACCCCGCCACGTGGGCCGGCCGGTTCCGGTCATTCGACGTGCGATTTCTGAAGCGCGTCGCGGCCGTCTGGCCCAAGTGCATCGGCAGGTTGCCGAAGCAGCCGGACGAGGACCCCATCACCATCAAGGAGGACCCCATCACCATCAATCTGGTGGATCTTCTGAACAGGGATCGCGAGACTCACCTGCTGGTTCCACTATATCGAATTCCAGTACGAGCCCGTCACACGCACCGCGGAAGGTGCTGCGTACAGCACCGGCCGCATCGACATGGCCGTCATCCTGAACCAGGATCGTGACATCTACCTCGCGTACGAGTGCAAGCGGCTGAACCTCGTGCGCCAGGATGGCCGGAGGTCGCTGGCCGGCAACTACGTCAAGGATGGGCTGTCACGCTTCGTCGTTGAACAGTACGCGAAGGGCCTTCCTCTTGCGTGCATGCTCGGCTATGTCCTCGACGGCGACCTGGAGTACGCGGAATCGAGCGTCCGATCGAGAATCGCCGAGCTGTGCGAGGAGGTCGGCTTGGTCGCCGAACCGCGTGATGCCGCGCCCATCGGCGAGTCGAAACGCTTCTTCAGCCGCCATCGCCGACCCTCGGGCAGCGATATCGAGGTTCGACACGCCCTGTTCCCGGTCGGGCCGGGACTCCGGACAGCAGTGCAAGCTGCGGAGCCGGGCCGCGGGAGGCGCAGGCGGACGTAGCGGAACGCAGTCGCTCGCACGCACCCTGCTGCCCCTCTGCAAGCGGGTGGCAGCCCTCGAGCGCCGCTGCGCGGAGATGGAGCAGCGAGGCTGGCCCCGGGGGAAGAGCCGCCGAACCGGCCGGAACGGGAAGGGGCGGAAGGGCGGGCGTCCAACTGGCGTCGGCACCGGTGATACGATGGTTTCGGAGCCTGCACGGGCGGAGCGCACCCATGGGAGAGATTGTCGCCAAGGTCGACCTGGAGAACGCGCGCGACCGCGCCCTCGTCGACCACGGTCACGGCCAGGAGTCCCAGGTCCGACGATCGAGCGTCGACGCCATCGTCGATACGGGGGCGGTCATGCTGGTCCTCCCCCAGAACGTCGTGGAGCGCCTGGGCCTGGAGGCACAGCGCACCGTCGTCGTCACCTACGCCGACGAACGCAAGGAGGAACGGCCGCTGGCGGGGCCGGTGACGGTCCGGATCGGCAACCGGTTCATGAACACCGACTGCGTGGTCGGCCCACCTCTGAGCGAGCCGCTGCTCGGCCAGATCGTTCTGGAAGCGCTCGACCTGATCGCCGACTGCGCGAACCGCACGCTGACGCCGCGGTTTCCCGACTATCCGCTGCTCAAGCTGAAGTAGAACCTCAGGGGCGGCCGGACGTGGGTTCCATCCTCGGACCCCGACACGCCTACGTTGCGGTTGCCCGCGCCGCCGTCACCCTCTCGGGGCCACGCGGCCGTCGCCGGAAGCCGACGCCCCCGCCCTCCGCGATTCCGGACTGGGACCTGCCTGGACGTGCGTCCGGCTGTGCCATAATTCGGCCCATGCTCCAGACGATTCTCCCCGCGGTTTGGCGGCGGCGCGGCGGCTCGGGCGCGCTCTTCCCGACGCCCGGCCGGATGCTCCTCGTCGTGCTGGCCGGCCTGCTCGCCGTGTCGTCCACCCTGGACGGCGCGGTGCGGCCGACCCCGCTCGACTACGAGATGCACACGCTGGACAACGGCCTGCGGGTGATCCTCTCCGAGGACCACTCCACGCCCATCGTCCACCTGCAGATGGTCTACCACGTGGGGTCGAAGAACGAGCGGCCGGGCCGCACCGGGTTCGCCCACCTGTTCGAGCACATGATGTTCAAGGGCTCGAAGAACGTGCTTCCCGACTCGCACCTGACGATGATCTCCCGGGTGGGAGGCGACGGGAACGCCTACACGACCGAGGACGCCACGACGTACCTCCAGACGGTGCCGTCCCAGTACCTGCCCCTGGTCCTGTGGCTGGAGGCGGACCGGATGGCCACGCTGCGCATCGACCAGCGGACGTTCGAGGCGGAGCGGGAGGTCGTCAAGGAGGAGCGCCGCTGGCGCTACGAGGACGCGCCGTTCGGCCTGCTGTCGGAGATCCTGTACGACCAGGCCTATTCGGTGCACCCGTACAAGCACTCGGTCATCGGCAGCATGGAGGACCTCGAGGCCGCCTCCATCGAGGACGTCCAGGAGTTCTACGACACCTACTACGTGCCGGAGAACGCGACCCTGGTGCTGGTCGGCGACTTCGACCCCGTGCAGGCCCTGGCCCACATCAGGCTGTACTTCGGCCGGGTGCCGAAGGCCGAGCGGCCGGTGCCCCGCGACATTCCCCGCGAGCCGCCGTCCACCGGGGAGCGCCGGGTGACCCTGACGCAGTCCGAGAACTGGCCCCTGCCCGCGGTCATCGTGGCCCATCACATCACCTACGACGGGCACCCCGACGCGTATCCCCTGCACATCGCGACCAAGGTGCTCTCCGACGGAGAGAGCTCGCGCATCTACCGCCGGCTCGTCTACGAGGACCAGCTCGCGGTGTCGGCGGCCGGCGACGGCCTGCTCATCGAGGACCCGAACCTCTTCTACGCCGTGTCCATCGTCCAGCCCGGACGCACGCCGGCCGAGTCGGAGGCGGCGCTCATCGAGGAGCTGGACCGGTTGAAGACGGAGTTCATCAGCGAACGGGAGCTGCAGCAGGCCAAGAACCAGTTCGCCCGCGACTACGTGTTCGGCCGCCTCACCATCGAGCAGAAGGCCTCGCACCTGGTCCACGCGGCGGTGGCGCACGACGACATCACCACCGTGGACGCCGAGTTCGACATCTTCATGAACGTCACCCGCGAGGACGTGCAGCGGGTGGCCCGGACCTACTTCACCGAGGAGAACCGGCTGGTGCTGACGATTCTGCCCGCCCCGCCGCCCGGGCGGTCGTTCTTCCGGCCCGGAGACGACCAATGAGACGGGGTTCACTCTCGAGGTCCGGCGCGGACACTGCCGGCCTGGCACGCCCATCGTCGGCCCGGAAATCTCGCGCCGGCGAAACGCCATCGCGACCGCCAGGCCGCGTCGCGGCCTCCCCCGGGCGCCCAACCACCCCTGCGGGAGCCCGCGCCGTGGAACGGGCCGTGCTCCTGGCCCTCTGCCTGTCGATGATCGCCGTGGCCGCGTGGGGCCAGCAGGTGGACTGGCCGCGGGAGAGCCCTCCGCCCCCGCTGCCGTGGCGCCAGGCGACGTTCCCGCCCTACGAGGTGCGGACCCTGGACAACGGCCTGCGGGTGGTGGTGGTGATGCACCACGAGCAGCCGGCCGTCAACCTGCGGCTGCTCATCGGGGCCGGATCGGCATACGACCCGGCCGGCAAGCCGGGGGTCGCGACGTTCACGGGCGCGCTGCTCGACCAGGGAACGACGAGCCGGAGCGCCACCGAGGTCGCCGACGCCATCGACTCGATCGGCGGCATCCTCGGCGCCGGGGCGGGTACGGACCTGACCTTCGTCAATGCCCTCGTCATGACCGACAGCTTCGAGTTCGGGCTGGACATGGTCGCCGACACCGTGCGGAACCCGGCATTCGCGCCGGCCGAGATCGAGCGCGAGCGGCAGCAGGTGCTGTCGGGATTCCAGGTCAGCTACGACGACCCGGAGTACCTGTCGGGGGTGGTGCTCTCGCGGCTGATCTACGGGTCCCACCCCTACGGGCAGCCGTCGAACGGCTCGCCGGAGTCGGTGCGGCGGATCACGCGCGACGATCTCGTCGACTTCCACGCCGCGCACTACGCGCCGAACAACGCCCTGCTCGCCATCGTCGGCGACATCGACGCCGAGTCGGCCTTCGCGGCGGCGGAACGGACGTTCGGCGACTGGACGCCCCGGACCGAGGCGGCGGCGCCGCCCGTCGGCGAGATACCCGAGCCCACCCGCCGGATCGTCGTCATCGACAAGCCGGGCTCGCTGCAGACGGCCATCCGGGTCGGGCACGCCGCCCTGGAGCGCGCCAGCCCCGACCACCTGCCGTTCGACGTCGCCATCAAGATCCTCGGCGGCGAGGGGGGGAACCGGCTCGGAAGCGTGCTGAGGACGGAACGGTCCCTCACCTACTCGGCCTCGGCCGAGATCGGCAGCCGCCGCTACGGCGGCGACTTCGTCGGGAAGACCGACACCCGGACCGAGGCGACGGTCGAGGCGCTGCGGCTGATGGTCGGCGAGGTGGGCCGCCTGCGGCGGGAGCGGGTGAGCCGGCGCGAGCTCGAGAACGCCCAGGCCTACCTGGCCGGGAACTTCCCGCTGAGCATCGAGACGCCCAACGCCATCGCTTCCCAGGTGCTGGAGGCGCTGGTGTACGGCCTCGACCTCGACCATCTCCCGAACTACCCGAACCGGATCAACGCGGTCACGGTGGAGGACATACGGCGGGTGGCGCGCACCTACCTGCGCCCCGACCGCCTCGCGATCGTGCTCGTGGGCGAGGCCCGCGCGTTCGTGAACGACCTCCGGCGGGCCGGGTTCGGCGACGTGGAGGTCCTGTCGGTGGCCGAGCTGGACCTGTCCAGCCCCGACTTCCGGCGCTGACGGGGCCGGGTTCGGTGACGTCGAGGTCCTGTCGGCGGCCGCTGGATCCGTCCGCCCCGACTTCCGGCGCCGACCGGACGCGGGAGGGCGAACCGCAAGGCGATCTTCAGCAATGGGAGAGCGGAGTCGCGACCGCAAGCCTCACCCGGAACCGGCAGAGCAGAATCGAGAAGCCCGCGGCGAGAACGCGGGCGGTGGCGTCCTTTCCTCCGGGCTCTCGGACCGGCGCCCGAGGTTTCGTGAAGGGTCGTCCGTGGTGATGACCCGGCGCGACGAGACCACTGCCGCGCATCGGCCTGCCGGTCGTCCAGCGCCACAACGGCTGTGGCGATGATCGGGCGAGACGGACCCCTGCCACGCGCCTCCGAACCCCCACCATGCCGGCGCCCAGGGTGATGCTCTCGTGCGGCGAGCCGTCGGGCGACCTGTACGCGGGCGCCCTGACCCGCGAAATCCGCCGGTCGAGCCCCGGCGCGGAGGTCTTCGGGCTGGGGGGAAGGCAGCTCGCGGCGGCGGGAGGGCGCCTGACCGCCGACTACGCGGGGCTCGCGGCCACCGGGCTGACCGAGGCGTTGTCGGTGCTGCCGCAAACCTGGCGGACGTACCGGCGCCTCGTGCAGGCAGCGCGGGCGGAACGCCCCGACGTGTTCGTGGCCATCGACTTTCCCGAGGTCAACTTCCGCATCGGCGCCGCCGTCGCGGCCCTCGGCATCCCCGTCGTCTACTACATCGGCCCGCAGGCGTGGGCATGGCGGACCGGCCGGTTCCGCACCATGCGGCGGTTCGTGACCCGGGCCCTCGTCATCTTCCCGTTCGAGACGCGGCTGTACCGCGAGGCGGGGATCCCCGTCTCGTTCGTCGGGCACCCCCTGCTCGACCTGGCGCCGGCCGCCGCGGGCCGCGAGGCGTTCCGCCGCGAGCACCAGCTCGAGGGGAAGACACCGGTGGTGGCGCTGCTCCCCGGCAGCCGCCCCAACGAGCTGCGCCGCATCCTGCCGGACATGGCCGGCGCGGCCCGGCGCATCCGCGACCGCGTCCCGTCGGTCCAGTTCCTCGTCGCACGCGCCCCCGGCCTGTCCGATTCCCTGTTCGAGCCGCTCGCGGAGCTGCGGAGCGCAGGCACGCCGCCGCGGGTCGTCGAGTCGCAGACCGACGCGGTGCTCGCCGCGGCCGACGTCGTGGTAACCGCGTCGGGCACCGCCACCATCCAGACCGCGATACACGAGCGCCCGATGGTGGTCGTCTACCGCCTCTCGCCGCTGACGTACTGGATGGCGCGGCGGTTCATCAAGGTGAGCGCGTTCGGCATGGTCAACCTGGTGGCGGGAAGGACCGTCGTGCCCGAGTACGCCCAGGCTGCGTTCACGCCGGCGGCGGTGGCGAACGACGCGGTGCGCTTCCTGTCGGACGACGCGCACGCCGCCCGCACCCGGCAGGCCCTGCGCGAGGTGCGCGAGAAGCTGGGAGGCCCCGGGGCCAGCCGCCGCGCCGCCGAGCACGTCCTGAGCGTAGCGGCCGGGGGATGACGCCAGCGGCGGCGGGGGGCGACCGGCGCAAGCTTGGAGAGGCACGGGCCAGCCGCCGCGCCGCCGAGCACGTGCTGGCCGTCGCGGCCGGGGGATGACGCCATCGACGGCGGGGGGCGACCGGCGCAAGCTGGAGAGACACGGGCCAACCGCCGCGACGCCGGGCACGGCCTCGCGGTCGCGGCCGGAGGTTGACGCCATCGGCGGCGGGGGGGCGACCGGCGCAAGCTGGAGAGGCACGGGTCGGCCGGGGGCCCGGCGGAACCGCCAGGCGACGCCCTCCCGCCGGAGTCGTCAGACCGGCCACCCACCCATGGCCGCTCCGTAGCCGCCCACCCCGTGACCCCTCCATGGCTGCCTGCTGCTCCTGCAGGCTGCCTGCTAGCTCTGCTAGCTTTGCTAGCTGCCTGCCCACCCGATAGCCGCCCGCCCTATAATTGAGGGATGCACCGACACGGATTTCGATGGCGGTTGCGCCGACGGAGCGGCGGCGGCGCTGACGATGCCGCCATCACGCGAAGAGACCGGACAGTCGGCAGGAATCGGACGCGCACATGGGCGACGGCCCTGCTGGTGCTGCTGGCCGCGGCCAGCGGCGCCGCCCAGACGAACACCGCGGAGCTGCTGGGCGTCGTGGCGGACGAGAGCGGCGCGGTCCTGCCGGGCACCCTCGTGGTGGCCACCCATCCCGCGAGCGGCACCGTCATCGAGCGGGTCGCCGACGGCGAGGGGCGGTTCTTCTTCCCCGGCCTCGCCACCGGGGAGTGGACCGTCACCGCGGAGCTGCCCGGGTTCCAGCGCTCGACCCAGACCGGCATCCGGCTCGAGGTCGGCCGGACCCTGCAGCTCGAGTTCACCCTGGCCCTCGGGGCGATCAGCGAGGAGGTGACGGTCGAGGTCAGCGCCCCCCTGCTCCAGACCACGACGGCCGAGATCAGCGACGTCATCGAGACCCGCGAGGTCGAGACGATCCCCCTGAACGGCCGGCAGTTCCTGCAGCTCGCCCAGCTCAGCGACGCCGTGGTCATCCCCCCCGGGGGCACCCGGGGCGGCGCCCTCCAGCAGGCGGGACCGCTGCCCAACGTCGGGGGCCAGCGGGCCGGGCACAACATCTACATGCTCGACGGGTTCAAGGTCACCGACGAGCTCTTCAACAACCTGGTCATCAACCCGTCGGTCGACTCCATCCAGGAGTTCAAGATCCAGAAGTCGATGTACCCGCCCGAGTTCGGGGGGAAGGCGTCGGCCCTGATCAACGTGGCGACCCGGTCGGGCGCGAACAACTTCCACGGGAGCCTGTTCGAGTTCATGCGCGACGAGCGCTTCGACGCCCACAACTACTTCGACGACCGCAGCCTGCCCGTGCCCCCCCTCGACCAGGACCAGTACGGCGGCACCCTCGGCGGCCCCATCGTCCGCGACCGCACGTTCTTCTTCGCGAGCTACGAGCGGCAGGACACGCGGCGGTCGATCACCAAGACCTTCTCGGTGCCCGACGCGGCGGTCCGGGCCGGCGACTTCTCGGGCTGGGACCCGATCTGCGATCCGCTCACCATCGATCCGGCGACCGGCTCGTGCCGGCCTTTCGCCGGCAACCGGATCCCGTCGGACCGGCTCGACCCGATCGCCAGCTCCTTCCTGACGAACGTGCCTTTGCCGACGGACGGCGAGCGGTTCCAGAACCTGACCTCGGTCGAGCCGCAGGACAAGGACGTGCACCAGTTCAGCGTGCGCGTCGACCACCGGCCGGCCGAGGCCGACCATCTCTTCCTGCGGGTCAGCACCTTCGACGCCGACGAGATCCAGCCGTTCGGCACCGGCGTCCAGCAGGAGGCCCTCGTGCCGGGGTTCGGCCGGACGCTCGACACCACGACCCGCAACGTCGGAGTGAGCTACACGAAGGCGATCGGCCGGAACAAGCTGAACGAGCTTCGCTTCGGCTACATGTCGGTGAACGGCGGGCAGCACAGCCAGAACGCGGGGGTCGACTTCGCCGACCGGGTCGGCCTGCTCGGGGTGAGCCGGAACCCCCGCGACGTCGGATACCCCCAGATCTCGACGGCGGGGCTGTTCAGCACCATGGGCGATCCCACGACGTTCGTGTCGCGGAGCAACGAGCACTTCGAGGTCTACGACAACTTCCTCATCGACCAGGGCAACCACCGCTACAAGTTCGGCGGCTACCTGTTCCACCTGCGGTTCCGCCCCGTCAACGCCGACACCGCCCGGGGCGCCTTCACCTATACGGGGCAGTGGAGCGGCAACGCGATGGCCGACTTCCTGCTCGGGTACCCGACCGCGGCGGCGGCGGGCATCGGCGGCGGCGACCAGGACTCGCGCACGACGTGGCTGCACCTCTACGCCCAGGACGACTGGCGGGCGCGCGACAACCTGACCATCAACTACGGGTTGCGCTACGAGTACAACGCCCACATGAAGGACGTCGACAACCGCCTGTCGTCGATCGACCTGTCGGTGCCGGGCGGGCGCTTCGTCGTCGCGAGCGACGACGCCGGCAACATCTCGCCCGCGGCCGAGGCCCTTCTGCCGCTGATGCCGATTCCCTGGGTGACGTCGGCCGAGCTCGGCTGGGATCGCAGCCTCCTGCGCCCGAGCCGGGTCCGCCTCGCCCCCCGGGCCGGGTTCGCGCTGCTGCTCGGCGACCAGCGCTCGGTGGTGCTGCGCGGCGGCTACGGGGTCTTCCTGAACCAGTGGGCGTACAGCGTGCAGACCGCGTTCACGCGGAACCTGCCGTTCTTCTTCCTGAAGCAGATCGACACCCCGTCGGACCAGCTCGCCCCCACCCACCAGACCCGCGACATCCTGACCAGCGACGCCACCGGCAGCATCGGCGGCTCGATCATGGACAACGACTACCGCGTCGAGTACACGCAGACGTGGAGCGGCGGCGTGCAGATGGAGGCGACGCGGCAGACGATGGTCGAGGTGGCCTACATGGGCTCGTACACCATCGGGGCCGACAACTCGACCATCCGCAACGTGCCCCTGCCCGGCCCCGGACCCATCGACGAGCGGCGGCCGGTGCCCGAGCTGAGCGGCATCCGCGCCATCCGCTTCGACGGCGAGTCGATCTACCACGCGGTGACGTTCAAGGCCGAGCGGCGCTTCGACGGGCGGCACTCGTTCAACGCCGCCTACACCCTGTCGCAGTCGAAGGACGACGCCTCGAGCCCCGGCGGCACCGCCTTCGAGTCGAACGTCCCCCAGAACGTCAACGACATCTTCCCCGGCGAGGTGGCCCTGTCGAGCTTCGACCACCGCCACCAGCTCGTGGCCAGCGGCACCCTGCAGCTCCCGTTCTTCGAGGGGGCCGGCGGGGCGGCCGCGCTCCTCTCCGGCTGGCGCGTGAACGGCATCGTCACCGTCCAGTCCGGCGCCCCGTTCACCGTCAACCTCGGCATGGACCGCGCCAACGTCGGCTCGGGCCCCGCCCAGCGCCCCGACCAGATCGGCGACCCCAACCTCCCCGCCGGCCAGCGTTCCCCCGACCGCTGGTTCAACACCGCCGCGTTCGCCCTGCAGAGCCCGTTCACCTTCGGCAGCGCCCTGCGCAACAGCGTCTTCGCGCCGGGCCTCGCCAACGTCGATGTCTCGCTGCAGAAGGACTGGTTCGTCGGCGACACCGGCCGCCTGGAGTTCCGCTGGGAGATCTTCAACGTGCTGAACCGGGCCAACTTCGAAGTGCCCAACCGCATCTTCGGCACCCCGAACTTCGGCCGCATCTTCAGCGCCCTGAACGCGCGGGAGATGCAGTTCGGTCTGCGCTACAGCTTCTGAGGCGGTGGCCGGGACGCGGATTCGCACTCGGAGAAACCGACGAGCGTCAGCCATCATTGGCCATGACATGACAATTTGTCGTGCCATGGCTAAAATTGGCTGACGTGAAGGATCCCTGGCACTTCGAGCGGCGCGACTTCACGGCTCACGTCCTGAGTCTGCTGACCCAGGGACCGGTCGGCGCGCTCAGCCTGTTCGGGCCGCGGCGCACCGGCAAGACGGAGTTCCTGCTCAAGGACCTGGCGCCGCGGGCGCAGCGCCGCGGACACCGTGTCGTCTACGCGTCGTTCTGGCAGTCGCCGCTGTCGCCGCTCGCGGTGCTGCTGCACGCCCTGGAGGCGTCCCTCACAGGTGCGTCGTTCGGCGACAGAATACGCGCGGCCGCGGTGGCCCTGGCCCCGCGACTCAAGCTGTCCGCGCCGGCGCCCGGCGCGTCGGCGGCGGAAATCGACCTCACCGCGCTGGCCGGACAGCCGCCGAGCGACCTTCTGCTGTATCTGGACGATCTCCTCGACCGCGTCGCCGGAAGCAGAAAACCGACGCTCCTGCTTCTCGACGAGGTTCAGGAGCTGGCGCAACGGCCGGGGAACGGGCCTCTCGTCGCGGCGCTCAGAACCGGTCTCGACAAGCGGCGCGCGAGCATCAAGACGATCTTCACGGGGTCGAGCCGCGAGGGCCTGGCCGCCGTCTTCACGGCACGACAGGCGCCGTTCTTCCATTTCGCGACGCCGATCGACCTGCCCGCGCTCGGGGACGCGTTCGTCGCCCACATCCTCGCCGTGTTCGAGAGAATGTCAGGCCGCACCCTGAACGGACCGGACATGCGAGCCGCCTTCGAGCGGCTGCACAACAACCCGTACTTCTTCCGCCTGTTCATCGAGGCGCTGCTCTGCAACCGCGACCTGCCTCCGGCGGCGACCCTCGCGGAAGTACGCGACCGTATCGCCGTCGAACTGGGCTTCGCAGACACCTGGCTGTCGCTCACGGCGGTTCAGCGGGCGGCCGCCCGGGCGCTTGCCGACGGCGCCCGGCAGCCGTTCGGCCGACCTTTTCGCCGCACCCTCGCCGCACACCTGCGGCAACCGGCGCCGACGGTCGGCCGCGTGCAGGCGGCGCTGCGCCGGCTGCAACGGCTCGGCATCGCCGATACGCACACGGGAGCCTGGTCGCTGGTGGACCCGGAGTTCGCCGCCTGGGTCCGGGACCAGGCCGGTCGAGGCTGAAGGGCGTCGAACCGGGGCCGTTCGCCCTGGGCCAGTCCACCGGTTCGCCTGTTCGATGCCGCCGCGAGCCGCGCATCAGACGACGCGGAACCGCGTCCGGGGTCAGCGCGACGGGATCGCGCAGGCGAAGCTGGCCTCGTCGTTCGGATCGCCGCTGCCATCGTAGACGGCGACCTGCGGATACGGACAGACGGGGCGGGTCATCGTGACCTCGCCGTCCCCGTCCAGCTTCGTCGCGAGCAGGCGCTCGGGGGCCTGGCCGTCCTCGACCCAGGCGCGGATGGCCTCGACCCAGTCGACGCGGTCGGGGCCGGGGCCGCCCGCGCAGTGGAGCACGCCGGGCAGCATGTAGAGCCGCGCGTAGTCGCGGGCGGCGGCGTCGTCGGCCGCGAGGCGCACGTAGTAGTCGATGGTGCCGAGGGGCGTGAGGGCGAGGTCGGACCAGCCGGTCCAGTAGATGATGCGGCCGCCGCCGTCGCGGAAACGGCCGAGGTCGGTGCTGGTGGCGTTGAGGATCGCGCCGGTCGGGGCGACGTCCTCTTCCCAGGTAGAGAAATCGTACTCTGTGTAGTCCCAGTCGGGGTCGCCGAAGACGAAGTACTTGAAGAGCTCGGTCCCGAAGCCGTACTGCGCGCTCGCGGCCCCCGGCGGACCGACCACCCACCCGGGCCAGCCGCCGGCGGCGTGCTCGCCGCCGTAGTTGAACCCGTGGTAGAGCGGCCCGCCGTTCGCCTCGGGGCCGTCGTAGACGGTGCGGATGGCGGCGAGCTGCGCCGCGGTGACGCAGCCGTCGGCCGCGCGGTCGCCGGCGCAGCGCGGCAGGTCGGCGGGGTCGAAGCCGCAGTGCCGCGGGTCGGTCATCATGCCGTCCTCGACCCCGTCGTCGGCGTCGCACGCGGCGAGGATGCTCGACCCGAGCAGGTCGAGCGCGGCCGCCGTCAGCACCGGCGCGTCGAGGTCGCCGTCGGGGTAGATGGCCTGCTGGTTCTGCACGAACCCGGCGGTGATGCCCGTCCAGTCGTAGGCGGGCGCGGCGGCCACGATGCCGTCGAAGTCGTCGGGGTAGCGCTGCGACGCCATCATCGCCTGTCCGCCGCCCCGCGAGCAGCCGACGAAGTAATCGTACTCGGACGGCCGCGCGTAGTAGTGCGAGATGATGGACTTGGCGGTCTCCGCCGTCAGGTGGACGGCGCGATGGCCGAAGTTCTCCTGCCGCTCGGGATGGTCGAGGGCCCAGTCCGCCTCGCGGCCGCTGCCGCTGTGCCCGGTGTCGGTCCCCGCCGTCGCGTAGCCGCGCTCGAGGGGGCCGCCCCCATGGGCGTAGAGCGAGCGCGCCTGGTTCTGGACGCTGCCCACGAAGCCGCCCCCGCCCCCCATCAGGAACCGGCCGTTCCAGTCGTCGGGCAGCAGCAGCTCGAAGTTGATCTCGGTCTCGATGACGCCCCGCACCCGGCAGTGGGCCGGGACGTCCCCCTCGGCGACGTGCTCGGCCGAGCCGATGCGCATGTCGATGAGCTCCAGCGCCGTCAGATCGGCGCAGGCGCCGGGGAGGTCCGCGGGATTCGCGGCGGGGGCCGCGCACGCGGCAGCCGCGGCCAGGCCGGCGGCGAGGACGACGTTCACCAGGCAACGCTGCGTGCGGGTCATCGTGGCTTCTCCCTCGGTGGTTCCGATACGAGCTTCGGGCGGCATGCCGATCAATCGACGCCGACGTCCGAGCGGGAGGATGGGCTGTTCGCGGCATCGCCGGACGGGCCGGACAGGCGGGCCCGCTGCGCCTCTTCCAGGCTCCGGAACTTGAAGACGCCGCGCGGACGGGGGCGCGGGGCCAGGGAGCGGTATCGCGCGCAGTGACGAAGGAAGCGCTCGAGTCCGTCGGCCACGCCAACGCGCACCGGGGCCGCGTTCATCTCCTCGACCGATCGGAACCGCTCGACCCCCATGCTACTCGTCCCCGTCGTCGTCCGGCAGGTCGAAGCGCTGCCGGAGCACCGCCGCGTCCTGCCGGTCGATGGCCCGAACCGTCCCCTTCTTCAGCCGGTGGAGCGCCGCCGGCGTGGCGACGCGCACGCGGACACCTTCGATTTCCTTCGCCTCCGACTCGACCGATTCGAAGCTGGCGACCTCGCCGAGCCGGGTCATCACGTCCAGATACAGGTCCCCGGTCGGCGGGTAGTACCGCACCGCGGGATAGGCGCCCAACAGGTCGTCGGTCCGTATGTCCTCGATCTCGGGGTCTTCGGCGAACGCCGCCCGCAGCGCCGCGCGCAGCCGCTCGATGTTCTCGGGCGCGGCCCGCACGAGCATGTCCACGTCCTCGGTGGCGCGCACGACACCGTGGAACCCCATCGCCGCCGCCCCGATCAGCACGTAGTCGACCGCGGCCTCCTCGAGTGCGCGCAACAGGCCCAGGAGCTCGTCACGATCCACCCGACAAGCCTAACAGTACGGGGCCGCCGACCAGCGTACCACGTCCCCTCGACGGAACCGACGCCGCGGGCCGCTCCCACCGGCGCCGACACGATATGATCTCGATCCGGCGGGCGACGGCGGAGGGGCCGTAGCCGACGCCGTAGGGCAGCGCCGCTCCCCGGGGACGCGCGGACGATTGGCGGGGTCGGGCGGGCAAAGGATACCGGGGCTATCGACGATGAGACGACTTCTGATCGCGGCGTGGATCCTGGGGGCGACGGGCGCTCCCCCGGCGCAGGCGCAGGAACCGGTGGACCTGCTGCTGCACGACGGCAAGGTCTTCGCGGCCGACGAGCTGCTTTCCACCTACTCGGCCATCGCCGTGCGCGACGGGCGCATCGTGGCCCTCGGCTGGGACGATGTGACCGATCGCTACCGCGCCGCGCGGACCATCGACCTCGGCGGGCGGCTCGTCCTGCCCGGGTTCATCGACACCCACATCCACATCCGCGGCAACCCGGAGCGCTGGGTCGATCTGGCGGGGCTCGAGAACCTGGCCGAGCTGAAGGGGCGGGTCACCCGGAAGGCGGAGCAGCTCGGAGCGGGGGAGTGGATCACCGGGTACGGCTGGTCGGAGGACGAGCTCACCGAGCAGCGGCGGCCGCTGCGCTGGGACCTGGACGATGCCGCGCCCGCCAACCCCGTGGTGCTGACCCGCGCCGGGGGCCACAGCTCGGTGGCGAGCTCGCTCGCGCTCGAGGCGGCCGAGCTGACGCCGGACAGCGAGGTCCCGCCCGGCGGCATCATCGAGGTCGACGACGCGGGCCGGATGAACGGCATCCTCCGCGAGGGGGCGCAGGGGCTGGTCAGCCGCCTCGTGCCCGATCCGACCCGGGACGAGCTGCGGGCGAGCTTCGTCGAGAACCTGCGCGACTTGCTCCGGCTCGGCGTCACGAGCATCATCCACGCCGGGGTCGGCATCGAGGGCTTCGCGGACTGGGAGGCGGCCTACGCGGCGCACCGCGGCGAGCTGCCGCGGGCCGCCGTGCAGCTCCGCGTGCCGCCGGACCCGGAACGGGCCGTCGACATGCTCGACCGGTTCGGCCGGAAGACCGGCGACGGCGACGAGTGGCTGCGGGTCGGGCCCATGAAGTTCTTCGTCGACGGCGGCTACACCGGCGCCGCCGCCTGGACCCTCGAGCCCTACCGGGGGCAGCCCGGCTACCACGGCAGCGGCCCCCTGATCGACGAGGCGGGGCTCTTCGCCATCTCCAGCGCCGCCCACGAGCGGGGCTGGCAGATGGGCTTCCACACCATCGGCGACGCCGCCATCGCGATGACCGTCGACGTGTGGGCGCGCCTGCTCGAGGCGTCGCCGCGCGCCGACCACCGCCACTTCCTGAACCACTTCACGGTCCGGCCCCCGGCCGAGACGATGCAGACGATGGCGGCCTGGAACATCCACGTCGCGCAGCAGCCCAACTTCACCTATACGCTCGACGGGCGCTACGCCGAGCACCTCGAGGGCGAGCGCTACGAGACGAACAACCCCCTGCGCTCGCCGATGCGGCACGGGGTGGTGGTGGCCCTGGGCAGCGACATCCTCCCCATCGGGCCGATGGTGGGGCTGCAGGCGGCGGTGACCCGCCGGGGCATGGGCGGCGCGGTGGTCGGCCACGGCGAGGCGCTGACGATGCCCGAGGCCATCGTCGGCTACACGCGCATCGCCGCCCACCTGACCTTCGAGGAGGACGAGAAGGGCACCCTCGAGGTCGGCAAGCTCGCCGACCTGGTGGTGCTGTCGCAGGACCTGCTCACGATCGACCCGGAGCGGACCACGGAAACCGAGGTCGACCTGACGGTGCTCGGCGGGCGGGTGGTCTTCGAGCGCTGAGGGCCTGAGGGCAGTGCTACGCGGCGTCGAACCGATAGACCAGGATGTTTGGTGTCAACGAGTGCGGCCACGGTTGTACATCTCCTCGCGCGTCCATTCGCGGTCGCCATCCGCCGACGTCACCCGGACATCCCGCTGGCGGCGGCGTTGGCGCTCCGTCGCTTCGCGGAAGAGGCGGAGTCGTGTTTCGAGATCGAGGAGTTGACGGCGGTCCTTCGAGGGCGTCACATGGAGGCTGTTGCCGCTGATCGTCCAGTCGACGTCGTCGCCGGGCCGAATGCCGAGTTGAGCGGCGAGCGCCTTCGGCACCGTGACCTGGAGCTTGCTCGTGACCTTGGCCATGTCCTTACCATAGCAAGGACGGATTCCTTGCCTCGGGCCAGTCGCTCGACCGCCTCGCCAGGATCACCCTGACCCGTTCCGGCCGCGTTCGGCGACGCATCCGGTCACGGCTTCCCGAATCCATCATGACTGAGCCTCCGGTCCACCTGCGCCGGTTCCTCGGCCGCGGCGACGTGCTGGCCGTCGCGTTCGGGGCGATGGTCGGCTGGAGCTGGGTGGTGCTGGCCGGCGAGATGATCGTGCGGGCGGGCGCGGTGGGGTCCATCCTGGCGTTCGGGGCCGGCGCGGTCATGGTCTGGCTGGTGGGGCTGACCTACGCCGAGCTGTCCGCGGCCCTGTCCCGCGCCGGCGGCGAGCTGAGCTTCACCTTCCTCGCGATGGGACCCCTCGGGGCGTTCGTCTGCGGGTGGACGCTGGTGCTCGCCTACGCCGCGGTCTGCGCGTTCGAGGCGGTGGCCCTGCCCACGGTCCTCGGCTACCTCGTGCCGGGCTTCGGGGCCGGAGACCCGCTCTACACCGTGGCGGGATGGGACGTGCAGCCGGCGTGGGTGGCGGCGGGGGTGGCCGGCGCCCTCGTCATCGGCGTCGTCAACTACCGCGGCATCCGGTTCGCGGCGTTCGTGCAGCAGATCGCCGTCGGCGGCCTGCTGCTCGTCGGGCTGGCGTTCTTCCTGCCCGGCTCCGTGCGCGGCGACCTCGGCAATCTCGTACCTGCCGTCACCGGGTGGGAGGGGGTGCTGCGGGTCATGATCATGACCCCGTTCCTGTACGTCGGCTTCGACGTCATCCCGCAGCTCGCGGAAGAGATCGCCCTGCCGTTCCGGACCATCGGCCGCATCATCCTGCTCTCGATCGTGATGGCGTTCGCCTGGTACGGCCTCGTGCAGTGGACGGTGGGCCTGTCGCTCGACCCCGCCACCCTCGCCGATCGCGCCCTGCCCACCGCCGACGCCATGAGCGCGGTCTGGGGCAGCCCGTGGGGCGGCCGCGTCCTCGTGATCGGCGGCGCCGTGGGCATCCTGACGAGCTGGAACGCGTTCTTCCTCGGGGCGTCCCGCCTGCTCTTCGCGATGGCCCGCGGCGGGATGCTGCCGCCGGTGTTCGCGCGCCTGCATCCCCGCTACGGGTCGCCGGCCGCGGTCGTCGTGGTGCTGACCGCGATCACCGCCATCGCCCCGTTCTTCGGCCGGCCGGCCCTGGTGTGGCTGGTCGACGCCGGATCGCTGGCGACCGTGGTGGCCTATCTGCTGGTGGCCGTCTCGTTCCTGGTCATCCGGTCCCGGCATCCGGCACTCCCCCGCCCCTATCGCGTCGCCGCCCCCGCGCTGGTCGGCTGGCTCGCGGTGGCGGCCACGGTGTTCTTCGTCCTGCTTTATCTGCCGGGCAGCCCGTCCGCCCTGGTGTGGCCGGAGGAGTGGGCCATTGTCCTGCTGTGGACGGCATGCGGCGCGGGGCTGGGCGCCGGCCTGCGCCGCCGCGTGGCGGCACTCGGCCCCGGCCGGCAGGCGCGGCTGATTCTCGGCGACCAGGCGGGCCTGGTCGAATCGGACCCCCAGCGGGTGCGCGACGAACAGGTTCTGCCTCGCGGCTGATCGCGAGGGTGATGTTGTCGTATCATTGCCGCCCACGATCATCGACGCCTTGCATTCCTTGAAATGCGCTCTCCCCGACGCCGCCGCCCGCGAACGCGGGAGATTGCCCGCCCGCCTGACGGGATCACCCTGAGTGAATTGGCCGAGCAAGTGCGGTACGTGGGCAGCCCGGAGCACAAGGACGCAGCCAGCTTCGCCGGCGCTCCGCGGTTGCGGGCCGACGCGTCCTGCTGCCCGCGCGAGGTCGCGGACGACCGCGCGACAATCGACGAATGGCTGCGAGACGCATTCGCCGGGGCGCGGTCGGGACACCCTGGGAGGGCACTTTCCCCCGCTACGTGTGGTACAAGCATGAGGGAACGGTCTTTGAAGGCCGGCTGGTGAACCGTGAGGCCGGTGAGTACAAGGGGTACCCGCTCGATTGGGACGAGTGGCCGGCCGGCATCGAGCAGCTCCATGCCGATCGCGTTCGAGACTGAGTGGGTACCGGCCGAGGGCATCAAGGCGCCCGAGCTGGCCGCGACGTGGGCGTCCTTGCTGATTCGGGTCGACGACTCGGTCGTCACGCGTGTCGTGGACCGGCGGGCGCAGACCGTTCGCGACCGCGTCTACCTGCCGCTCTATCCGCTCGCCGAGTCGCTGATCTCGAACTGGTGGTTCCTGTTCCACGAGGTCGGGAACCCGCTGAGAAGCGACGACGACGCGTTCCGGCGGCGACACGCCCTGGTGTCCGTCAGAGACGGCTACGCGTTCCCGAGGCTCCAGATCGCATCGTCCGGTGCCCGAACGCTGCTCGCCTGGTCGCCCGAGTCGTTTCGGTGGGCCCAGCTCGACTATCAGGGCGGGGACCGGGTCTCGGTCGATACGAACGCGTTCCGAGACGGCTGCGCCGAGCTGGTGGACCGCGTGGTGCGTCGGCTCGTGTGCTGCGGCATCGAGGGAACGTTCCTCCAGGAGGAATGGGCGGCGGTTCAGGCCGCCGATGAACACGAGTCCCGGTTCTGCCGGACCGCCGCCGCGCTGGGCTGGGATCCCTACGCCCTGGGCGACGCTCAGCGCGAAGCCGTGGCCCGGCTTGAAGAGGTTCTCGACGAGTCGATCTTCGAAGAGGCCCTCGCTGTGCTGGACGTCGAGTACCTGGAAGCGGAAACGACGGCCATCGCCGCCACTCTGCAACCCGGCAACGGAACCACGCTTCCCTTGGAGCACGTTCGCGCCGTCGGCACGCAGCCGACCGTGCGCGGCGGCGGTAGCCCGTGGCTGGCGGGGTATGCGCTCGCCAGAGATCTGCGGCGGCGGCTCGGCGTCGAGGGCGCACCCTTGCCGACCATGGAGGCCCTCGGCGAGGCCCTCCGCGAGAATCCCGACTCGCTGGTCGAGGCAACCAGACCGCGCGACCTCGGCGCCGCCGACCTCTTGAACGGCGTGGTGACGTGCAATGAAGGCGATCTCCCGGCGTTCGCGCTCCGGGGGGGCCGCGAGAGCAACCGGCGGTTCCACTTCTGTCGCGGGCTGGCCGAGATCCTGACCTCACCCGGTTCGCCGGCATTGCTCACGCAGGCGCAGTCCGACCGCCAACAGCGGAGCCGTGCCTTCGCGGCCGAGTTCCTGGCCCCTGCGGCCGCCTTGCAGGCCAGGGCGCCCCGCCCGGTCCTCGACGAGGAAGACGTCGACGAGCTGGCGGCGGAGTTCGGCGTCTCGCCCTGGCTGATTGCGCACCAGCTCGAGAACCACCAGATTGCCGGGATCCGGAGTCAGGCGTCACCGCCGGACGGCACGCCATCATCGAGCTGAATCATCCGACGGCTGCTCCCGCGATCGTCCCCGACGACCCGACTGCCGCCCCCAGGTTCATGCCTCCTCGTGCCCGTGCAGGCGAGGCCCGGACACCGTTTCGGTACTTGACGGGTACTTGATGAGATACTGACGGCACGGCCTGCCCAGGCGGCGACCTGAGAACAAGCTTCATGTTGTCAACAGCTTACACAGGTACCGTTTATTTGACGGGTACTCGACGGAACGCTCCATGACGACCGACGACAGACAGAAGAACGCCGAGGACGAGAGCGTGGCCACCGCCCCCGTCCTCCCCAAGCTGGTCGGCCAGCGCGTGAAGCGGCGCGAGGACCCGCGGCTCGTCCGCGGCCGGGGCACCTACGTCGACGACGTGAAGATCCACGGCCTGCGGCATCTCGCGTTCAAGCGGAGCGACGTCGCGCACGGCCGCATCCGGTCCGTCGACACCCGCGCCGCCGCCGCGATGGACGGGGTCGAGGCGGTGTTCACCGGGGCCGAGATCGCCGGGTTCCTCGATCCGATGCCCATCGGGACGCCGTTCCCCTCGCCCGAGCACCGCGCGGTGGCGGTGGACACGGTGCGGTTCGTCGGCGAGCCGGTGGCGGTGGTCGTGGCCGGCGACCGCTATGCGGCGCGCGACGCGGCCGACGCGGTGGTCGTCGACGTCGAGCCCCTGCCCGCGGTGGTCGATCCCGAGGAGGCGATGACCGGGGGCCCGGCGGTGCTGCACGCCGACTACCCGACCAACGTCGCGCTCGGCCCCCTGTCGCGGGGGACCGGCATCCGGCGCCGCGAGCCGGTGGACGACACCGCCGTCGACGAGGCGTTCGCGGCCGCCGACGTGGTCGTCTCGCAGCGGATGGTGAACCAGCGGCTCGCCCCCAACTCGATCGAGGCGCGCGGCGTGGTGGCCCACTACGAGGCGGGCAAGGACGAGATGACCATCTGGTCGTCGACCCAGAACCCGCACATCCTGCGGACGTTCGTGGCGCGGATGGTGGGCCTCGGCCAGGATCGGGTGCGGGCCATCGCCCCCGAGGTCGGCGGCGGGTTCGGGGCGAAGATCAACATCTACGGCGAGGAATACGTGGCGGCGGCGCTGTCGAAGCGGCTCGACATGCCCCTGAAGTGGATCGAGGACCGCTCCGAGGCGTTCCTCGCCACCGTGCACGGCCGCGACCTCATCGGCTACGTCGATCTGGCGGCCCGGCGCGACGGCACGGTCCTCGGGCTGAAGCTGCGCCTCGTGGCGGACATCGGCGCCTACAACATGCTGCTGACGGCGGGCATCCCCACCAACAGCATGACGATGGCCAGCGCCACCTACGCGTTCCCCGCCGTCCGCGTGACCCTCACCGAGGTCTTCACCAACAAGACGCCGACCGACGCCTACCGCGGCGCGGGGCGCCCCGAGGCGACCTACTTCGTCGAGCGGGCGATGGACATGCTGGCGCGCGAGCTCGCCATCGACCCGGCCGAGCTGCGCCGCAAGAACTTCATCCCGTCCGACCGGTTCCCGTACCGGACGCAGCTCGGCGCGGTCTACGACTCGGGCGACTACGAGAAGACCCTCGACCGCGCGCTGGAGGCGGCGGGATGGGCACAGCTCGGGGCCGAGCGCGACGCGGCGCGCGCCGACGGCCGGGTCGTCGGGCTGGGACTGTCGATGTACGTCGAGAGCTGCGGGCTGGGGCCGTCATCCATGGTGTCGCCCGGCGGCTGGGAGCACTCGCAGGTCACGGTCGAGCGCGACGGGCGCATCAGCGCGACCACCGGCGCGTCGCCGCACGGCCAGGGCAACGAGACGACCTTCGCGCAGATGCTCGCCGACCAGTTCGGCGTGCCCATCGACCACGTGACCATCCGCCACGGCGACACCGCGGTCGTGAAGCAGGGCATCTGCACCTTCGGCAGCCGGTCGCAGGCGGTCGGGGGGACGGCCCTGCACAACGCGGGAGTCAAGGTGAAGGCCAAGATGGCCCGGTTCGCGGCGTTCCTGCTCGAGGCGCACGAGGACGACCTCGTCTTCGAGAACGGGACCATCGCCGTCCGGGGCGCCCCGTCGTCGGCCCGGTCGTTCGCCGAGGTCGCCGCCTACGCCTACAAGCCGGTGAAGCGGCCCGAGGACCTCGACCCCGGCCTCAGCGACGAGGCGTTCTTCGAGCCGCTCAACAACACGTTCCCGTTCGGGTGCCAGATCGCGATGCTCGAGGTGGACCGCGAGACCGGCGAGCCGCGCCTGCTGAAGCTGGTCGCGGTCAACGACGCCGGCCGCCTCATCAATCCGCTCATCGTCGAGGGGCAGATCCACGGCGGGCTCGCCCAGGGCATCGGCCAGGCCCTCGTCGAGGAGGTCGTCTACGACCGCGACGGCCAGCCCCTGACGGGGTCGTTCATGGACTATGCCCTCCCCCGCGCGACCGACTTCCCGCGGTTCGAGCTCGAGCACACCGTCACCCCGACCCCCGTCAACCCCCTCGGCGCGAAGGGCGTCGGCGAGGCCGGGACCATCGGCTCGACCCCCTGCATCGTCGCCGCCGCCGTCGACGCCCTGAGCCCGTTCGGCGTGCGGCACGTCGACATGATGCTGCGGCCCGAGAAGCTCTGGCGGCTCATGCAGGGGAGCCGTCGTGAGTTCGCCGGGCATCCGTCCGCGTGATTGGAACGAGCCGACGTGCCGCCGAAGATCCGAAAGCTGATCGCGGACCTGGAACGGGCCGGGTTCGTGAACCGCGGCGGCAAGGGCGACCATCGGAACTTCGTGCATCCCGACGTGGCCAGACCCGTTACCATAGCGGGACGGCTCCGGCGATGATGCGCGCCCGTATCAGATCCTGGCCGCTCGTCGAGCCGTCGAGGAGTCCCGGCGATGAAGGAGAGCGCCCGCTACGTCAAGATCGTTGAATGGTCGGGGGACGACGGCTGTTACGTGGGAAGCTGTCCCGGCCTGTTTCTCGGCGGCTGCCATGGAACCGACGAACGCGCCGTGTTCGCCGAGCTGTGCGAGATCGTGGAAGAGACGATCGACCTCTACCGCGCCGACGGCAAGCCCCTTCCTCCCGCCACGGCCGGACGCGACCTCGCGAGCAAACTGCTGGAACAGGACGTGGCGTGACGAGCCAATCTCTGACCGGCGCGTGCGCTCCTCGAGCCGCGGTCGTCCTACCGGGAACCGTCGTTGATGCTCGTGGCGCCGAGGCGGCGGAGCAGCCGCTCGGTGTCGGGGTGCAGGGGCCGCGACACGGTGCCGACGTCGAGCGGGGTGAGGCCGCGGCCGTCGGCGATGTCCACCCGCGCCCCGTTCTCGGCGAGCACCTCGACGATCGCGTTCTTGGCGAGGCGTGCCGCGCCGTGCATCGCGGTGCGGCCGCGCCGGTCGACGGCGTCGACGTCGATGTCCATGCCCACGAGCAGGGTCACCAGCTCGAGCGACTGCTCGTCGGTGGGCTGCCGCGCCTCGTTCAGCACCACGCCGACCGCGGCCATCAGGGGGGTGGTGCCGTCGTCGGCGGGCAGGCCGGGGTCGCCGCCGGCCGAGGCTATCGCCTGCAGGATCCCGGGGTCGGGCACCCGCGCCGCCGCGGCCAGCCAGAGGGGGGTCGCGCCGACGTAGCGGCCGTACGAGATGAAGTCGCCCTTGAAGACGAACGGGGCCCGGGTGAGCCGGGCGTTGGGGTCGGCGCCGTGATCGAGCAGGGCTTTCACGAGGTCGGCCTTGCCGGTCTCGACGGCGGCGTGCAGGGCGGTCCGGCCGATGCTGTCGGGCACGTTGGGGTCGGCGCCGCGCTCGAGGAGGAACAGGGCGAGAGCCTCGTGGGTGCTCGGCTCGACGTCGAGGTGGTACTCCCAGCCGCTGATCGCCACCTGGCTGGCGGCCGCGACCACGAGCGGGGTCCGTCCCGAGGTCTGCGACTCCTCGACGTCCACGCGCGCGTCGAAGGCCAGGTACGGCTCGCCCGCGTTCACCTCGGCGCCGCCGTCGAGCAGCACCCGCGCCGTCTCCACGTCGCCGTTGCGCGCCGCGAGCAGCAGGGCGGTGGTGCCGTGCACGGACCGGGCGTGCACGTCGGCGCCGGCCTCGATGAGGAGCCGCGCGACGCCCGCGTGACCTTCCGACGCCGCCCACATCAGCGGGGTCTGGGCCCGGAAGTGCGCGGTGCCGCGCACGGCGGCGCCGGCCGCGACCAGCAGCCGCACCACGTCGGGGTTGCCGGTGCGGGCGGCGGTCATCAGCACCGTCTCGCCGCCGGGGCGCGCCGCGTCGGGGTCGGCACCGGCGCGCAGCAGGATGTCCGCCATCTCCGCGCTGGCGTTGAGGGCGGCCAGCGCAAGGGGGGTCACGCCGAGGTCGTTCGCGGCGTTCACGTCGGCCCCGCCCGCGACGAGCAGCCGGGCGGTCTCGACGTCGTTCCAGTGGGCAGCCCAGTGGAGGGCGCTGGCCCCGTCGGGCTGACGGGCATCGACAACCGCCGACGCCGCCAGGAGCGCCCGCACCGCACCGCGATCCTGCCGCTCCGCGGCGTCGGCGATCGGCGCGTCCTCGGCGGTCGCGGCGACCGGCAAGACCACGAGCGTCATGAACAGCCCGGCCACCAACGCCCGCCGACGGAACTGCTGCACCCGTCCGCGGGCGGCTTCGGATACCGTTCGTCCCTGCATTCCCGTCACTCCCTCTGACCTGAACGAACGCTGTGGCAAGTGCTCCCCACCGAACGATCGGCGCCGGCCGCCAGTGCGCCCCGACGTGAGATAACGCTCGGGCAGGTTCCCGCTCGGAGAATCCGCACGGGCGTTAGCGCGGCCAGTCCGAAATCCGGACGCCCAGGGGCGTCCGTCGCCGCAACACGACACCGCCGCCCCGGGCGGCTTCGCCGCTGTCCCGCGACGCCGGCGCCCTGGGCGACCCGACCGAAACCCGCGCCAACCCCACGCCGTTCTACAGCGCGACTCCGAACGTCACACCGACAGCACGTCCGCCCGGCCGGTGCTGTCGCCCATCGTGTCGATGGGCACGCCCAGCTTGTCGAGCATGGCCAGGAACAGGTTGGTGTTGGGCGTGTCCTCGGCCACCTGCACGTGGCGCCCGCCGCTGAGCCGCCCCCCGGCGCCGCCCACGAGCAGGGTGGGCAGGTCGTGGTGGTTGTGGCGGTTGCCGTCGCTGAGGCCGCTGCCGTACATCACCATCGCCGAGTCGAGGAGGGTGCCGTCGCCGTCCTCGGTCGCGGCGAGCTGGTCGATGTAGTAGGCGAACATCTCGGTGAGGTGGTGGTCCACCTTCTTCAGCCGCTCGATGAGCACGCGGTCGCCGCCATGGTGCGACAGCGCGTGGTGGGCGTCGGGCACCCCGATCTCGGGGTAGGCGCGGTTGCTCGTCTCGTGCCCCAGCATGAACGTGGTGATCCGGGTGAGGTCGGCCTGGAAGGCGAGCACCTGCAGGTCGAACATCAGCTTGGCGTGGTCCACGAAGCGGTCGGGCACCCCGGCCGGCTGGTCCATCGCGGGCAGCTCGCGCGCCGACTGCTGCTCGGCCATCTGGATGCGCCGCTCGACGTCGCGCACCGCGCCCAGGTACTCGTCCAGCTTCACTTGGTCGCGGGGCCCCAGCTCCTTGCGGAGCCGCGCCACCTTGGCCGTCACCATGTCCAGCAGGCTGCGGTCGTGCCGCCGGGCGGCGAGCCACGCCGCGGGGTCGGTGGTGCCGCCGGTGCCGAACAGCCGCTCGAAGACGGCGCGGGGATCGCTGGCCATCGGCAGCGGGGTAGTGGGGCTGCTCCAGCACAGGGTGTTGGCGTAGGCGCAACTGTAGCCGGGGTCGCACGACCCCGCGCGGTCCGCCGACTCGAGCGACAGCTCGAGCGACGCGAGCTGCGTCTCCTGCCCGAGCACGCGGGCCGCGATCTGGTCCATCGAGACGCCGGCCCGGATGTCGTGCCCCTCGGTCTTCTTCGGGTGCACGCCGGTGAGGAACGCGCCGGCCGCGCGGGCGTGGTCGCCGGCCCCCTCGCCGGGGCGGGCGATGCCCTCGTGGCTGCACAGCCCGCTGATCATGACCATGCGCTCGCGGTGCGTGGCGAGGGGCCGCAGGGTCTCGGTGATGTCGAGGGCCCCGGCGCCGGACGGCGTCCAGTTCTGCATGTACATGCCGTTGGGCACGTACACGACGCCGAGGCGGCGCACCGTCTCGGCCGCGCCGGCGCGGAGGCCGAACGCGGGCACCATGCCGTCGAGCATCGGCAACGCCAGGGTCACGCCGAGGCCGCGGAGGAACGTACGACGCGGAAGGTGCTTCCTGGTGACAATCATGGCTCTCGCGATCTCCTCAGTTGAAACGGAGTGCTCTCGACGACGCCGAGAATCATCGACGACCAGCGGTAGTCGTCGGCCGCCGCCCCGCGCGCGATGCCGCGGACGGCGGGCCCGTCGAAGTACTCGACCCCCCGGCCCAGGGCATAGGTCAGGAGCTTCTCGGTCACGGTCTCGACGAAACGCTCCTCGGCGCCGAGCAGGATGTCGCGCAGCCCGGCCGGCCCGTCGAACCGCGAGCCGTCGGGCAGGGTGCTCGACACGTCGATGGGGGCGCCTTCCTCGGTCGTCCGCCACGCCCCGATGCCGTCGTAGTTCTCGAGCGAGAAGCCCAGGGGATCCATCAGCACGTGGCAGCTCGCGCACACCGGGCTGATGCGGTGGACCTCCATGCGCTCGCGCATCGAGAGCCGGCGGGCCTCCTCGGGGTGGTTCGCGTCGGGCAGCCCCGGCACCTCGGGCGGGGGCGGCGGAGGCGGCGTGCCGAGGAGGTTCTCGAGCACCCACAGCCCGCGCTTGGTCGGCGAGGTCCGGTTCGGGTACGAGGTGGCGGTCAGGATGCTGCCCTGCCCGAGCAGCCCGCCCCGCCCGTGGCCGGCCACCTTCACCTGCCGGAAGTGGTTGCCGTAGACGTTGGACACCCCGTAGTGCCGGGCGAGGCGCTCGTTCAGATAGGTGTAGTCGGCCCGCAGGAGGTCGAGGACGCTGCGGTCGCCGCGTACCTGGCTCTCGACGAAGAGGGCCGTCTCCTCCTCCATCGCCTCGCGCAGGTTCTCGTCGAAGTCGAGGAACGCGTCGGGGTCGGGGGCCACCGTCCGCATGTTGCGCAGCAGCAGCCACTGGCCGAAGAAGTTGTCGACGAACGCGTCCGAGCGCGGGTCGCCGAGCAGGCGGGCGATCTGGCGCTCCAGCACCCCCGGCTCGCGCAGCCGGCCCGCCGCCGCCACGTCGATCAGCTCGTCGTCGGGCAGGCTGCTCCACAGGAAGAACGACAGGCGCGAGGCCAGCTCGAGGTCGCTGACGGGATGGGCCGTGCCGGGGGCCGCCCCGGCCGGGTCGCGCTCGATGCGGAACAGGAACTCGGGGTCGATGAGCACGCCCCGCACCGCGAACTGGATGCCCTGCTCGAAGCCGCCCTCGCGGCGGCCCTCCTCGTAGAGCGCCAGCAGCGGCTCGACGTCGGCCTCGGTGACGGGACGGCGGAACGCCCGCCGGGCGAGGCCGGAGAGGATCTCGGCCGCGCAGGCAGCCTCCTCGGCCGCCGCCTCGGGGTAGCACGAGAACACGCGCCGACGGCTGGGCGTGTCCTCGGGCGTCGCCCCGCCGTACGGGCCGCTTATCTCGATGCTGTCGAGGGCCATCGCCGCGTTGCGGTCGCGCGAATAGGCGAGGCTCGACACCCCCGGGACCGGCTCGAGGACGCCCTCGGCGACCTCCGCCCGATCGAGGAACGCGGCGCTGACGAGCCGCGTGCCCGCCTTCACCTCCAGCCGCACCTCGAGCCCCTCGTCGGCCGTCTGCTCGTAGAGCGAGGGCCGGGACACCGCGTTCCACGGCGCCCGAACCCCGTCGCCGCCGACCGTGAACTGCCCGATGCGGGCGCGGTCGAGGCGCAGCTCGACGTCGTTCGGCTCCTGCAGCCCGCGGATGTGGTTGCCGTAGGCGCGCTGCAGCTCGAGGCGGATGACGTACTCGCCGTCGAGGGGGAAGTGGTGGCGCACCGCGAGGCCGCCGCGAGAGCCGAACGGCAGCTCCTCGCTCATGCGGCCTTCCTGCCACTTGGTGTAGGGGACCGTGTAGGTCTCGACGGCGGGCCGGATCGAGGCATCGCCGACGGCGAGCCGGCTGATCTTCTCGGCCGCGACCATGTAGCGGTCGAGCAGCACCGGCGAGATCGCCAGCACGTCGGCGATGTTGTCGAACCCGTAGCCCGACTCGTCGGGCGGCAGCAGCTCGCGCTCGTCGATCTCCAGGGCGAGCAGATCGCGGACCGCGTTGCGGTACTCGACGCGGTTGAGCCGGTGGATGGGGGGGCGGCCGGGGTTCGGGTCGGCCGCAGCGGCGGCGTCGAGGGCGGCCTCGATGACGTGGGCGGCCGCATCGTAGGCCTCGGGCTCCGGCCGCGGGCGGCCCGGCGGCGGCATCGCCCGCCCCCGCAGCTTGCGGACGACCTTCTCCCACGCCTCGACCTCGCCGGCGACGTGGCCGACGCGCTCGGTGTCGATGGACTGCAGGGTCAGGCCCGCCTGCAGCGTGCGGTCGTTGTGGCACGCGACGCAGTAGCGGTCGAGCAGCGCCCGCGGCGTGGAGGCGGCTCCCGGCGCCGACGCGGTCTCCGGCGCCTGTGCCCAGGCATGACCGGCACCGCCGGCCGCGAGCGCGAGACCGAGCAACCCCACCAGACTCCTGGCCGTCATCGCAGTCCTTCCTGCCCGTTCCGACGCGGCCGGAACGCGCCCCGCGTACGCTCAGATCCAGTCGTGCATGGTAACCCAACCGACGCCGCGCACCAACCCGGACGCGCGCCGAACCGAACGCTGCGCTTCGGACAGTGACGGGAATCACCTTGCCACGTGCCAAGGGCAGGAACCGCCGAAAACCCGCTGCACCTGGGTTGCGGTTGGCAACTTTATTTCGATCACCGTCCTTCGTGCTCTTTCACGTCGGATCGGCGCGCGCCCATTTGTCGGTCGCGGGGGCATCATCCCGCTTGACCGCCTCCAACCGGGCGAGCTCCTCGGCGTCCAGGACGGCTCCACGTTCCCGGCAGATGTCCAGGAACGCCCTGCCGGTCGTCGTCTCGGACCAACTCGCTCGCAGCACGACCGCGCCGAACGACTCGCCGGGATAGCGGCGGGCCGCCCGCAAGGGTTCGTACGCCTCCCTGAGCGATTTGGTCTTGCTCGACATGCAGACAGTCTGCCCGATGCGTGCGTTCCGGGTCCAGCAACACCCGTCGGCCGGTTGGAACCCGTCGCCGAGCCGAGGGCAAGTGCTCTCCCTCACCGCCGCCGGGCGGCGCGGGCCAACCCGTGGCCGGCCGGAAACCCGTCGCCGAGGGTGATGGGGAGGCGCCCGCCGATGGGCGCCTCGCCCGCGACGGCGCGGACCGCCGAGGCCTCGGCGAGATCGTAGAGGTCGTAGGTCAGCAGCATCGCGGGCAGCTCGGGCAGGGCCGTCGCGACGTAGGGGTTGCCGAAGAAGACGGTGACGAACGGCTGGTCGCGCCGCGCGGCGCCGCGGGCGACGTCGCGCAGGAGCCGGGCGACGCCGCGCGAGAGGTCCAGGCGCCCGCTGGACGAGGCGGCGCGCACGAAGACCGACGCGACGACCGCGTCGTAGCGGCCGGCGCTCGCCTCCACGAGGTCGAGCTCGTCCTGCGAGGTATGGTCCGACACCTCGACCGCGGTCACGTTCCGCCACCGGGCCCGCAGCTCGGGGATGAACGTGCGGCTCTGGGCGCCGTTGCCCCAGCCCGAGGGATAGTCGAGCACCGACAGGTAGAGGATCGCCGCCGACCGCGGCAGCGTCAGGGGCACGTCGCCGCGCTCGTCGCGGAGGAGGGTCAGGCCGCGCCGGCTCACCTCGGCTGCCACCGCGCGGTGGCGCCGGGCGCCGACCACTTGCGGCAGGTCGTCGAGGCTGACCGCCCGTGTCCGCTGCAGGCCCAGCGCCGCCTTCGTCGCGAGGATCCGGCGCACCGAGGCGTCGATGCGGGCCTCGGTCAACGTCCCCCGCTCGACCGCCCGGCGGAGGCCGGCGAACGCCGCCGCGTCGTCGGGAGAGTGCACGACGACGTCGTGCCCGGCCGCCACCGCCGCCACCGCGGCCCGGCCCGGCGACACTTCGTTGGTGATGCCGCGCATGCGCATCGAGTCGGTGTACACCAGCCCGTCGAACCCCAGGTCGTCGCGCAGCAGGCCCGTCACTATCGGCGAGCTCACCGTGGCCGGCCGGGTCGGGCCGGGGTCGAGGCGGGGCATGGCGACGTGCGACGTCATGACCGCCCCCGCCCCGGCCGCGATGCCCGCCCGGAACGGCGGCAGCTCGACCCGGTCGAGGCGCGCCCGGGGGTGCGCGATGAGCGGCAGTCCGCGGTGCGAGTCGACGTCGGTGTCGCCGTGCCCCGGAAAATGCTTGAGGGTGGCCACCACGCCGCCCGCCTGCAGGCCGCGCACCCAGGCCGAGGCGAGGCGCGCCACCACCGCCGGGTCCTCGCCGAACGAGCGCGTGTTGATGACCGGGTTGCGGGGGTTGTTGTTGACGTCGGCGACCGGCGCGAAGTTGACGTGCACGCCGAGGGCCCGCGCCTCGACGGCGGTGATGCGCCCCGCCTCGTAGGCCAGCCCCTCGTCGCCCGCCGCCCCGAACGCCATCGCCCGCGGGAACGTGGTGCCGCCGCGCAGCCGGAACCCGATGCCGGTCTCGAAGTCGGCCGCGTTCAGCAGGGGCAGCGCCGAGAGGGCCTGGAGCCGGTTGTTGATGGACGCCCCGGCCATGGGCTGCCCCAGGGTGGTGCGCGCGTAGGTCGGGTTGAGGAGCACGTCGGGGGCGGGGTCGCGTCCGCCGAACATCAGGAACCCGCCCGGGTGCTGCTCGCGCACCAGGGCCGCGAGCCGGTCGAACTCGGCGCTGTCGGTGCTGAGATAGGTGGACCGGAACGACGGCATGACGAGCTGGCCGACCTTCTCGTCGAGGGTCATCCCGGCCAGGGTGGTCTCGACCCACCGGCTTGCCTCGGGCTCGAGCTGAGCGGCCGGGCTGGCGGTCAGGAGCGCCGCGGCGAGCAAGCCGGCGGTCGCGGCGAAGAGCGCGGGCACGGGACCCGCCGCCGCCGGGGAACGCCGGGAAGGCCGCTGTCGCGCGCACGGCGGTGAAGTTGAAGCCGAGGAACCCGTCGTCGCGGGGGAACGCCGCGAAGGCCGTGGTCGCGGCGCGCACGGCGGTGAAGTCGAAGCCGAGGGACCGGCCCCGGCCGGCGAACGCCCGGCAGGCCGGCGTCGGGGCGGGCTCGTCGCCGAAGCCGCCGCCGCGGGCACGGCCGCCTCGCTCGGACGATGCCATGGGATACGCATGCCGGGATGGTAACAGGTATCATCACGGCCATGAGCCACGAGGAGCACCGCGCCGCCTCCCCCGGGGCCGTCGGCTGCCACGTCATCACCGTCAGCGACACGCGGACCGAGGAGACCGACACCGGGGGCCGGCTGCTGCGGACGCTGCTCGCGGAGGCCGGGCACCAGGTGCTGGCTCACGAGATCGTGCGCGACGACCCCGCCGCCCTGCGGGCCGCCATCGAGCGCCAGCTCGAGGCGGACGGGACGCAGGCCGTCATCACCACCGGCGGCACCGGCATCAGCCGGCGCGACGGCAGCTACGAGGTGATCGCCGGCGTGATCGAGAAGCGCCTCGACGGCTTCGGCGAGCTCTTCCGGGCGCTGAGCTTCGAGGAGATCGGCCCCGCCGCCATGTTGTCGCGCGCCGTCGCGGGGGCGGCGCGGGGCAAGGTCGTCATCGCCCTCCCCGGCTCGTGGGCCGCGGTGCGGCTGGGCATGACCCGCCTCGTGCTGCCCGAGCTGGCGCACATGGTGAGGGAGGTCTCGCGGTAGGGACGGTGACGGAAGTCACCTTCCAGCGGTCTCCTGCGGCTTGGCGCGGAGAACTCGGGCTGCGGCCGGGTGAGGTTGCAGGTTCATGTCGATCGGCAGCCTGAACGTCGCCACCGTGGAAACGCGCGGCAAGCCGGAGGACCGGCAGCCGGGGCCTGCGCCCGGAGTGCGGGACGGGCTCGCGGCAGGTTCACGTGATCGGGGCGGACCGCGGGGGCCCCGGGCGGGAGCGGACGGGCTGGAACCATGACCGGAACGAAGATGCGGCCGATACGCAAGACCATCCCCGTCGAGGAGGCCCTGCGCCTGGCCGACGAGGCCGCCCGGCCCCTCGACCGGACGGAGCGGGTCGAGCTGGACGCGGGCGCCGGCCGCGTGCTCGCCGCCCCGGTGGCGGCCGGCCAGGACGTGCCGCCGTTCGACCGCGCCGCCATGGACGGCTACGCGGTGGTGGCCGAGAGCACCTTCGGGGCCAGCCGGACGGATCCCCGGCGGCTCGACTGCATCGAGACCGTGCACACCGGCGACGTCCCCACCCTGACCCTCGAGCCGGGCCAGTGCACGCAGATCGCCACCGGGGCGCCGATGCCCGACGGCGCCGACGCCGTGGTCATGGTCGAGGAGACCGACCGCCGCAGCCCCCGCGAGGTCGCCGTCTTCACCCCCGTCTATCCCCGGCAGCACGTCGGGCGCCGCGGCGCCGACATCACCCGGGGCACCGAGCTGCTGCGGCCGGGCGACCTCCTGACCCCGAGCCGGCTCGGGTCGATCGCGGCCCTCGGCCTCGCCGAGATCGAGGTGTACGCCCGGCCGCGCGTCGCCCTCCTGTCGACGGGCAGCGAGATCGCGCCCCCGGGTCAGCCCCTGGGCCCCGGCCAGATCTACGACATCAACCGGTTCACTCTCGGCGCCGTCGTCCGCGAGCACGGCGGGGTCCCGACGCCCCTGCCCACCGCCCCCGACAGCCTCGACGAGCTGGGCCGCACCGTCGACGCCTGCCTCGACCACGACATCCTCGTCTTCTCCGGCGGCAGCTCCGTCGGCGAGCGCGACCTGACCCTCGACGTCATCCGCGAGAAGGGCGAGCTGCTGTTCCACGGCATCGCCGTCAAGCCCGGCAAGCCCACGGCGTGCGGCGTCATCGCCGGCACCCTGGTGCTCGGCATGCCCGGCTACCCCACCTCGTGCCTGTCGAACGCCTACATGCTGCTGGTCCCGGTGCTGCGCAAGGTCGCCCGCCTGCCCCCCCACCGCTTCCGCACCGCCTCGGTGCCGGCCGCAAAGCGCTTCGTCTCGACCCCCGGGCGGCACCAGTTCTACACCGTCCGCGTCGTCGACGGCCGGGCCGTGCCCGCCTTCAAGGCATCGGGCGACATCACGAGCATGTCGCAGGCCGACGGCTACATCGAGATCCCCGCCCGCACCGACATCGTCGAGGAAGGCGAGACGGTCGAGGTGAAGCTGTTCTGACGGCCGGGACATGGAGTCGGCTATGCCTCGCCAGATGACGAAGAAAGCGACGATTCTCCTTCCGCCGGACCTGTACGTCGAACTGGAAGACGAAGCTCGCCGTCAGGGACGCTCGGTCGGGGAGTTGGTGCGGGAAGCGGTGATGATTCGCTACGGCGCAGGTGGCGAATCGATGCGGGTCAAGGCAGTCGAGAAGCTCGTGCAGCTCAAGGGAGAGGTACCTGACGATCCCCTACAACTCGAAGCCGAGATCATCCGGGGTGCGACCGAGCCGTGAGGGTATGCTGAAGGTGCTGACGGTAGCCGCGATCGCCGGAAGCACGTTCACCTACTACCTGTGGGCCCTCCGAGAGGCGGAGGCCGTCCCGATCCCGAGACGTGAGCCGATACGTCCCCCCGAGGCCGATGGCTTCAGCGCCCGGGGTCGCGCGGCGTCTCCTCCAGGCCCCCGGCTTCCCGGGTCAGCTCTCGGCTTATCCGCGCCAGTCCCTCGACCGCGTGCGCCTTCATCCGTTCCCCGGGATACAGCCTCGCGTGGATGCCGGCCGCTTCGGCCGGGTCCGAGATGCCGAGCCGCTTCATCAGCACCTTGGCATCCTCGATGTCCTGCGGCCGTCCGGCGTCGAGTTTCATCGCGAGCAGGTGTTTCGGTGATGCTCCCGTTATGGTCAGGTACGGGGAGTTGTACAGAACCCGGGCGGCCCTGTCTGCTTCACGCGGCATCCACGCGGTCGCCTGCTCGTTGAGCCAGTTGTCGCTGAGCCCCCGCTTCCGGGCGATCTTCCGGACGGCCTGGACCAGCTTCCCGTGCCCCGCTTCGATCCTGGCGTCCACGTCCTGCGTGGTCCGGTCCCGGTCGAAGCTCATGCTCATCGCCGCGCCGCCGATCACGTAGAGCTGGACCCGCGCTCGCGCGAACCTGAGCTCGTCCGCGAGCTCCTCGAAGAGCCGCTCGATGGTCGCTCGATCAAGCAGGGGCCCACTCATCCGTGTCTCCCGCCCGTTCGTTGAACTCGTCCGGATGCGGGACGGCGCCGTGTCGCAGAAACGGGCCGGGGGCATACATCAGGCACCGCCGTCGGTTCAACGCGCCCTGGGCGAGCACCCACGTCTCGTCGAGAAACCGTTCGGGCTCGTCGATCCAGGCCGGCACGGGGAGACCGTGAGTCAGCGCGAGCTGCTCGCTCACGGCCGCGATCAGCGCGTCCCAGCGCGTTCCGGTCACATCGACCCCTCGTTCCAGCTCCCGTCTCTGGGTTTCGCGGTTCAGAGCGTGGAACTGCCGCGGGAGGTCGCGCAGGATGAAGCGCTCGAGCTCGCCGTCGGTCCATCCCGCTCTGATCATGTTCGTGTAGTTCGAGAGCCGAAACGGAGGGAGACGCCAGTCGTCGGCGTGGGTGGACGCGTGCATTATCGTGTCATTCTACCGGTGTCGGCGGGTCGTTTTCTCGAATCTGCTTTCGGGGAGTGCGGGGAGCGCTTTTCGACGTCGAGACTGTCGGCTATCGCTGACGAGGACGGCATGACACCCACCGATCACGAACGGTTGCCGAACCCCCACCCGGGTGAGATTCTGCTCGAGGACTTCGTGAAGCCGATGGGGATCAACCAGTCGGAGCTGGCGCGCGCGGTCGGCGTTCCACCGCGCCGCATCAACGAGATAGTGCTCGGCAAGCGCGCCGTGACGGCGGAAACGGACCTCTTGCTCACGCGGTACTTCGGCCTGTCGGAAGGACTGTTCCTGAGGCTCCAGGCGACGTACGACCTGGAGAACGCGAAGCTGTCGCTGCGCGACCGCCTGACCGCGATCCGGCCGCGTGACGCCGCCTGAGCCCCGACCTCCGTCTGCCGGCGCCCGAGGCGTAGAACGTGGCGGCGGGCGTTCACCTGCCACCCGCGGGACCTCCGCGACGCGAAGCCGAACCGGAAACCTGACGCCGCCTACTCGGACAGCGCGCGCCGCGGTCACCGGCCCAGGCCGGGGACGCCGGCCGGCTCCTCGTCCCACCACCACAGCGCCGGCAGCGGGCGCTCGCGCGGGTAGACCTCGTCGAGGGTGCCGCCGTCGTAGAGGCGGCCGTTCAGCATCACCTGCTCCACGGTGTTGGTGTTCCGAAGGTCGTCGAGCGGGTTGCCGGTGAGGACGACGAGGTCGGCGAGCTTGCCGGGCTCGATGGAACCGAGGTCGTTGTCGAGACCGATGGCGTCGGCGCCCATGATGGTGGCCATGCGCAGTGCGTCGTGCGGCTTCATGCCCGCCGCCGCCATCGCCCACAGCTCCCAGTGGTAGCCCAGCCCCTGGAGCTGGCCGTGGCTGCCGACCCCGGCGCGGCCGCCGGCCTCGACGAGGTCGCGCACGAAGCGCGCGTGGCGCTCGAACACGTGCTGCCCGTCGCGGAACCACTGGCCGCGCCGCAGGGTGCGCGCGTCGATCTCGTCGTGGGGCACGAAGCGGCGCAGCTTGGCGTCGTCGTGGGGGTTCTCGCGGCTGTAGAACCAGTTCTCGGCCCACGGACCGCCGTAGGACACGAGCAGGGTGGGGGTGTAGACGCGCCCGGTCTCGGCGAACAGCCGCACGTAGTCGCCGTAGACCGGGAAGATGGGAATCGAGTGCTCGAGGCCGGGGTAGCCGTCGAGGGTCTCGGTGAGGTTCAGCCGGATGCTGAGCGCCCCCTCGGTCGTCGGCATGAGGCCGAGCTCGCGCGCCGCGGCGATGATGTGCTGCCGGCCCTTGCGCGCCGCCGCCACGTACATCTTGATGGTCTTGGTGTCGAAGTAGTCGGCATAGCGCTTGAGGGCGTCGCGCGCCTCCTGCTCGGTGTCGATGCCGTCCTGCCAGAAGACGCCGGGGCCGGTGGAGTAGATGCGCGGGCCGAGCACCGTCCCCGCGCGCACCATGTCGGCGTACGACAGCACCTCGGTGTTGCCGGTCTGGGGGTCGCGGGTGGTGGTGACGCCGTAGGCGAGGTTGGCGAGGTACGGCCACACGTCGGTGCGGTGCAGCTCGTCGCGCGCGCGCAGGTGGGCGTGGGTGTCGACGAAGCCGGGGACGACGGTGCGCCCCGACACGTCGATGACGGCGGCCCCGGCGGGCACGTCCACCTGGCCGCGCGCCCCCACCGCCTCGATGCGCGGCCCGCGCACCACGATGTCGGCGTCGCCGATGACCTCGTCGCCGTTCATGGTGACGGCGCGCGCGCCGCGCAGCACGGCCACGCCTTCCGGCAGGTCGCGCGCGGCGTCGATGACGACACGGACCTCGGCGGCCCTGAACTCGGCGTCTTCGTCCGCGTCCTCAACGTCGTCTGCCTCGCCGGAATCGTCGGCACCGGCGTCCGCTTCCCGGTCCGGCCCGTCGCCTGCCCCGTCGGCGTCGTCGCCCGGTCCGGCGTCCGCGGGGCCGTCCTCCTCTGCGGCCCCGTCAGCCGCCTCGTCCTCCGCCTCCCGGCGCTCCTCGAACGCCCGCGCCTCGTCGAGGTCGTACGAGAACCACGCGTTGCCCAGCGACCAGTGGACCGTCCGCCCGTCGGCGCTCCACGCCGGGAACTCGCCCCCCAGGTCGGTCAGCCGCCGGGCCGGGAACGCCGCGTTCTCGGGGTTCGACACGTCGATGGTGGGGGCCGCGCCCAACCGCGGCACGGTCACCGTGTAGACGTTGCGCTGCAGCTCGACCAGCGCCTGGTCGCCGCGCGGCGCCATGACGATGCGCGTCGGCCTCAGCCCGTCCGTCGCGCCGGCCGGGGTCGGGCCCTCGACCTTCACGTGCTCCTTCTCGTCCGTGCCGTCCCAGCGGATGGACACCAGCGCGTCGGGAGACTTGAACAGGTGGATGCGGTCGGACCCGGCCGTGAAGTGCGGCCAGGCGCGCCGGTCGGAGGGCGCGATCAGCGTCGCCGCCGACCCCTCGTCGCCCGCCGGGTCGGCGGGGACCCAGACGATCTCCGTCCCCGGCGTGCCGCCCTCGCCCTGCGTCAGGTAGGCCCGCACCGGCCCCCGCACCGACACGATGCGGCCCCCCGGCCCCCACGCCGGCCGGTAATAGGCGGCGGCGTCGCGGGTCAGCCGCACCGCCTCGCCGGCGCCGTCGGCCCGCGCCTTGTAGAGGTGCCCCTGCTCGCCGTCCCAGGTGGAATAGGCGATCCAGGCCCCGTCCGGCGACAACGCGGGGAAGTGCTCGGACCGGTCGTCGCCGGTCAGCCGCCGGGGGTTGCCGCCGTCCGCGTCGGCCACCCACAGGCGGTCGAGGGCGGTGAACGCGATGCGCCCGCCGCCGGGCGACGGCGCCCCGTCGCGGATCTGCCGCACCGTGAACGTCGGCGTGTCCTCGATGGGATAGTCGAACTCCACCTTCGGCCCCAGCGTCAGGTCGAAGCGCACCCGGAACGGGATCTTCTCGGCCGCCCCGCCCGCCACCGGCACCTTCCACAGCCCGCCGCCCCACGAGGCCACGAGGTGGCGCGAGTCGGGCGTGAACGACATGCCCGGCAGCACGTCGAGGGTCGCCCGCGACTCCTGGTCGTCGTGCTGCACCGGATAGGCCAGCCACCGCTCCTCTCCCGTCTCGAGGTCGCGCAGCACCAGCCCCGTGTGCTCGTCGTGCCGCGTCCCGAAGACCAGCCACCGCCCGTCCGGCGACAGCGTGGGCCGCAGGGCCGACCCGTAGCGCGACGAGCGCGGATAGCGCTCGCCGGTCTCC
>JAJEEA010000086.1 GCA_022821235.1 Vicinamibacteria bacterium
GCCGACCAGCCCTGCTCGCAGACGTGCGCGGTGATCTGCGTGCGCGGCGGCAGCCGCCGGATGTCGTCGAGCGAGAACGACGTCGGGCGGCCGACGAGCCCGCCGACCGGCAGGCGCTAGTCGCGGAACCCCTCGCGCCGGTGGCGCTGGTACTCCTCGTCGTCGGGGTTGGTCTGGCCCCAGGTCGGGAAGTCGGGCGCGATGTCCTCGGGCCCGTACTCGCGGGCCAGCGGCTGGTCGCGGAGCAGCAGCCGGTTGGTGCTCATGGTGAGCACGTCGGCGGCCCCGACGAGGCCCCCGCGGACGTGCGGCGGCACGTAGACGTCGCGCGAGCACCCCGCGGCGAGCAGGCCGCCGAGAGCCGGCACCTGCGCCAGCAGTCGGCGCCGCGAGAGGGTGCGGGGGCGGGCGATGCGGCGCGGCGTGGACATCGGCGTGCTCATGACTCCTCCGCGGGCAACCGGAACCTGCCGGTGATCATCGCACGGATGCGGTTGACGGCGCCGGCCGCCACCACCTCCAGCACGTGCACGGCGACGAAGAGGACGAACACCACGGTGCCGATGGTGTGCAGGGTCCGCGCCGACTGGCGGCCGCCGAACAGGTCGAGCAGCCACGGCATCGCGGCCGTGAAGCCGGGCGATTGCGCGAGCCCCGTCAGCGTCATCAGCGGGACGTAGACCAGGAGCAGGAGGAGATAGGAGACCTTCTGCAGCACGCCGTAGCTCGTGGCGGCACTGCGGGCGCGCAGGCGCCACGGGAGATGCGCGCGCAGGTCGCGCCCCAGGCTCGCCGGGGCGAGCTCGTCCCGGCGCGGCACGAGCCGATCGCGGAAGCGGCCGGTCGCGACGTTCCAGCCGAAGTAGACGAGCCCGTTGACCAGAAACACCCACGCGAAGGTGAAGTGGTAGTTCCGCCCCCACCGCCGGTCCCCCATCGCCCCCGCCTCGTCCCACGAGATGCCCCAGTCGGCGAGCCGGAAGATCGCCGGGTAGCCCTGGTAGCCGGTATGGCCCCAGTAGAGCTCGGGGAAGTCGAGAAAGATGTGGATGCCGCTGAGCAGCAGGTAGGCGCCGGCGACGACGTTGATCCAGTGGCAGACGCGCACGTTGACCGAGTGGAGGGCCACCCACCGTGCACCGGTCCCGGCGTTCTCAGGCATCGCGCTTCACCACGCCGATTCCGACCTCCACCGGGGGCGCCCGGCCGGCGCCGTTTGACACGCCGGACCGCGTCGGATAGGGTACTTCAGATCATGATGCTGCGGCACGGCCACCACACGGCGCAGCCCACCGTCCGCCGGGGCGGGGCTGCGGATCTGCATGTGAGGTAGCTCGACCGCCCGTCACCGCCAACGCATGCGACCGCCCCGCCGACAACCACGGCGGGGCTTTTTTTTTGGAGGCCCATCGGGCAGGCGATCCGCGCACCGGCCCACGCGCCGGCGCGCGGCAGGACACGACATGGACTTCTCGAAACTGGACGGACTGATTCCCGCCGTCGTGCAGGACGCCTCGAGCGACGAGGTCCTCATGGTCGGCTTCATGAACCAGGAGGCGTTGGACCTCACCCGCCGCTCGGGCTTCGCCACCTTCTTCAGCCGCACCCGCGGCAAGCTGTGGATGAAGGGAGAGACGTCGGGCAACACCCTCACCGTGCGGGAGATGCTCGTCGACTGCGACGACGACACGGTGCTGCTGAAGGTCACCCGCAACGGCGAAGGCAACGTCTGCCACACCGGCGAGCGGACCTGCTTCTTCAAGACGCTCGAGCCGGCCGCCGACGGCGGGGCCGCGGCCCCTTCTTCCCGGTGAGTCCGGGCCGGCGCCTCGAACATCACCGCTCACGCATCGATCATGGCTGACACGACGCTACGGCTCGGCATCCCCAAGGGCTCGCTGCAGGACTCGACCATCCAGTTGTTCGCGCACTCGGGCTTCAACATCTACACCAGCTCGCGCTCCTACTATCCGACCATCGACGACCCCGAGATCGAGTGCACGCTGATCCGAGCCCAGGAGATGGCGCGCTACGTCGCCCACGGCGCCCTCGACGCGGGGCTGACCGGCCAGGACTGGATTGCCGAGCACCACGCCGCCACCGGCGACGAGGTCGTCGACGTCGCCGACCTCGTCTACTCGAAGCAGAGCTTCCGCAAGGTGCGGTGGGTGCTGGCCGCGCCCGAGGACTCGAAGTACCGCACGCCGCAGGACCTCGCCGGCGCCACCATCGCGACCGAGCTGGTCAGGGTGACCGAGGCTTACTTCCAGCGGCTCGATATTCCCGTCAAGGTGGAGTTCTCGTGGGGGGCGACCGAGGTCAAGCCGCCGCTGCTCGCCGACGCCATCGTCGAGGCGACCGAGACCGGCTCGACCCTGCGCGCCAACCGGCTGCGCATCATCGACACCGTCATCGAGTCGAACCCCCAGCTCATCGCCAACCCCGCCGCCCTCGACGACGCGTGGAAGCGCACCAAGATCGACGACATCGCGCTGCTGCTGCGCGCGGCCATCGAGGCGCAGGGCCGCGTGGGCCTGATGCTGAACGTGCGGCGCGCCGACCTCGACGCGGTGCTCGGGCTGCTGCCGGCCCTGCACGACCCGACCGTGGCCCCCCTCAGCGACGAGGCGTGGGTGGCGGTGTCGACGATCATCGAGGAGTCGTCGGTGCGCGAGCTGATTCCGAAGCTGAAGGCGACGCGGGCGGAGGGCATCGTCGAGTTCCCGCTCAACAAGATCGTGCTGTGATGCGGACCATGGACATGCCGGATCGCCCCGCCGGACGGCGTCGAGCGGCGCGGGCGGAGGAGATGGTCGACTCCCCGCTCGACAGGATTGGCGCTGCGACGCGGACCATCGACTCGTGGGATCGTCCTGCCGTCCGGCCCCCCGCGGCGGGGAGGGAAGACACCGCCGGGTTGCCGATCGACAGGATTGTGCGCCGATGCAGATCGTAGACTCGTCGGATCGGGCGGCGGTCCGGCGCCTGGTCGACCGCCGCGACGACGTCGACCCCGGCCTCACCCGCCGGGTCGCGCGCATCGTGAGCGCGGTCCGGCGGTCCGGCGACGAGGCGCTGCTGCGCTACGCACGGCGCTTCGACGGCCTCGACGGCCCCGTGGAGGTATCGCCGGAGGAGATGCGGGCGGGGCTCGAGGCCGCCCCCGCCGAGCTGCGGGCGGCGCTGCGGACCGCGGCCGGCCACATCCGGCGCATCGCGCGGCGCCAGCTTCCGCGCGGGTGGCGCACCACGGTCACCGCGGGGGTCGAGATCGAGCAGCGCGTGACCCCCCTCGAGCGCGTCGGCTGCTACGTCCCGGCGGGCCGGTACCCGCTGCCGTCGTCGTTGCTCATGACCGCGGTCCCCGCGCGGGTCGCGGGGGTGCCCGAGGTCGTCGTGGCCTGCCCGCGCCCCGACCCCGCGACCCTCGCGGCGGCGGCCGTCGCCGGCGTCACGCGAATGTTCCGGCTCGGCGGCGCCCACGCCGTCGCCGCCCTCGCCTACGGCACCGCCGCCGTGCCCCGCGTCGACAAGATCGTCGGGCCGGGGAGCGCGTGGGTCGCCGCCGCCAAGGCGCTGGTGTCGGCCGACTGCCCCATCGACTTCCACGCCGGCCCGACCGAGATCGTCATCGTCGCCGCGGGCGGCGAGACGCGCTGGATCGCGGCCGACCTCGTCGCGCAGGCCGAGCACGACCCCGACGCCCGGTCCATCGTGCTCACTCCCGACCGCCGCTTCGCGGCGCGCGTCGCCCGGCAGGTCGAGAATCGGCTGCCGGCGGACGGGCCGGCGCGGACGTCCATCGAGCGCAACGGCGTCATCGTCGTCACCCGCTCCCTCGACGAGGCCGTCGACCTCGCCAACGACATCGCGCCCGAGCACCTGGTGTGCCTCGACGAAGAGGTCGCGGCGCGCGCCACCCGCGCCGGCACCGTGTTCATCGGCCCCCACGCCGCGCAGGCGGCCGGCGACTACGCCACGGGGTCGAACCACGTGCTCCCCACCGGGGGCGCGGCGCGTTTCCGCGGCGGGCTCAGCGCGTCGGACTTCGTGTCCGTGCAGAGCGCGCAGCGCATCACGCGGGAGGGGCTCGAGGCCCTGGCCCCGACCATTCTCACCCTCGCCGAGGCGGAGGGGCTGAGCGCCCACGCCGAGTCGGTGCGGGTGCGCGTGAAGGGAAGCCGATGACGCCGGCGCCGCGTGCCGCCCCCGAGCCGGGCTGCGCGCCGGCGCGGACGGCGACGGCGGGATGCTGCGGCCGGGGCCTGCGCAGTGCTGCCGTCATGAGACGCGCACCGACCGGCGGCGGGGACCTCTGCCTTGACCGGCGGGATGCGTCTGCCACCAGGCGCGCGCCGATCGAGCAACGGGATGCCGTCGCCATTGACCGGCGGGATGTGGCTGTCATGAGACGCGCCAGGATCGAGCGGCAGGGCGCTGTCACCATCGACGGCGGGATGCTTGCTGTCACGAACGGCGGAACGCTGCCATGAGACGCGCCAGGATCGAGCGGCACACGACCGAGACGCAGATCACCGTCCGGCTGGGCATCGAAGGACAGGGCCGGTACGAGGTCAGCACCGGCATCCGTTTCCTCGATCACATGCTCGAGCTGGTGGCGCGCCACGGCGCCTTCGACCTGCGGATCGACGCCGCCGGCGACCTCGACGTCGACCAGCACCACACCGTCGAGGACGTCGGCATCGCCCTCGGCGAGGCGGTCTCGAAGGCCGTCGGGACGCGGCGCGGCATCAACCGCGCCGGCTACTTCGTGATGCCGATGGACGAGACCCTCGGCGTCGCCGCCATCGACCTCGGCGGGCGCCCTCACGCGGTGGTCGACCTGCGCCTCCGGGTGAGGCTCGTCGGCGACCTGCAGTCCGAGTTGCTGCACGACTTCTTCGAGGGGTTCGCGCTGGGCGCGCGCGCCAACGTGCACGTCAAGGTGCTCTACGGCCGGTCGAGCCACCACCAGGTCGAGGCCATCTTCAAGGCGTTCGCGCGCGCGCTCAGGGTGGCCTGCGACAAGGACGACCGCATGGCGAAACGGCTGCCGAGCACCAAGGGGTTGATGTAGGAACGCCGACGGGGTCGCCAGGTGGTGCGTCGGGGCGCGCACGGCCGCAGAACACGGGCCCCGCCCGAGTGCAGTCGGCAACCCTAGCCGATTGCCAACGGCCGAGCCGTCATCTGCGACGAGGGGAAGGAGCGCGCCCGAGTGCAGTCGGCAACCCGGGTATCGATCGTTCTCGGGAAGTCGACTGTCGAGCGCCGGAGAAACAACGGGAACGGTACTGCGCGATGATTGCGTTGATTGACTACGGCGCCGGGAACCTGACATCGGTGCGCAAGGCGCTGGCCCACCTCGGGGCGCCGGTGACGACCCCGGCCGCCCCCGCGGACCTCGCCGCGGCGGCCGGCGTCATCGTCCCCGGCGTCGGCAACTTCGAGGTGACGGCGGCCCTCGGCGACGACTGGCGCGCCGCCATCCGCAACCATATCGCGCGCGAACGGCCCATGCTCGGCATCTGCGTCGGCATGCAGTGGCTCTTCGACGGCAGCGCCGAGGCCCCCGGCCACCCCGGCCTGGAGTTGCTGGCCGGCACGTGCTGCCTGATCACCGACGAGGCGGGCGCGGCCGAAGCGGTTAACGGTTCCACGGAGAACAGCCGAGACCTCGCGGAAACCGGCGGGGGCTCCGCAAGTACAGGCAAGCGTCCCGGCGAGACCGGCCGCGGTCCCGCGGAAGCCACCGGGGACGCCCGCGAGGCCGCCGGACGCGCCGGCCCGTTCAAGGTGCCGCACGTGGGCTGGAACTCGCTGCACCGCACCCGCGACTCGTGGCTGCTCGAGGGCGTCGACGAGGGCGACCAGGTCTACTTCACCCACTCCTACGCCGCCCCCGTCACCGGGAGCTGCGTGGGGTCGACCCGCTACGGCGTCGAGTTCGCGGCCGCGGTCGAGCACGGCGCCGTCGGCGGGGTGCAGTTCCACCCCGAGAAGTCGTCCGACGTCGGCCTCCGCATCCTCCGCAACTTCCTGCGCCGCGTGCAATAGCCGGGTGCAATAGAACACGCCATGCTGTCGAAACGCATCATCGCCTGCCTCGACGTTCGCGACGGCGCCGTCGTCAAGGGCATCAACTTCGAGGGCCTGCGATCCGCCGGCGACCCGGGCGCGCTCGC
>JAJEEA010000158.1 GCA_022821235.1 Vicinamibacteria bacterium
AGTCCGCGCCAGGTCTCGATCCGGACCGCGTCCTCCAGGAAGTCGGACTGCTCCGCCTTCCGTCCGTTGACGGTCACCGGGATCGGGTAGTGGCGCACGGCGTCCGCGATCACGCTCGGGATCCAGCCCGGGTCGGTCGGCAGGATCGAGAACGTCACGTCGGTGCCGTGGTCGCGGTCCCACTCGGGGTCCGCCGCGACGGCCGCGGGCTCGCGCCCGACGAAGTGGTCCTCCTTGAGCTGGACGCTCCAGGCGGCGCGCCCTGCCACCCGAGAGCGTATCCGGGGCGACCGCCGCGCGAGCGAGAAGATGCCCATGCCGGCGGGGTGCTCGGCGCCGCGGAGGTCCTGCGGCCAGCGGCTCCTGCCGAATGCGAGGAGCGCTCTCGGGTCGCCGATGCCCTGGCCGTCGTCGCTCACGGTGATTCGTCCGTCGGCCCGGTTGTGCGTGATGAGGACCGATGTCGCGCCAGATCGGCGGGCGTTCTGCAGGATCTCGTGGAGCGCCTGGGCCAGCGTTCCGTCGAAGAACTGCATCACCTTGGCGATCGCCTCTTCGGCGATCCTGGCGCGGATGGTCTTCTGCTTGCTGCTTGTCATTGCTTCTCCTTTCGGCCGGCCCGCCTGCGCAGGTCGGCGAGGGTTCGGTGGATGGTCCGGATGTCGGCGCCGAGGGCGCGGGCGATCACGGCGGTGGAGGCTCCCGCCTGCCGCCAGCGGAGGATCGCCGCGGCGCGCCGGGCCTGGCGGAGCACGCGCCGGCTGCCGGCCGGCCGCCGGGGCGTGGTCACAAACGCCTCCTGCCGGTCTGGACCCAGGGCCGGGTCCCGGTGTCTTCCTCCTGGTCGCGGTCGCTCGTCAGGACGTACGGGCGGAGCGGTCCCCACTGGCCGTGGAACCAGCCGAGGCGGAGGCCGTCGAGGGCCTGGTCGAGGGTCCAGCCGCGCGCCGCGAGCGCGTGTGCCGTGCGCTCGTAGGCGTCGTCGTCCCAGACCGCGAGGTCCTGGGGCGGCGGTGTACGGTTGCGTGGATCCCAGTCGTCCGGCATCTCGCCGAGATCGGTGAGAGTGGGCTGCGTGGGGTCGTCACCGGCAGGGTCGGGCCACTCGATGTCGCCCTCGTCGAGGTCGCAGGTGGGATCGGCTAGCCTGTGCCGGTAGTGCTCGGGCAGCCAGACGACGCCTTCCGTGCGGTGGAGGATGAGGTACTCGGTCTCGCTTCCGGCCGGTCTGAAACGCCACATGCCGGCCGCCTCGTCGCCGTCGAGGACATTGTGGTTGACGGCTTCGTAGGTGGCGATGGCGCCGAGCGTTCCCTCGTACCTGTCGAACTCCGCTTCCACTCCGATCACCGGGCCGAGGAGCGCGTAGCCCTCCTTCTCGAGCCTCGCAGTCTCCCGGTCGGCGGCGGCCCGGTTCCACGGATCGTCGGGATCCATGTCGTCGAAGACGTCGGCCACGTTGTTCGCGATGTAGCTCTGCCACACGGCGGGCAGCTCCACGGTGATCCGGAAGGCCGGGATCCCGGGCGCTGGGGGCCGATCCTCCTGTCGTCTCGTGTTGGTCATGGCTTGCGCAGTCGGTTCGTACGGTCGTTTCTCCGGTTCGGGGGATGTCGAGACGGCTGCTGCGCGTCCCGGTGAGGCGCGAGGGGCCGTCAGGCGGGCGGATCGGTCCTGGGGGCGCTGCAGGGCTTCGTGAGGGCGGGGCGGTAGGCGCCGGGGGTGAGCTCGAGGTTGACGAGGGCAGTGGCGCGGCAACCCCTACAGAACGCGGTCGCCGCGCTTGACCTTGATGCGCCGCCTCCGGGATCGAGCAGGTCCGCGGCCCGGTCACGGCGCTCGGCCGCGCGCCACGCCCCGAGGCCGCCGTCGACGCCGTTCGAGGAGAGCCAGTCGGCCTTCGTCCGGTACTCGGCGGCTTCGTTGCGGAGCGCGGCGGCCGCGGCGGTCGCGGATCTCCGCGCCCGTCGGAGAGCGCCGGCTGCGACCGTCTCGTCGCGTCGCCGCTGGCGCGCTGCCGCTCGTGCGCGCCGTTCAAGGTCGGCCGGGCTGGGTCCTGCAATCCTCATCATCATGTCTCTGCCGGTGCCGCCGGGCGGCGGCCACGAGCTGTCTCCAGGGGTTGGGCTTCGGGGGTGCGCAGAGGCGGTTGAGGTGGACCCAGATGCCGCACCAGTAACCGAACATCACGAACTTGTAGCGGGCGAGGGCGTCCCAGGCGTGGCGCTCGGCGTCGTCGCGCTCGTCTGCGAGCGTGTCCTGGCTGGCGTGCTGGTGCCGGAGGTCCTGGCGTATCGGAGACTGGGGCTCCTGGCGGGCGGTCATCTGCGGTCGCCGCCGTATGAGAGGGCGTTCGGCTTCGGCGAGATCCCGGCTCCCGGTCGTCGCCGTTCTCGATTGGGACGCCCCGCTCTTCCGGAGGCCAACGTGCGGCGGGGCGGCGGTCATGTCCGGGCCGGCGTGTCGGTCCCGTGCCAGATGGCGGTTCCGCTTGTCCCGGCGATCGCCTGGTCCAGCGCCGCCAGCACCGCGCGTTTCGGGATCTTGGCGAAGTCCTCCGTCAAGTTGGTGCCGAGCCCGAAGAACAGGGCGTCGCGGGTCTGTTCGTCGAGGCCGAGGACGCGCGTGGCGACATCGAACATGCTGATGATGTGTTCCGACACGGTCCGCTCGCGTGCGATCCGCGAGCGGACCTCGGCGGCCTCCTCCGGATACGCGAGGATCGTGAGAGCGGCCAGGCAGCCGTCAGTGCGTTCGCCGTAGAGGGTCGCCATGTTGAGGGCGTCGATGCGTGGGGCCGGTTGGGTCGGGTTTCGCTCGAGGAGTTGTTCCTCCGGCAGGTGCTGGACACCGTCCCCGAGTTCGCCCGAGTAGGCCGGCAGTGTCTCGACGATCTCTTGGAGGCGTTGGAGCCGCCGCACGTGGCGGCCGGCGGGGGGCTGGGATCGTGTGGTCGTCACGGGTGTTCCTTACCTTTCTCGAAGGCGGGCGCGTGCCCGCCGCTCGAGGTTAGTCGGTCTGGCCGGTGTCGGTGTCATCCGCGATCGCCGCGGTAGATGAGGCGTTCGGCTTCGGCGAGGTCCTCGCTCTCGATCTGCCGGCGCCCGTCGAGCGCCGCGACCGTCTGGGCGACGACCCGGATGCGCCGGCTCGCAGTGAGGTACGCCGTCCGGCCGCCGACGAGGCGCGGGGGCGCGTCCCCGAGGATCGCCGCCGCCCGGTCGACCCGCTCCCGGCCGGCCTGCAGCCGTTCGGGGGGCATCGCGGTGTCGGTCTGCATGCCGCCGGTGATCTCGATGTTGCAGAGTTCGAGTAGGCCGGCGGCGCGGTGGCGCCGGGTGTCGATCTCGTCCGGCCGGGAGGTCACCATGAGGCGGAACCGGGCCGGCATCCGGATCGAGTGCTCGACCGGGGTGTAGCGATAAGTGACGGTCTGGCCGTCCTCGGCGACGGCGGCGAGAGCGTCGGTCGTGTCGCGGTCGAACTCCGTCGGCTGGTCAATGACGAGGATGCCGTTGTGCGCGAGGTTCACCTCGCCGGGGCGGCCCCGGCTGCCGGCGATCGCGCCGCGCGAGATGGTGTAGTGCGGGATCCGGAGCGGGGGCTCGGTAATTCGCGCGGTCCACGGCGCCATGATGCCCGCGACGCCGTGGATACTGGTCGTCTCGCGCACGGCTTCGCCGGCGAGGTCGGACAGGAGGGCCTGCGCGATGTGGCCGTACTGCGGGAGGGAATGTCCGTCGGGGCCTACGATGTGGATGTTGTGCCACCCCGCGCACGCGATCTCGAGCGCGCGCAGGTTCCCCTCGGTGATGGGCCATGCTCCCGGATCGCGCCGCTTCGGGGCGGTCGTTCGAGGCGGGAGCGGTTTGCCGTCTTGATCGCCGGAGAGCCCGGCCACGAGCTCCTCGAGCGACACGGCGCCGATCGTCTCGCGGCACTCGGCGCTGGCGGCTGCAGCCTGGTCCTCGGCGACGATCAGCCGGAGGCCGCGCGCCTCCGCGGCGTGGGCGATGGAGGTCGTGCCGCCGGCGCCGGTGCACCTCACGCCGGCCCCGTCGTTCGCGCCGTAGGGGGCGAGGCCGCCGACGGCGACGACATCCGCGATTCGGTCCACCGGGAGCTTGCCGGCCACGGCGAGCAGGGCCAGCGCGATCGGCAGTTCGAGCGTGCCCGAGTACCGGCCGGTGGCCAGGGGCGGATCTCCGGTGCCGGCGGGCATGAGGCGCACGTCGGCGCCGACCTCGCCGATACCGAGCCGCTTCAGGGCGTGGGTGACGGTGGTGGCGGTTTGCTGCGCTTCGGTGTCGCTGACGCCGGCGACGTGGAGTCGTCCGGCTCGGTTGGGGGCGGCGGACACCATGAACAGGTGTCCGTCGATGCCGCGTGTGTACGCGCCGTAGATCCGCATTGGATGCACTTCCTTTCGGCCGCCCGGACAGGGCGGTGGTGACTGGGGCGAAATCCAGGTTGCGGGCAGCCGCTCAGCGATTGGGGAGTCCGTAGTACTCCGGCCGGGCGGCGAGGATCTGCTGTTCGAGCTGTGCTGCGAAGAGGGGCGCCTGGTGTTGGAGGCGCCTCTGGAGCCGTCGGCGACGGCCGCGGTATCGCGCCTCGGGGGAGATCTGGCGCCTCTCGGGTTCGGGCGGCATGAGCCACCGCATGATGAGTCCGGGGCGCCACGGGTAGTCGAGGGCGGCCTGGCCGGTTGCGATGACGCGGTCGCCGTCGTAGAGGTGGTACTGCTTGACGTGTTCGGGGCGCATGGCGGTCGTATGCGGCGGCGCGCCGACCGAGGGGGCGGCTGGTTCAGGTTTCCGGCGGCGATGGGCAGGGGCCGGAGCCGCGGGCACTGCGGGGCGAGCGCGCAAGTTGTGGTCGGCGAACTGGGCAGGACCCGGCGCTTCAGGCGACCGTTGACGGTATGGGTCGCTCGTGGCGCCTGTAGCCCTGAAGGTGACGGGTGGTTGGCACCCTATTCGTCGCTGTAGTAGTCATCCAGGACAACCGCAAAGCGGACTTCGCGTTCGTCGCCAGCGTCGTCCACCTCGTTGACGTGCGATCCGATGACGGAATTGATTGCCATGTCCGCAGCCGGGACGCCTTGTCCCCGCTGTCGGTCTGCATGGGAGCGCTCGTCCGCTGCGGCCGATGATCCTAAGAACTGAAACGCGCCTACATGTGGTAGCATCCCCGCAGACGGTGTGCGTGTCGTCTTTCCGCTTACCGTAGGGTGTCCGTTGCGCAGCGGACACCCGCCACCTACCCTGGCGGGAGCCGCTGGAATATGCCGCGCGGTGCCGCAACCGATTGTTCAGTTTGTTAAGTGTGTTGGCTCGTCGACGCCGGCGAACTGCTCGTTGAGCCACGCCCGCGCGGCGGCGACGGTCGGGAACCGCATGCCGTTGTAGGCGCGCCAGCGGTTGAGGCTCTCAAGGACGTATGCGCCGCGGTCTTTGGCGAGGTAGCCCTTGCCGGTGCGGCCGATTCGAACCTCGCGGCGGCGCTCGCCGCGTGCGAGCGGCTTGATGGTGATGGTCATGCGCAGTGTTCTCCTCGTGCGCCCGGTGGAGGGCCGGGTGCGGGTGATTCGATCCGGGTCGTTCGGGATGGGGGACTGGGCCGGGGCGTTAACCGGCGGGCAGGTGCTGCAGTGCGCAGGCGTAGGTGTCGAACTCTTGGGCGGTGCGGCGGGCGGTGTCGGCCATCCGGGCCGGGGTGAACCCGAGGAGCTGGTCGGAGGGAACGAGTCCGGCTGCGTGCAGGATCGCCAGCGCGATGGCCATCTCGCAGTCTTCCTCGGCCCAGTCCGGTCCGTTGATGAAGGTCGCGCCGACGGCGTGGGGAATCGCCTGGAGGGCTGGTCCGGCGAGGTGCAGCCCGCCGTGGGAGGCGGTCTCGATCAGGGTCACGCCGGGGGCGAGGACGGTGGCGTCCTGCACACCGCCCCAGGGGCTCGTGTGGATGCTCGTCATGTCGTTGGGTACCTGGTCAGCAGTGTCTCGGCCTCGGCGGCGTCACGGGCGAGGATCTGCCGCCGCCGGGCCAGTGTCGCGACCGTCCGGGAGACGGCTCGCGGAGCGTTCGGGTCGTGGTGCGGGGAGGCGCTGTCGGGCCGGTCCACCAGCCGCGCCGAGCGGCTCGGGCGCTGGTGGGGTTCTCAGTCGGGCCAGAAGTTGTCGGCCAGCTCGGTCAGGAGGTGCCGGGTCGGGTCAGCGTTCGGCCACCGATCGATGTCGGTCACCCGGGCGTCGAAGTGTCCGTCCCGGCTCGAGAAGCAGGGGACGCGGCCGGCGCAGGCCCGGTTCGGGAAGGTCGCCGTCGGTTCGCCGCCGAAGCTCTTGAACGCGATGATCGTGGCGGTTACGGTGGCGGGCGTTGGCCACCTCGCGGCCAAGGGCGTTCCGGACCGGGAATTCGGCCGGTTATTGCCTGCCGGCGGCGTCGGCGCGCCCGCTTCCTCGACGGCGCCTCTCGCCGCCTCGCGGAGGTTGACGCACGCCGGCGGCGGGTCGCGGCTGTAGCCGAACACGCGCATGTCCTCGTCGTGCTCGTAGTCGACGATCGCCAGCATCCGGGCGAGGCTCATCATCGCGCCCCGGAGTCCGTGCCCGGCGGCGTCCATCCGGCGGATGATCGCTTGCGGTCTCGTCAGTCCCACTTGCTGCCTCCTCGTTGGGGATTCGCCTCGGCCGGGTTGATCGACCGCTGTATCCCGCGGCCCGGGGTCGAAGCGCATTGCATTCGCGGTCGCGAGGCTCGCCGCGGGTCCGGTGCGCGTGACCCCTGCGCCGGTGGTCGATGTCTTGCCGTCATGGACGGGGTTGCGGCTTCGGGCGCCGGGCGGCATGCATCAGGCGTCCGGCGCCGGTGTCCGCGAGGCGTCGCGCGAGGGCGTCGTTCCACGGGTCGATACCCTTCCAGCGGTCGTGCTCGCGGTGCCAGTCGGCGATCCGATGGAGCTCGGTGGCGAGCTCCTGGTCATCCTCGCACCGCGTCACCCGGAGCTCGCCCTCGATGTAGGCCAGCACGATTCGGCGGAAGGGGTTGACCCATTGCCCGAACCACGGGGCGTCGGCCTCTGTGTCGATCTGTGCCCACTGGGCCGCGGCTGCCGGCGAGCACAGCTCCCAGTCGATCGCATAGCGGTCGTGGATGTCGTCGCACGGCGTGGTGGTCGTCGTCATCGTTCCTGCTTTCTCGGCATGGAGTGCCAACGGGCTGGGAGGGCGTCATTGATGAGGGCGTGTCGGCGGCAGGCGCGGAGTCCGGGGCCGGACTCGCTGTGGTGGGCCGGGCGCAGGCGGGCTTCGTCGATGGCGGCCCGTGCGGGTTTGCACCGGGACACTCGGCACCGTAGGCGACGGCGCTGGGGCTCGGTTCAGGCCGCGGCGGTCCGCGGCAGGTTGGCGGGCGCCCTTCAGGCGCCGGCCGGAGTTTCGGGCGCGCCAGCGGCCAGGGCGTCCGCGTAGAGGCTGCTCCAGGTCACCGAGTCGCCGTCGGGCTCGAACCAGGGAGACGCTTCGCGGGCGCCCGTAGCGCCCACGTTGACCATCTGGAGGGCGTTGCAGTGCCGGCAGCGCCGCAGCTCCGTGTAGTGCCGGTGGGCCGCAGAGACGGCGGGCGCCCTGAGGGGGCCTCGAAACGGCCGGCGCCCTATGACCCAGCTCCGGCCGTGGTCGCAGTTGTGGAACTGGGGCTCGGCGCGGATCGCGACGAGCAGGATGACGCGTTGCG
>JAJEEA010000059.1 GCA_022821235.1 Vicinamibacteria bacterium
GACGGCATCCCCGAGGCCCTGCCGTCGCTGCTGCGGGCCTCTCGCATCGGGGCGCGCGCGGCCAACGTGGGCTTCGACTGGGAAGAGGCGGAGCGGGTCGTCGACAAGGCCGACGAGGAGATCGCCGAGCTGCGCGACGCGATCGCGGGAGGAGACCCGGGGCTGATCGAGGAGGAGCTCGGCGACCTGCTCTTCACCGTCGCGAACGCCGCCCGCAAGCTGCGGGTCGATCCCGAGTCGGCCCTCCGGACCGCCAACGCCAAGTTCACCCGGCGCTTCCGCGCCGTCGAGCAGCGCCTCGAGAGCCGCGGCCGCACCCTGCACGACGCCTCGCCCGACGAGCTCGAGCGGGAGTGGGAGGCCGTCAAGACCGCGGCCGCGGCCGCAACAGGACCGCCCGACGACTGACCACGGCTCCCGGCGGCCGGGGTCAGTTTCCCCTTGGCGGCAGCGTCACCGATGGACTCCGGCCGACGTCCACCTGGTTCTGTCGCCCCCCGGAGATCAGGATCTTGACTTCAGCCAGACCGATCTCCACGACCCGCAAACGGTTCTCCACCGCTCGCAAACGGTCGTCCAGTCGGTCCATGCGCCCGTTCATGCCGGAGCTCTGCGCCAGCAGGAGTCCCGCCAGTGCGATGGCGGTGCTCAACACCGTGCCGATGATCCACTTCGTGTCATTGCTCATCGCGATCTGCCCCGGCTTTGCGAAGATGATCCCACGACCGCCTCCCGTTGACCAGCGTGTCGAGAACTCCCTGGAGCACGGAGCGACACGCCGTGTTCAGGTGAACCCGCCAACGACGGGCTGCGACCGTCGAGGGCCCGCGCTCAGCCGCCCGGGAATCTGCGCAGTTCCGACGCACACCATCCGTACTCGGCACTTCAGTCAGCCAGTTGGCGTTCGCATCTCCCGGCTCCCGCGTCGTACCGCCAGCGCCGCCCGCCCGCCGTCCGCAGCCGCACCTCGCGCCCGTCGGTCTCGAGGATGATCGCCCCGTCCCGCCCCGTCTCCAGCACCAGCGCCCCGGCCCGGCGGTAGCGCGCGGTCACCGCCGGCGCGGGATGGCCGAACGGGTTCGCGCGGCCCGCGCTCACCACCGCGACGCACGCCCCGGCCGCCGACACCAGCCGCTCGGAGCTCGAGCCCGCGCTGCCGTGGTGCGGCACCTTGACGACCCGAAACGGCGCCGGGGCCAGGGCCGCGGCCACCGCTCCTTCCACGTCCACCCCGATGTCCCCGGGCAGCAGCACCGCGACGCCGCCCAACCGCACCTCGAGCACCACCGAGTCGTCGTTCCTCACGCGCCTCCGCGCCCAGTCGGGGGCCGGCGGGTGGAGCACCTCGAACGACGCGCCGCCGAGCTCGAGCCGATCGCCGGCCGCGACCCGCCGCCAGCGCGCGCCCACCGCCTCCGCCGCCTGCCGCAGCGCCTGGAGACCCCCGTGCCCCTCGACCGGCACCCCCTCCCAGACCTCCCCGGCCGGCAGGTCGCGCAGCACGCCGGGCAGGCCGCCGATGTGGTCGGGGTGGCCGTGGGTCGCCACCGCCGCGTCCAGCCGCCGAACGCCGAGGGACCACAGGGCCGGCACCACGATGCGCCTCCCCATCTCCGACCGCGGGCTGATCGACCCGCCGGCATCCACGAGGACCGCGTGCCCGCCGGGCGTCTGAACCAGCGTCGCGTCGGCCTGACCCACGTCGAGCACGCTCACCCGCAGCCAGCCGGGCCGCGGGTGTCCCGCGAGGGGAGGGCGCCACGGCGTGGAGACGATCCACAAGGCGGCGGCCGCGGTGACGACCTGCGCGGCGATTCGGGTGCGGGTCGATCGCCCCCGCCACATCAGCCCCGCCAGCGCCGTGTAGTAGGCGGCCAGGGTGAGGGGCGCGGGCGGCGGCACGCGGAACACCAGCCAGGGCCAGGCGTCGAGGAGCCGGGTGGACTCCACCAGCCCCGTCGCGGCGAGATGCGCCACGTAGCCGGCGGCCGCGGCGGGGGCGGGGTGGACCGCGGCCAGCCCCACCGACGCCAGCCCCGCCATCTGGGTCAGGGTCATCAAGGGGATCGCCGCGAAGTTGAGCAGAAGGCCGGCGAAGCTCACGCGGCCGAACAGGGCCGCCCCTATCGGCATGAGCACGGCCTCGGCGCACAGGGTCGCGGCGAACAGGCCCGCCGGCCCCGCGACCCACATCGGCGGCCGCTCGGCGCCGCGATGGAGGAGGGCCGCCACCCGGGTTGCGCCCTGCACGATGCCGAGGGTCGCGCCGAAGGTCAGGAGAAACCCGGCATCGAGCACCGCCAGGGGCGAGACCATCGCGATGCCGGCGGCGGTGGCCGCGAGCACGTTGAGCGCGGGCGTCCGGTGGTCGAGGAGGCGGGCGCCGAGCACGATCACCGCCGCGGTCGTGGCCCGCGTCACCGACGCCTCGTCTCCCACCACGGCGTTGTACGCGAGCACGCACGCCACCACCATCAGCAGCCGGGGCCGGGGCCGCAGGCCGGACAGGCGGCCGAGGAACAGCAGGCAGCCGGTGAGGATGGCGATGTTGCCGCCGGAGATCGCGATGACGTGGTAGATGCCGCCGTCCTGCAGGCGGCGGGTCGTCTCGGGGGCGAGCCGGTTCCGGTCCCCGATGAGAATCGCGGTGACGATGGCCGCCGACTGGTCCCCGTGGCGCCCCACCGACCCGGCGACCGCCCGCCGGACGAAGCCGCGGGCCGACGCGGCCAGCTCCGACCGCCGCGGCCCGCGCGCCGCCACGTCGACGAGGAGGCCGCTCTTGATCGACCCGAGCAGCGCCGTTCCCCGCAACGCCTGCCGCCGGGCCTGATCGCCGCTTCCGGGGTTGTTGAACGCGGAGATCGGACGCAGCGTGGCGGAGACCCGCAGCCGGCGCCCCTCTCGCCACTCCGGGAACCGGTCGGCCCAGGCCTCGCCGCCGACGGACAGCCGGACGCCCCCCGTGACCGGCACCGACCCGCCGGTCCGGCCAACACGGGAGACGGCCAGGTCGAAGGCGGCCCCGAAGTCCGTGACCCGGGCGTCGCGCAACAGCCGGCCTTCGAGCCGCACCGGCCCGACCCGGCCGGCGCCCGCCGCTTCCGGCTGCCGGTCGA
>JAJEEA010000495.1 GCA_022821235.1 Vicinamibacteria bacterium
CGCCGCCGCGGCCGGCGAGGGTGGGCCCCGACCGGCGGAAGCTCGGCGTCACTCGGCCGCCCCCCCGCCGGGAAGATGCGCCGTCAGGGCGCCCCTCGTCCCCGCCCGCGCCAGCAGCGCCCGCAGCTCGTCCGGCATCGACGACGCGGCCAGCGCCGTTTCCACCGAGATGCTCCCCCGCCCCGCCAGGGCCGCCAGCGACTGGTTCATCGTCTGCATGCCGTGCCGCCCCTGCCCCGCCTGCATCGCGGAGTACAACTGGTGCACCTTGTTCTCGCGGATCAGGTTGCGCACCGCGGGCGTCGGGCTCAGCACCTCGGCCGCGGCCACCCGCCCCCGGCCGTCCGCCCCGGGCAGCAGGGCCTGACACACGACGCCTTCGAGCAGCAGCGCGAGCTGGCCGCGCGCCTGGTCCTGGCGGCTGTCGGGAAAGGCGTCGACGAGCCGGTTGATGGTCTGGTACGCCGAGTTGGTGTGGGCGGTCGCGAGGGTCAGGTGGCCGGTCTCGGCGATGCGGAAGGCCGCCTCGATCGTCTCGAAGTCCCGGAGCTCGCCGATGAGGACGACGTCGGGGTCCTCGCGGAGGACGGCCCGCAGGGCCGCCGGAAAGCTGGCGGTGTCGTTGTGGAGCTCGCGCTGGTTGACGAGCGAGCGCTTGTGGGGGTGCACGTACTCGATCGGGTCCTCGATGGTCAGGATGTGGGCGTGGCGCCCGGTGTTGATGCGGTCGATCAGGGCCGCCAGCGTGGCGCTCTTCCCCGACCCCGTCGGGCCCGTCACCAGCACGAGGCCGCGGGGACGCTCGGCCCAGCGCTCGATCACGGGCGGCAACCCCAGCTCGCCGAGGCCCCGTATCTTCTCGGGCACCCGCCGGTAGACGGCCGCGACGGCGCCGGACTGCCGGAAGACGTTGCAGCGGAACCGCCCTACCCCGCGGACCCCGAACGAGCAGTCGAGCTCGCGCGCGTCCTCGAACCGTCTCCGCTGGCCGTCGCTCAAGGCGCTGTACGCGAGCTCCCGGGTGTCGTCGGCGCCCAGCCTCGGCAGGTCGAGGGCCCTGAGCTCGCCGTTGACGCGGACCTGCGGCGAAGAGCCCGCGGTGACGTGGAGGTCCGAGCCGTCGAGCTCCACGGTCGATCTCAGCAGGTGTTCCAGTGTCGGCATCGGCGCTGTCATCCTGTTCCCTCTCCGCCCGCGGGCACGGCGCGGCGGGAGGCGCGCCCCCGGCCGCGGCCCCCGCCCGGTCTCACGTCTCCTTCAGCACCTCCTCGATGCTGGTGAGCCCCGCCGCTATCTTCCGCAGTCCGCTGGCGCGCAGCGTGACCATGCCGCCCTCGACGGCGCGGCTTCGGAGCTCGGCCGTCGACGCGCCCGCCCGGACCATCTCGCCGAACCGCTCCGTCACCGTCATCACCTCGTAGAGGCCGATCCGGCCGCGATAGCCGCGGCCGCTGCACCGCTCGCACCCCGCTCCCCGGCGCGGCGCCACCCGGGCGGCCTCGTCGGCCCCGAACCCGATCGCTTCGAGCACCGGCGGCGCGGTCGGCTCGTCCTCGGCGCACCCGGTGCAGATTCGCCGCACCAGCCGCTGCGCGCAGACCAGGCTGACCGCCCCGGCGACCAGGAACGGCTCGATGCCCATGTTCACGAGCCGGTGAATCGTGCCGGCGGCGTCGTTGGTGTGGAGGGTCGAGAGCACGAGGTGACCGGTGAGGGCCGCCTTGATCGCGATCTCCGCCGTCTCGAGATCGCGGATCTCGCCGACCAGGATCACGTTCGGGTCCTGGCGCAGGAACGAACGCAGCGCGACCGCGAAGCTGAGGCCCGTGCTCTCGCGCGTCTGCACCTGGTTGACCCCGGCGAGGTTGAACTCGACGGGGTCCTCCGCCGTCATGATGTTGGCGGCCGGGGTGTTGAGCCGGGAGATGGCCGAGTAGAGCGTGCTGGTCTTGCCGCTGCCGGTCGGCCCGGTCACGAGCACGAGCCCCCAGGGCCGGCGAATCGCCTCCTCGAGGCGCTTCAGCGACTCGGGCTCGAGGCCCAGCCGGGTCATGTCGAGCATCAGCTTGCCGCGGTCGAGCAGTCGCAGCACGATCTTCTCGCCGTGCAGGGTCGGCAGGCAGGACACGCGGAAGTCGATCTCCCGGGCGGCGCCGTCGGCGCTCAACCGCAGCTTGATGCGGCCGTCCTGGGGAAGCCGCCTCTCGGCGATGTCGAGCTTCGCCATCACCTTGAGGCGGGAGGTGATGGTGTCGCGGTACTTCGGGGGAGGCTCCATGACCTCGTAGAGAACGCCGTCGATGCGGAACCTGATGCGGTACTGCTTCTCGTACGGCTCGAAGTGGACGTCGCTGGCCCCCTTCTGGATCGCCGACGCCAGCACCGCGTTGACGAGCCGGACCACCGGCGTCTCGCCGCTCTGGGTCTCGGCCGCGGTGACGTCGACCTCTTCCGTCTCCTCGACGACCTCGAGGCCTCCGGCGATGCCGGGGACCTCCTCGAGGGCCTTCGCGGCGAGGGCGAGCCGGCTCTCCCCGAGGTCCGGCGCGCCCCGGTCAGGCCCCTCGCCGTAGTGGCGCTCGAGCGCCGCCGCGACGGCGGCCTGCGTCGCCACCACCGGCTCCAGGCGGCACCCGATCATGAACTCGATGTCGTCGACCGCGAAGACGTTGGCCGGATCGGACATCGCGACGACGAGGGCGGGGCCGGTGCGGCTCAACGGGACCGTCTCGTACTTCCGGGCGGTCGCCGCCGGGAGGAGCGCGATCACGGCGGGATCGACGTCGAAGCGGCCGAGCTCGATGAACGGGACGCCGAATTGCCGGCTCAGCGCCGCCGCGACGTCGGCATCGCGCGCGAGACCGAGCCCCACGAGGCGAGAGCCCAGCCGGCCGCCGGCGGCCTTCTGGCCCGCCAGCGCCTCGTCGACGCCCGCCTGGGTCGCGCCTCCGGTCTCGACGAGCAGTTCACCGATGCGAGCAGCCATGAGTCTCCGGAACCGCGCCATGGGGTCGGCCAGCCGACTGACAACCATCCTACGGAACTGACATTATTTGTCAACTCCCCCGTGAATCACGGCGGCACCTGACGCATGTCGTCACTTGGCCGAGGGTCCGCGGCGGGTCGCACCGACGCGGTCGGCGCCCGCCGCAACAGAACGACCGCGGTGCGCGATCCGCTCGGCGGGCGCGAGCGCGCGGATTTCGATGCAAAGTGGCGGGGAGGGACGCAGGCCTGGAACCGGGAGGACGGCTGCGGGCGGGCGCCGCGCCGGCGCCGCGGGGCCGGCGTCAGCCGACGATGACGGCGCCCGCGACCACCGTCGTCCAGAGCCCCTGCTTGTCGCCCACCGCGGTCTGGGTGACGGCCTGGGTCCGGACGATCTTGTTCGAGAGCCGGTAGACCTCCTTCTTCTCGTCCCAGCTCTTGTCGGGGTCGAACTCGAGGCCCAGGGTGGTGGCGAGCATCTCCGCCGCCAGCTCCTCGGCGTAGTCGCCGGCGGTCTCCTCGTTCTCGCCGAAGCTGTGGTGCTCGGACAGGTAGCCGAACAGCCGGCGGTCGCGCGGAATCGCGACCCCGATCGACGCCGCCACGAGCCGGTGGGGCTCGCGGGTCGCGGCCTCCGACATCACCGCGAACGCGATCTGGCCGGGCTTGAGCTTCCGGATCCCGGTGGCCCTCGGCAGGATGCGGCAGCCCGGGGGGAAGATGCTGGACACGCGCACGATATTGCAGGCGGCGATGTCGGCCGACCGCAACGCCAGCTCGAACGAGGTCAGCTTCTCGCGGTGCTTGCCGACGCCCTTGGTGAAGAACAGCTCTTTCGGGACGAGTTCGATCACGTGGCTCTGCCGGGGAGGAGTTGCGGGCGACCGGAGGCGCCGCCGGGAAGCCGACGGAACATCAGCGCAATATTCGACCGTATTGCAATCGGTCGTACGCTGTCAAGGACGGGCCCTGAGCGGCGGCGCGCCGGGTGCGGCGGGGATTGAACATTCGGACCGTCCGGGGCGTATACGGTACGACGGTCGGGCGCGACGAACGACCCGCCGCGGGCGGAACCGATCGACGCCCCCCCCCGGCGGAAGACCGGGGGGTAAAATGGCGGGTTACCGTCGGCGCCCGAAAACAGACCGTTCGAACACGACTCGAGCCACCATGACTGAAGAGACCGGCGCGGCGCGACGGCAGGAGGGGCCTTCCCCGGGCCTCGCGGCACGCCTGGTCGGGGTGCTGCTGTCGCCGCGGGCCACGTTCGCCGCGATCGTGGACCGGCCCCGGCCGTTCGGGGCCCTCGCGGCCACGTGTCTCTGCGCCGCCATCGCCGCCGGTTGGCTGTACAACACCGAGCTGGGCCGGCAGATGCTCCTGGAGCAGCAGATCGGCGGCGTCGAGACGTTCGGCGTGACGGTCACGGACGAGATGTACGCCGAGATGGAACGCAACCTCGAGAACGCGGGGTATTACAGCGCCATCGGACCCATCGTCTCCTTCCCGATCGTCACGTTCATCATCGCAGGGCTCGTGTGGACCGCGCACTACGTGATCCTCGGTGCTCACGCGCCCTTCAAGGCGATGTACGCGGTCGTCACCCACGCCGGCGCCGTCAGCATCGTCCAGCAGATGTTCACGGTGCCCCTCAACTACATTCGCGGCGCCATGACCGTTCCCACGACGGTGTCCGCGCTGCTGCCGATGCTCGAGGAAGGCACCTTCGTACAGCGGACGCTGGGGCTCGTCGAGCTCTTCACCGTGTGGCAACTGTTTCTGCTGGCGGTCGGCACCGGGGTCCTCTTCAATCGGCGCACGGGCCCCATCGCCACCACGTTCTACAGCCTGTACGCGGTAGTCGCGATCGCAGGCGGCTTCATCTTGTCGCGCCTGGGAGGGTGATCCGTTGACCGCTTCCCGCAAGGCAGTCCTCATCGCCGCGATCGTGGTCCTCGGGGCCGCGGTCGTGTACATCAACCTGACGTTCGAGCGCGCCACCGGCCCCGAGGTGGAGGTCGAGGCGGTCGAGCGCCGCTACCTCGAGGCCATCGTGTCCGCGCCGGGCACCATCGTCCCGCAGCTCACCGTGGACATCAGCGCCAACACCATGGGGCAGGTGACCCGGCTCGAGTTCGACGAGGGTCAGCGCGTCGCGGTCGGCGACTTCCTCCTCGAGATCGATCCGGAGACCCTGCGCTCGGCCGTCGACCGGGGCGAGGCGGCGCTGCAGGCGTCGCGCTCGGCCCAACGGCAGGCGGAGGTCACGGTGCAGACGGCGCGGGTCAACCTCGAGCTGGCCCGCGACAACCTCGAGCGCCAGGAGCACCTGTGGGGGCTGCGGCTCGTCTCGCGCGAGGCCTACGAGCAGGCGTTGAACGACGTTGCCCTCAGGGAGACCGAGCTGCAGGCGCGCGAGGTGGAGGTCGCCACCCAGGCCCAGCGCATCCGTCAGGAGGAGGCCAACCTCGAGAGCGCGCGGTATGAGCTGACCAAGGTCACGATTACCTCGCCCATCTCCGGCGTCGTCACCCGGCGCAACATCGAGGAGGGCGAGACCGTGGTCGTCGGCACCATGAACAACCAGGGCACGGTGCTGGCCACCATCGCCGACCTCTCGGTCATCGAGGCCGAGGTGGAGGTCGACGAGACCGACATCCCCAGCGTCGAGCTCGGGCAGCTCGCCACCGTCACCATCGACGCGTTCCCCGACGACGAGTTCTCCGGCGTCGTGACCGAGATCGGCAACAGCCCCATCAACCCCGTCGGGGCCGGCGCCGCGGCCGGCGGCGCGGGCAGCCAGGCGACGACGTTCAAGGTCGTGGTGACCCTGGACGAAGCGATTCCCGGCGTGCGCCCCGGCTTCACGTGCACCGCCGACATCACCACCGCGATCCGCCCCGACTCGCTGGCGATACCCATACAGGCGTCCACCGTGCGCGAGGTGGTGCTCGACGCGAGCGGGAACGTGGTGCCGCAGGAGACGGGACCGCGGGGCCGGAGCGTCGTCCCGGCCGCCGAGGCGGCGGACCTCGCGGCGGGAGAGAGCGAGGAGGAGCTCGAGGGCGTGTTCGTGGCCCGCGAGGGCCGCGCGGCGTTCGTGCCCGTCGACACCGGCATCGCCGGCGAGCGCTACTTCGAGGCGCTCTCCGGGGTGGCGGAAGGCGACCTCATCGTCACCGGGCCGTTCAGCGAGGTGCGCAACCTCGCCGACGGCGACTCCATCAGGGTGGTGGAGCGTGCGCCGCGTCGCTGACCTCACGGGCATCGCCCTCCGCGCCATCTGGGCCAACAAGCTCAGGTCCACCCTCACGATCCTCGGCAACATCGTGGCGGTGGCGTCCATCATCGCGGTGGTGTCGCTGATTCAGGGCGTCAACGCGGAGGTCGGCAACGCCATCGTCTCGCAGTTCGGCCCGGACTCGTTCGTCATCGAGCGCACGCCGATGGTCATGACCGAGGCCGACATCGAGGCGACGAGGAACAACCCCCGGGTGTCGCTCGACGACGCCGAGGCCATCCGCCGCTTCGGCCCGAGCGTCGGGGCGGTCATGGCCCAGGCGGGGCGCAGCGGCGAGGTGCGCTACCGCGACCGGGTGCTCGAGAACGTGCGCATCCGGGGGGTGACCCGCGACTACGTCGAGTTCCCGACCTTCACGGCCGAGCGCGGGCGCCTCGTCAACCGCACCGAGGTCGACCGCAACCGCGGCGTCGCGCTGCTGGGCGCGGAGACCGCCGACCGGCTCTTCGACCAGCTCGACCCCATCGACCGCCGCATCAAGGTCCAGGGCGTGAACTTCCGCGTCGTCGGGGTCAGCGAGCCGACCCTCGCGGCGTTCGGGCAGTCGCAGGACGAGTTCGTGATCATCCCGATGGGCCAGTTCCGCAAGCTGTTCGGGGCGCGCCCGTCGCTCACCCTGCGGGTCCGCTCGGACACCCCGGACGAGTTCGACCGCGCCGTCGACGAGGCGACGGTGGCCCTGCGCATCGAGCGGCAGCTTCGCGCCACCGAGGAGAACGACTTCGGGCTGTTCACGTCGGGGGCGGTGCTGGGGCTCTACCAGCAGGCCACCACCGGCATCTTCGCGGTGCTCGTGGGCATCGTCAGCCTGTCGCTGGTGGTGGGAGGCATCGTCATCATGAACATCATGCTGATGGTGGTCTCGGAGCGCACGCGGGAGATCGGGCTGCGCAAGGCCCTGGGGGCCCGCCGCCGCGACCTCCTCTGGCAGATCCTCGCCGAGTCGGTGATTCTGTCCGTCTCGGGCGGCCTCATCGGGACCGCGCTGGGGTTCGGGGTGGCCGTGGGGCTGAGCTCGCTGACGCCCATCACCGCCGCCGTGCACCCGTGGTCGGTGGTGCTCGGCATCTCGATGGCGGCGGTGGTGGGGCTGTTCTTCGGGCTGTACCCCGCATCGAGGGCGGCGGCGCTGGACCCCATCACGGCGCTGGGCCGCGCCTGACCCGGCCCCGCCCGACCGACATCCATCCGATACGACGAACCCATGGCCAGGCACTCCTACGGCGGCCTCTTCGGCGAGATCGTGACGATGGCGGTGGCCACGCTGCGCGACCAGAAGGCGCGGTCGGGGTTGACGATCCTCGGCGTCGTCATCGGCATCATGTCCATCGTCGGCAGCACGTCGCTGATCCGGGGGCTCGACCAGTCGCTGCGCGACACCATCGAGACGATGGGGCCGGACACGATCATCCTGACGAAGTTCTCGGCCGTCAGCCTGGGCTCGGGCGAAGAGTTCATGGAGCTGATCCGCCGCCCCAACCTCACCACCGGGGACGCCGAGGCCATCGCGCGACAGGCCGACTCGCTCGCCAACGTGGCCATCGTGCTCGGACAGGGCGGCCCCCCCACCCAGGAGCGGGTCTACCACCGGTCGGAGCAGACGAAGCCGATCATGATCATCGGCACCACCTCCGACTATCCGGACGTGCAGCCCGTGGACCTGGTGGAGGGCCGGTTCTTCACGCCGGGCGAGACCCGCCGGCGGACGCGGGTGGCGGTGCTGGGCCATACGCCGACCCAGGCCCTCTTCCCGAACACCGATCCCATCGGGAAGCGCGTCCGCATCGGGACCAGCCGCTACACGGTGATCGGGGTGATCGGGGAGACGCCGAGCCCCGGCGGCTTCAACATGGGGCAGGACGACTTCGTCCTCGTCCCCCACACCACCTATCAGAAGCAGTTCGGGATCAGGGCGCGGCGGGCGTTCGGGGGCGTGATGCGCTCGGTGGCGATCATGGCGTCCCCCCGCGACGGCGTGGACCCCGAGGTCGCCCTCCGGGACATCGAGCGCGTCATGCGCATCCGGCACGGGCTGCGCCTCGACGAGCCCAACGACTTCGAGTTCATCACCCAGGACGCGATGCTCGCGCTGTGGGACCAGATCAGCGGCGCCACGTTCCTGTCGCTGATCGTCATCTCCTCGATCGCGCTGATGGTGGGGGGCATCGGGGTGATGGCGATCATGACGATCTCGGTGACCGACCGCACCCGGGAGATCGGCACCCGGCGGGCGATCGGGGCGAGGCGGAAGGAGATACTCTGGCAGTTCCTGCTCGAGGCCGCCTGCCTCACCGGCATCGGCGGCATCATCGGCATCCTCCTCGGCAGCGGCATCGGCCTCGGCGTCCACTGGGCGACGGGCTTCCCGGTGTCGCTGCCGTGGTGGTCGGTCGCCCTCGGCCTGGGGTTCTCCTGCGGCGTCGGCATCCTCTTCGGCATGTACCCGGCCGTCAAGGCCTCCAGCCTCGACCCCATCGAAGCCCTGCGCTACGAATAGGCGGCGGCCGACGGGCCGCCCGTCCTTGAGCGGACGCCCGGACTGGCGTAGGATGTAGGTTTGCGCCGGTCGCGGTCGAGGAACACGGCTGCCCGGGTTGCCGGAGACCGCGGCCGCGGCGTGCGCGCGTTCGGCGGACCACCAGGAGTCTGCGCGGCAGGACGGCGCAGGCTCCCGGCAGGGCTGGTTGGGCGGTGAGCGGAGCCGAAGGCGACGCTCTCCGGGCCAGGAGGATACGCGAGCCATGAAAGTCTACGATGCGGACCAGATCCGTAATGTCGCGTTGGTGGGGCACAGCGGCGCCGGCAAGACCCAGCTCGCCTCGGCCCTCCTGTTCGACGCCGGCGCCGTCAACCGCCTCGGGGCCGTCGACGACGGCACCACCGTCACCGACTACGACGACGAGGAGATCGCGCGCAAGCACACGCTCTCGTCGAGCACCGCGTTCGCGGAGTGGAAGAAGACGAAGATCAACGTCGTCGACACGCCGGGCATGGCCAACTTCTTCAGCGACGCCTGCTGCGCCCTGCGGATCGCCGACGCCGCCCTCGTGGTGGTGGACGCGGTGGCGGGCTCGGAGGTGCTGACCGAGAAGGTGTGGGGCGTCGCCGAGGAGCTGGGCCTGCCCTGCGCCGTGGTGCTCAACCGCCTCGACCGGGAGCGGGCCAGCCTGTCCCGCTCGCTCGAGTCGCTGCACGAGGCCCTCGGCCGCACGGTGGCGCCGATCCAGCTTCCCATCGGCGAGGAGAAGGACTTCCGCGGCGTGGTCGACCTCGTCGCCATGCAGGCGCTGACCTTCGACGCGGACGGCCGGACGGTGTCCGCGGGCGACGTGCCGCCCGAGCTCGCCGACGACGCCGCCGCGGCCCGCGAGGCGCTCATCGAGCTGGTCGCGGAGGCCGACGACGCCCTCATGGAGCAGTTCTTCGAGTCGGGGACCCTGACCCAGGAGCAGTTGGAGGCGGGGCTCAAGACGGCCACCGCGGGCCGCCAGGTGTTCCCCCTGGTGTGCACGTCGGCCACCGCCAACATCGGCATTCAGCCCCTGCTCGACGCCGTCCTCGCCTACCTGCCGTCACCGACCCAGCGCACGGTGCCCGTGGTCGACGCCGAGGGGAACCCGGCGACGGCCGACCCGTCCGACGCCGCCGCCCTGGTGTGGAAGACCGTGGCCGACCCCTTCGCGGGGCGGATCACGATGTTCCGGGTGACGGGCGGGGCGATCGGCGCGGACTCGACGATTCAGAACGTCAGCCGGGGGATCGGCGAGCGCCTCGGCGCCATCGCCCTCATGCAGGGCAAGACCCAGACCAACGTGCCCGAGATCAGGGCGGGAGACCTCGGCGCCGTCGCCAAGCTGAAGGAGACCCGGACCGGGGACACGCTGGCGCCCAAGGACGCGGCGTGGCGCTTCCCGCCGTTCCAGTTCACCGAGCCGGTGCTCTCCTACGCCATCGAGCCGAAGAGCCGCGGGGACGAGGAGAAGATCAGCACCGCCCTCCAGCGGCTGCAGGAGGAGGACCCCACCATCCGCTATGCGCGCGACGCCCAGACCTCGCAGCTCCTGCTCTCGGGGCAGGGCCAGTTGCACATCGAGGTGACCGTCGCCAAGCTCAAGCGCCGCTTCGGGGTCGAGGTGAACCTGAAGCTGCCGCGGATTCCGTACCGCGAGACCATCAGGGCGTCGACCGAGGCGCACGGGCGCCACAAGAAGCAGACCGGCGGGCACGGGCAGTTCGGCGACTGCAGGATCAAGGTCGCGCCGCTGCCCCGGGGCGAGGACTTCCAGTTCGTCGACGAGATCTTCGGGGGGGCGATCCCGCGCGGCTTCATCCCCGCGGTGGAGAAGGGCATCCAGGAGGCGCGGACGCGGGGCTATCTCGCGGGCTACCCGATGGTGGACTTCCAGGTGACCCTGTACGACGGGTCGTTCCACCCCGTCGACTCGAACGAGATGTCGTTCAAGATGGCGGGACGGCTCGCGTTCCGCGACGCCATGTCGCGGGCGAAGCCCACGCTGCTCGAGCCGGTCATGAACGTCGAGGTCTACGCGCCCAGCGACTACGCCGGCGACCTCATGGGAGACCTGAACGGCCGCCGCGGCAAGATCGGCGGCATGGAGACGCGCGGCTCCTCGACGTCGATCAAGGCCGAGGTCCCCATGGCCGAGATGCTGACCTACGAGCAGCAACTGACCTCGGCCACCGGCGGCCGCGGGTCGTACCACATGGAGTTCTCACACTACGAAGAGGTGCCGGCGCACATCCTGCAAAAGGTGATAGCGGACGCCAAGGCGGAACGCGGCGACGAGGACGACAAGGACAGTTGACGGGTCGACGCGAACAGAAAACGGCTGACAGCGGACGCCAAGGCGGAACGCGGCGACGAGGACGACAAGGACAGTCGACGGGCTACGCGGTGTCCTCGGACTTCTCGGCGTCCTGCCCGCGCCGCAGGCGCTTCGCGGCGGCGCGCAGGCGGCCGCCCATTCCCTTCTTCTTCGCGGCGTCCGCCGCCGGCGCCGCGTCGTCGGCATCCCGCTCCTGGCTGGGATCGTACTCGCTGCCCACCAGCTCGATCTGCGCGATCTCGGCCGCGTCGCCCTGGCGCCGGCCGAGATGCAGCACCCGCGTGTACCCGCCCGGCCGTTCGGCGAAACGGGGCGCGATGGTGCCGAACAGCTTGCCCGCGATCCGCTTGTCGGCGATGTCGCGCGCCACGAGCCGGCGCGCGTGCAGGGCGCGCGTGGTCTCCGCACCGTCCTCGAGGCCGCGCTTGGCCACCGTGATGAGGCGCTCGACGAACGGACGCAGCTCCTTCGCCTTGGCGAGGGTCGTGTCGATCCGCTCGTGGCGCAACAGCATCGTGGCCTGGTTGCGCAGCGTGGCGAGTCGATGCTCGGTCACCCGACCCAGCTTCCTGTGCGCTACTCGATGACGCATCTCTTCCGTTCCCTCTCGTCCGCCGGCCGCCGACGGACCCTCCAACGCCGGCTCTCCGCGACCCCGCCCGGCCGGCGGGCCCCGGCGTCCTCCGGCTGCTAGGCTTCCGTCTCGGCCTCGGTCCCCGGCGGGTCGAACCGCATGCCGAGGCCGAGCCCCATCTGCTGCAGTATCTCCTTGATCTCGTTGAGCGACTTGCGGCCGAAGTTCTTCGTGCGAAGCATCTCGGCCTCGCTCTTCTGCACGAGCTCGCGAATCGTCCGAATGTTGGCGTTCTTGAGGCAGTTGTAGGACCTGACCGAGAGCTCGAGCTCCTCGACGCTCTTGTCGAGATGCTCGTTGGTCACCGCCAGTCCCTCGCCGTTCGGCTCGGCGGGCGCGTCGCCCGACTCGTCGAGATTGATGAAGATGCTGAGGTGGTCGCGCACCAGCCTGGCGCCCAGCGAGATCGCCTCCCGGGCCGTCACCGAGCCGTCGGTCCACACGTCCACGGTGAGCTTGTCGTAGTCGGTCGTCTGGCCGAGACGGGCCGCCTCGACCAGGTAGTTGACCTTGCGCACCGGAGAGTGGACCGAGTCGATGGGAATCCAGCCGATGCCGAGGTCGTCGTCGAAGTTCTTCTCCGCCGACACGTACCCGCGCCCCTGCTTGACGCGCATCTCCATGTGCAGCGAGCCGCCGTCGGCCACGGTCGCGACGTGCAGATCGGGGTCGAGAATCTCGACCGCGGCGTCGACCTCGAGATCCGCCGCCTTGACCGCGCCCGGCTCGTCGGCCCGCAGATACAACGTCCTGGTCTCGTCGCCGTGCAGCTTGATGGGGATCTGCTTCAGGTTCAGGATGATGTCGGTCGCATCCTCCACGACCCCCGGAATCGGAGAGAACTCGTGGAGCACGTTGTCGATCTTGACGCTCGTGACCGCGGCGCCCTCGATGGCGGACAAGAGCACCCTGCGCAACGCGTTGCCGATCGTGGTCCCGAAACCGCGCTCGAACGGCTGGGCGGAGAACCTGCCGTACCGATCGGTCAGGGTCTCCGCATCGAACTCCAGCCGTTTCGGTCGCTGGAAGCCTTTCCACAACATCAAGTCAGTCCTTTCCGTGGCCGGGCCCGCTTCCATCACTTCGAGTACAGCTCGACGATCAACTGCTCCTGCACCGGAAGGTTGATCTGCTCGCGCGTCGGGAGGGCGGCGACCCGCCCCGTCATGGTGGAGGCGTCGAACTCCAGCCAGTCGGGGATGCCCCGTCCCTTGACCTCCTCCATGGCGTAGAGGATCGCCGGCTGCTTCGCGCTGCGCTGCCTGACGCTGACGGCGTCGCCGGCCTTCAGCGAGAGCGACGGGATATCGGCCCGCCGGCCGTTGACCCGCACGTGGCCGTGCCGGACGAGCTGCCGGGCCTGGGGCCTGGACGTGGCGAGCCCGAGCCGGTAGACGACGTTGTCGAGCCGGCGCTCGAGAAGCTGGAGCAGCGTCTCGCCGGTGATGCCCCGCTGCCGTTCCGCCGCCGCGAAGTACCGGCGGAACTGGTTCTCGAGCACGCCGTAGGTGCGCTTGACCTTCTGCTTCTCGCGAAGCTGCGAGCCGTAGCCCATGACCTTGCTGGGACGCCGGCGGCGCCCCTGCTGCCCGGGGGGGACGTTGCGCTTCTCGATGGCGCACTTCTCCGCGTAGCACCGCTCGCCCTTCAGGAAGAGCTTCATGCCCTCGCGGCGGCAGAGCCGGCAAACGGGTCCTGCGTATCGTGCCATACTGATTTGCTCCTCGCCCAACCGTCGCCGAACGCGACCGCAGGTCGCGCCGCGGCCTCCGCTTGGCGCCCAACCAACCCTCCGGGAGCCCGCGCCGCTCCACGGCGCAGCGTCCCGGCGTCGTCTCCGTCGGCCCTATACGCGCCGCCGCTTGGGCGGACGGCATCCGTTGTGAGGAATGGGCGTCACGTCGCGAATCGACTTGACGCTGAGGCCGGCCGAGGCCTGCAGCGCGCGAATGGCGGACTCGCGCCCGCCGCCCGGTCCCTTGACGCGCACGTCCACGGTGCGCATGCCGACCGCCTTGGCGCCGTGCCCGGCCCGTATCGCCGCCTGGGTCGCCGCGAACGGCGTGCCCTTCCGCGAGCCGCGGAAGCCGATGCCGCCGGCGCTCGACCACGCCACGACGTTCCCCTCGGTATCGGCGATCGTGATGATCGTGTTGTTGAACGACGCCTGGATGTGCACGATGCCGTGGTGCACCACCCGCTTGTCGCGCTTCTTCTTGAAGGTCTTCTTGCGCTTGGCGGGCCGCTTGCTCGGCGTCGGAACCGAGGCGTCGACCGTCTCCAGCTTGGCCATTCGCGAACAGTCCTTTCGTCTACTAGCTGGTTCGCTTCTTCGCCACCGCGCCCCGGCGCGGCCCCTTCCGGGTCCGGGCGTTCGTCTGCGTCCGCTGGCCGCGGACAGGCAGGTTGCGGCGATGGCGCATCCCGCGGAAGGAGCCGACCTCCATCAGCCGCTTGATGTTCATGGTGACCTCCTTGCGGAGATCACCCTCCACCCGGCCCTGCTCCTCGATGACCCGGCTGATCTTGCGGACGTCGTCCTCGGAGAGATCCTTGATCCGGATATCGGGATCGACTCCGGCCTCCTTCAGGATCGACCCGGAACGGTGGTCGCCTATCCCGAAGATGTACGTCAGCCCCGTCTCGATACGCTTGCTTCTTGGTAGATCGACACCCGCGATTCGAGCCATGATCCGGCCTCACCCCTGTCGCTGCTTGTGCTTCGGATTCGAGCAGATCACGCGCACGACGCCGGAGCGGCGCACGATCTTGCACTTGTCGCACATGCGTTTCACCGATGCTCGTACCTTCATTCCACCGTCCTCTGGCCCTCGGACCGGCTCGCCGGCCGCGCCGGAAGCCCGGAACGGGCCGGGGGCGCGCCGCCGCGGGGGCCGCGCGCTCCGTCGACCGACCGCCGTCAGTGGACCGACGCCGGCCTCGCCTCCGCCTCGGCGGCCGCGCGGGTCAGCACCTCGGGACCGCCCTCGGTTATCGCCACCGTGTGCTCGAAGTGCGCGGCGAGGCTGCCGTCCTGCGTCACCGCCGTCCAGCCGTCGCCCAGCACCTTGACCGCCGGCCGCCCCAGCGTGACCATCGGCTCGATGGCGAGGACCATGCCGGTCTCCAGCCTCGGCCCCTGGCCCGGGTCGCCGTAGTTCGGAATCTGCGGCTCCTCGTGCAGCGCGACTCCGATGCCGTTACCGACGAACTCGCGGACCACCGAGAACCCGTGCGCCTCGACGTGCCGCTGCACGTGGTGTCCGATGTCGGATACGTGCCCGCCGACCCGGACCTGCGCGATGCCGCGCTCCAGCGCCTCCCGGGTGACCCGAAGCAGCTCCGAGACCCGGGCGGGCACCCCGCCGACGGGGACGGTGATGGCCGAGTCGCCGTAATAGCCGCCGAGCACCGCGCCCATGTCGAGCGACACGATGTCGCCGTCGACCAGCGGCGCCGGCGACGGAATGCCGTGCACCACGGCCTCGTTCACCGATGCGCACAACGTCGCCGGATAGCCATGGTACCCCTTGAACGCGGGGACCGCGCCGGCCGCCCGGACCTGCCGTTCCGCCACCGTGTCGAGCTCCAGCGTCGAGACCCCGGGGGCCACCCGCCGGCGAAGCTCGGACAGCACCTGCGCCACCAGGGCATTGGCCGCGCGCATGCGCTCGATCTGGGCCGGCGTCTTGCGGACGATCATGCGCGGGGCTCCCCCGCCGGGGCGCGCCCCGCCGCCCGTTCCGCGAGCACCGCGTCGACGGCGGCGGCGAGCGCCGACCCCACCTCGGCCGGACCCCGGTCCCCGTCGACGGCGCGGAACGAGGGGCGCTGCGAATAGTAGTCGACGAGCGGCCGGGTCGCGTCGGCGTATACCCGCAGCCGCTCCCGCACGACCGACTCGGTGTCGTCGCTCCGCAGCACCAGCTCGCCGCCGCACCGGCCGCAACGCGGCCCCGGCGACAGGTCGACGCTGGTCGCCTGACCGCATGCCCCGCAGACTCGCCGCCGCGCGAGCCGGGCCACGAGGGCGTCGTCCGGCACCGCGATGTCGACGACGATCAGCGGCGGGCGCCCGGTCATGATCTCGTCAAGGGCCACCGCCTGCGCCACCGTGCGGGGGAAGCCGTCGAGCACGAAGCCGCGCGCGACGTCCTCCCGGTCGAGGCGCTCGCGCACGATGGCGATCATCAGCTCGTCGTCGACGAGCCCCCCCGCCTCCATCGTCGCCTTCGCGCGGCGGCCGAGCTCCGAGCCGGACCTGACCGCGTCGCGCAGGATGTCTCCCGTGGAGATCTGCGGGATGCCGTGCCCGCGGGCGAACTCGACGCCCTGCGTTCCCTTGCCGGCGCCGGGCGGACCCAGAACGACGAGGTTGATCGCGGAACCCTTGGAGACGGCCACCCTGGCACTCCTAGCCGCGACGACCCCGGATGCGGGTCTTGCGCATGAAACCGTCGTAGTGACGCATGATCAACTGCGACTCGACCTGCTGCACCGTGTCCATCGACACCCCGACGATGATCAGCAAAGAAGTCCCGCCGAAGTAGAACGTGACGTTGAGGCCGTCGGTGATCCACCGCGGCGTGACCGCATCGAGTGAATCGCCGATGAACGGAATCGCGGCGACGCGGAACCCGACGATCATCAGGTCGGGCAGTATCGCGACGACCGCCAGGTAGACGGCCCCCACCAGCGTGATCCGCGTCAGGATGGTGTCGATGTACTCCGCGGTCCGCTTGCCGGGCCGGATGCCCGGCACGAACCCGCCGTACTTGCGCATGTTCTCGGCGACGTCGTCCGGATTGAAGATGATGGCCGTGTAGAAGTAGGCGAAGAAGATGATGCCCCCCATGTAGAGCAGGTAATAGAGGGGCATGCCGTTCGCGAGGTTCTCGGTGATGCCCTGCGCCCACGCGGTGTCGGGCATCGCGGACGTGATGGTCGCGGGGAACGCGAGCAGGGACGAGGCGAAGATGACGGGAATGACCCCGCCCGTGTTCACCTTCAGGGGAATGTGGGTGCTGGTGCCGCCGTACATCCGCCGTCCCACGACCCGCTTCGCGTACTGCACGGTGACCCGGCGCTGCCCGCGCTCGATGAACACCACCGCGCCGATGACGAGGATCATCAGGATGGACAGCATCAACAGGCGGAACAGCCCCATCTGGCCCGTGCGCAACTGATCGAGCGTGTTGAGCACCGCCGCGGGCAGGTTGACGACGATGCCCGCGAAGATGATGAGCGACATGCCGTTGCCGATGCCGCGCTCGGTGACCTGCTCGCCCAGCCACATGATGAAGCAGGTGCCGGTGGTGAGGGTCAGGACCACGAGGAGGCGGAAGCCCCAGCCCGGCTCGTAGACCAGGGGCAGGCCGCCGGCGATGTTGGTCTGGCTCTCGAGCCAGAAGGCGATGGCGAACGCCTGCACCACGCACAGCAGCAACGTGCCGTAGCGGGTGTACTGCGTGATCTTCCGGCGCCCGAGCTCGCCCTCCTTCGACAGGCGCTCCAGGTACGGCCAGACGACGGTCAGGAGCTGCAGGATGATGGACGCGCTGATGTAGGGCATGATGCCCAGCGCGAAGATGGTGACCTGGGCGAGGTTGCCGCCCGAGAACATGTTGTAGAGCCCGAACATGGTCCCGGCCGCCTGCTCGGCGAGTATCGCCAGCGCGTCGGTGTTCACGCCCGGGGTCGGGATGACGCTGCCGAGGCGGTAGACCGCGAGAATGGACAGCGTGAACAGCACCCGGGTCCGCAGATCCGAGATCGCGAAGACGTTCCGCAGGCTGTCAAACATCGATGCGCCCCTTGCCGGTCAGGTTCCGATCCGTTCCGACGCTCACCCCGTCACGACCTCCGTCCGGCCGCCGGCCCCGGCGATGAGCTCGGCCGCCTTCCGGCTGAACTTGTGCGCCTTGACCGTCAACGCGACGTCCAGGCCCCCCCGGGCCAGGACCTTGACGAGCCTGGCGTTCGAGCGCACGAGGCCCGACTCGCGCAACAGGTCGGGAGTCACCTCGGTGTCGGCCTCGAACCGCTCGGCCAGCGTGTCCACATTGACGACGGCGTACTCCACCCTGAACGGATTGAAGAAGCCCCGTTTCGGCACCCGGCGGTGCAACGGCATCTGGCCGCCCTCGAATCCGCGCTTGCGGCGGTATCCCGACCGGGACTTCTGCCCCTTGTGCCCCCGCCCCGACGTCACCCCGGACCCGGAGCCGTAGCCCCTGCCCACGCGCTTCCTCCGGCGGCGGGCGCCGGTCGGCGGTTTCAGATCGCTCAAGCTCATCGTCAGCCCCCGACCTCGGTCACGCGGACCAGGTGCCGAACCTTCCGGATCATGCCGCGGATGGACGGCAGGTCCCACAGCTCGACGGTGTGGTGCAACCGCCGCAACCCCAGCCCCCGCACCACCTGCGCCTGGCGCCGGTCGAAGCCGATCGTGCTCCGCACCAGCGTCACGCGCACGCGCCCGGCCCCCGCGGCCTTCGTGTTCGTCGTCTCCATCTGCCAGCCCGTCACCCCTCGCCCGACGGCCCGCCCGGCGCCCCGACCGCCCCCGCGGGGCGTCGTGCGGCGAGGCGGCGCCGTGCCCGTCGGCGCCCGGCCCGCCAATCGTCGCCTTCGGCTCCGCTCGGCGCCCAACCAACCCTGCCGGGGGCCCGCGTCGTTACGGCGCAGACCCCTGGACCGCCGTCAACTCCTCCAGATCGACACCGCGCAGCCGCGCCACCGAGACCGGGTCCTTCAGCTCCATCAGTCCGGTGAAGGTGGCCCGCACGACGTTGTGCGGATTCTGCGTTCCGAGAGACTTGGTCAGGATGTTCTGCACGCCGGCCGACTCCAGGACCGCGCGCACCGCGCCGCCCGCGATGATGCCGGTGCCCTCGGGGGCCGGCTTCAGCAACACGCGGCCGGCCCCGAAGCGGCCGACCACCCGGTGCGGTATCGTCGTGCCGGCCAGGGGCACCCGGAGCAGCGCCTTCTTGGCCGTTTCGATGCCCTTCTTGATGGCCGACGGCACCTCCTTGGCCTTGCCCACCCCGAACCCGACCACGCCGTGGCCGTCGCCCACGACGACGAGGGCGCTGAAGCTCAGGTTCTTGCCGCCCTTGACCACCTTCGTGACGCGGTTGATCGAGACGACCGTGTCCTTGAGGTCGAAATCGTTGGGATCGATCTTGGGTCGCATCTGGTTCATGTCGTTTCCCGGCAGCCTGCGTCACCCGTGGCGGCAGGATGCGCGTTCAGCGCGGGGCTCCACCACGGGCTGCTAGAGCTGCAGGCCGGCCTCCCTCGCCGCGTCCGCGACCTTGCGGATCCGGCCGTGATACAGGAACCCGCCCCGATCGAAGACGACGCTCCGGATGCCCTTCTCCAGCGTCCGCTCCGCGATCAGGCGTCCGACGACCTCGGCGCCGGCCACGTTTCCGCCGGAGGCCCCGTTCGTGAAGCCCGCCTTGACGGCGGGCTCGGTGCTGGACGCCGACGCCAACGTGGTGCCGTTCGAGTCGTCGATGACCTGGACCGCGATGTGCCCCAGGCTCCGGAAGACCGACATCCTCGGGCGGTTCGACGTCCCCCTGATCTTCTTGCGCTGGCGCAGGGCAATCCGGCGGCGCCGGTCCTTCTTCGTCTTGACCTTCATGACACGCTAGGCCCCCGTCTTGCCGACCTTCTTCTTGAGCACCTCGCCCGTGTAGCGAATCCCCTTCTGCTTGTAGGGGTCCGGCTTGCGAAGGCTCCGGATGTCGGCGGCGACCTGCCCCACCGCCTGCCGGTCCACGCCCGACACCACGAGGTGGGTCTGGTTCTCCACCGCCACCGAGACGCCGTCGGGCACTTCGAACACCACCGGGTGCGAGTAGCCGAGCGCCAGCGTGAGCCGCTGCCCGGCCACCTCGGCCCGGTAGCCGATGCCCACGATGTCGAGCTCCTTCCTGAACCCCGACGACACGCCGGTCACGGCATTCGCGACGAGGCTGCGTCCGAGCCCGTGGAACTTGGCCATCGCGCGACTCTCGCGCTCGGGCCGCGCGCGCAGCACGCCGTCCTCCCTCTCGATCACGATCCCGGGCGGCAGCGGTTGCCGCATGGTCCCCTTCGGCCCCTTGGCCTCCACCGCGTCCGCGGTGATCTGCACGCTGACTCCGGCCGGAATCGGGATCGGCCGCTTGCCCACTCGCGACATCTCGTCACTCCACCGCCCGGCTCGACCGCCCGTCGCGAAAGTCCCCGCCGCATCCGGGCGGCGATGCGCAACGCGGAGTCTCGCCTCGGACCGCTACCAGACGTTGCACAACACTTCGCCGCCCACGCCCATCTTCACCGCTTCGCGCCCGGTCATGACCCCGCGCGAGGTGGTGAGAATGCTGGTGCCGAGGCCGGCGAGGACCGGGGGCACGTGGTCCCGGCCGCAGTAGACGCGCCGGCCGGGCCGGCTGACGCGCTGAATCCCCGAGATGACGTTCTCGCCGCGCGATCCGTACTTGAGCTGGATCCGAATCATCGGACGCGCCTGCTGTCCGCGCTCGACCACGACGTCCACCATCTTGAACGACTGGATGTACCCCTCGCTCTGCAGAATCCTCGCGATCTCCGTCTTGAGCCGCGATGCCGGGACGTCCACGCGCCGGCGATGGGCGGTGGTCCCGTTGCGGATTCTCGTCAACATATCGGCGATCGGATCAGTCATGTCTCTCTTGTCTGTCGACCCCGCGCCCGGTCGACGCGGCGCCTGACCATCGTCACCAACTGCTCTTGGTCACTCCCGCGACGTCGCCCTCGAGCGCGAGCCGCCGGAAGCACAGGCGGCACAGCGCGAACTTGCGGATGAACCCCCGCGGCCGCCCGCAAAGGCGGCACCGGTTGCGAAGCCGCACCTTGAACTTCGGCGGCTTTTCCTCCCTGACCATCTTCGCAATCGTCGCCATCGAGATCCCCTCGCCCGTCGACACGCGGCTCCACCGCGCGCCTTCCTAGTTCGTCCGGAACGGCATCCCCATGAGCTGGAGCAGCCGGCGCCCCTCTTCGTCGGTCCTGGCCGTGGTCACCATCGAGATGTTCATCCCGCGCGACTTGTCGACCTTCATGTAGTCGATCTCGATGAACATCAACTGGTCGGGCAGCCCCAGGGTGTAGTTGCCGCGTCCGTCGAACCCCTTGGGGGAAACGCCGCGGAAGTCCCTGACGCGAGGCAGCGCGATGGAGATCAGCCGGTCGAGAAACTCGTACATGCGATCGCGGCGCAACGTGACCACCGCGCCGATCGGCATGCCCTGACGGAGCTTGAACTGGGCTATCGACTTGCGGGCCCGGGTCGTCAGGGGCTTCTGGCCGGTGATGCGCGTGAGGTCGTCGCTTCCCGCGTCGATCAGCTTCACGTTCTGCGTGGCCTCGCCGAGGCCCATGTTCACGACGATCCGCTGAATCTTGGGCACCGCCATGACGTTGGTGTACCCGAACTCCTTGGTGAGCGCGGGAACCACGCTCTCGTGATAGCGCGCTCTCAGTCGACTAGTCATCGATCCACGACCCCGTCGCACTTCCGGCAGATCCGCACCTTGCGGCCGTCGCCGAGGAGGCGCTTGCCGATGCGTGTCGGCGCGCCGCACTCCGGGCAGAGGAGCTGCACGTTGGATGCATGAAGCGGCGCCTCGCGCTCCACGATGCCGCCCTTCACGTTCTGCCTCGGGTTGGGGCGGGTATGGCGCTTGACGATGTTCACGCCCTCGACGATCAGCCGGTTCTTGGCCGGCACGAGCTGCAGGACCCGCCCCCGCTTCCCCCGGTCCCTTCCCGTGATGACGACGACGCTGTCGTTCTTCCGGATGGGGGTCTGTAATCTCGACATGGCTCAAACGCTCGCGGCTTCAGATGACTTCCGGCGCGAGAGAGATGATTCTCATGAACTTGCGTTCCCGAAGCTCGCGCGCCACCGGCCCGAAGACCCGGGTCCCGATGGGTTCGCCCTGCTCGTTGACCAGGACCGCCGCATTCCGATCGAAACGGATGTAGCTGCCGTCACGCCGCCGATGCTCCTTCGCCGTCCGCACGATGACGGCCCGGACGACCTGACCCTTCTTGACGGCGGAACGCGGGGCCGCCTCCTTCACCGAGGCCGTGACGAGATCACCCAGCTTCGCGAAGCGACCGGTCGACCCGCCGATCGGGTTGATGACCGCGATCTTCCGGGCCCCGGAGTTGTCCGCGACCTCGAGGATCGTTTGCATCTGGATCATGGTTCTGTGCTCGCTCTGCCGGGGGACCCGGGCGCCTCCCGGCCCGCCCGCCGCCGCCTTCGGCCCGCCGCGGGCCCGGCCGACCCGCCGGAAGCCCGGGCCGCTCCGCGGCGATTGCGCCTCAGACGGCCTTCGCCCGTTCGACCACCCGCACGACCGCCCAGCGCTTGCGCCGACTGAGCGGCCGGGTCTCGACGATGGCGACGACGTCGCCCTCCCTCGCGTGGTTGCCGGGGTCGTGGGCCATGAACTTCGACGTCCGGCGCTGAATCTTGCCGTACAGGCCGTGGCGCACCCGGCGCTCGACGGCCACGACGACGCTCTGGTCCATCTTGCCGCTGACGACGACGCCCTGGATCTCTGCCTTAGTCCCCATCCGCTGCTTCTTTCGTCTCGCTCGCCGGCGCCTCGATGCCGAGCACGTAGCCGCGCAGGAGCGTCTTGACCCGGGCCAGGTCCTGCCGGGTCCGACGCAGCTTGTTGGCCGCCTCCTGCTGCCCCATCGACTTCTGGAGCCGAAGGCGGAACACCTCCTCGGCCAGCTCCCGCTCGCGCTGCTCGAGGTCCGACACGCCGAGCTCGCGGAGCTCCGTAATCGCCGTCATGATGCCTCGCCCCCCCCGAACCGGGTGGCGAACCGGGTGTGGATGGGCAGCTTGGCCGCGGCCAGCCGCATCGCCTGCCGCGCCACCGCCGCGTCGACGCCTTCCATCTCGAAGAGAATGCGGCCCGACTTGACCACCGCCACCCACTGCTCGGGCGCGCCCTTGCCCTTGCCCATCCGCGTCTCCTGGGGCTTCTTGGTGATCGGCTTGTCGGGAAACACCCGAATCCAGATCTTCCCGCCGCGCTTGATGGACCGGGTCATCGCCACCCGGGCGGCCTCTATCTGGCGATCCGTCAGCCAGCACGGCTCCATCGCCCGCAGGCCGTAGTCGCCGAACGACACCGTCGAGCCCCGCCACGCCTTGCCGGTCATGCGCCCGCGGTGCTGCTTCCGGTGTTTGACTTTCTTCGGCATCAACATGACTGCTACCTCGCAGGCGCCCGGGAACCCCGGCGGCGCAGGCTAGACCCGCCCCCCGCGGCGCGGCACCCGGTACTCTTCGTCGCGGGCCAGCCGCGGCTCGTGACGGTCGCCCTTGTAGAGCCACACCTTCACGCCGATCTGGCCGTAGGTGGTGTTGGCCTCGGCGAACCCGTAGTCGATGTCCGCCCGCAGCGTCTGCAGCGGCAACTGCCCGTGCAGATACCACTCGGTGCGCGCGATCTCCGCGCCGTTCAGGCGCCCCCCCACCCGCACCTTGATGCCGCGGGCCCCGAACCGCAGGGCCGACTCGACCGCCTTGCGCATCGCCCGCCGGAAGGCCACGCGCTTCTCGAGCTACAGGCCGACCGACTCGCTGATCAACTGCGCGTCGAGCTCGGGCTTCTGAATCTCCTGGATGTTGATGAAGACCTCGCGCTTGGTGCGCCGCTGGATCTCGGTCTTGAGCTTGTCGACCTCGGTGCCCTTGCGCCCGATGATGATGCCCGGCCGCGACGTGCAGATGTCGATCTTCAGCTTGTTGGCGGCGCGCTCGATCTCGATCTTCGACACGCCGGCGTGCTTGAAGCGCTTCTTCAGGTCGGACCGCAGCGAGAGGTCCTCGTGCAGGAGCTTGGCATAGTCGCGGTCGGCGTACCAGCGCGACCGCCACGTCTTGTTGAACCCCAGCCTGAACCCGTACGGGTGAACCTTCTGCCCCATCTCGTCAACCTCCGGCCGCCCGGCCTCGCGGTCGCGGCGCAAAACGCCTAGTCGCCCGTCCCGCCCGTCCGCTTCCTCGGCCGCGAACGCCGCTTCGATCCCCGCCGGGAAGAGCCCGCGCCCGCCCCGGACCCGCCCGGACCCGCGGTCACGACCTCCGGCCGCTCCTCCACGTGCACGGTCAGGTGCGCGGTCCGCTTGACGATGCGGAACGCGCGGCCCATCGGCGCGGGCCGGATGCGCTTCATCGACGGCCCCTGGTCGGCGTAGCACCGGGACACGAACATGCGGTCCACGTCGCCGCCCCCGCCCTCCTTCTGTTCGGCGTTCGCCACCGCGGAACGAAGCACCTTGGCGACGGCGCCGGCGACGCGCTTCTGCGAGAAGCGCAGGGTGGCCAACGCCCGATCCACGCTCTGGCCGCGAATCAGGTCCATCACCAGCTTGGCCTTCTGGGCCGAGGTCCGGACGTATCGCGCCGTGGCACGCCCTTCGATCATCGTCATTTGCCCTTGCCGACGGAGGCGGCCTTGTCGCGCTTGCTCGTGTGCCCCCGGAACAAACGGGTCGGCGAGAACTCGCCGAGCTTGTGCCCGACCATGTTCTCGGTCAGGTACACGGGGATGAACTTCTTGCCGTTGTGCACCGCGATCGTGTGCCCGACCATCTCGGGTATGACCGTCGACCGTCGAGACCAGGTCTTGATGACCCGGCGGTCTCCGCTGTCGTTCATGCGTTCGACCTTCTCGAGCAGCGGTATGTCGACGAACGGTCCCTTCTTCAGCGATCGACTCATTGACGCCTCGTCTCAATCCCGCCCGCGAAACGGCTTCCCGGCCACGCGCCGCCGCCCGTCGCGCGCTGCGCCCAATCGGCCGGCGCGCCCGCCGCGGCGCCCGTCACTTCCTCCGCCGCCGGCGCTGGACGATGAACTTGTCCGACGGCTTCCGGCTCCGGGTCTTGTATCCCTTGGTCGGGACGCCCCACGGAGACACGGGGTGGCGGCCGCCCGCGGCCTTGCCCTCGCCCCCGCCGAGCGGGTGGTCGACGGGGTTCATCGCGACCCCGCGGACGTTGGGCCGACGCCCCAGCCAGCGCTTGCGGCCCGCCTTGCCCAGCGACACGTTCTCGTGATCGACGTTGCCGACCTGGCCGATGGTGGCCACGCACTCCTTCAGAATCCGGCGGACCTCGCCCGACGGCAGCCGGACCGACACGTACTCGCCTTCCTTGGCCACGAGCTGCACGCTCGCCCCCGCGCTGCGGGCGAGCTGGCCGCCCTTGCCCGGCTTGAGCTCGACGTTGTGCATCTGGGTGCCGAGCGGGATGTTCTTGAGGGGGAGGGTGTTGCCGGGAAGGATGTCGACACGGTCGCCCGCGACGACGGTGGCGTTCACGGCGACGCCGGCCGGATGCAGGATGTACCGCTTCTCGCCGTCCGCGTAGGTCACCAGCGCGATGCGCGCGGACCGGTTCGGGTCGTACTCGATGGTGGTCACCCTGCCCGGCACGTCGCGCTTGTCGCGCTTGAAGTCGATGATGCGATACGTGCGCTTGTGCCCTCCGCCCCGCTGCCAGATCGTGATGCGGCCCCGGTTGTTGCGGCCGCCCGACCTGGGCAGGGGCTCGGTCAGAGGCTTGTACGGCTTCGTCTCGGTGATCTCGTCGAACGTCTGCACCGTCTGGAAGCGCCGTCCCGCCGACGTGGGCTTGTACTTGCGTATGGCCATTGTCTAAGCGCCTTCCAGGAACTCGGGCACGTTCTCGCCGTCGCGCAGCCGGACGTAGGCCTTCTTCCATTCCGGACGCTGGCCCGAGAAGCGCCCCTGCCGCTTGATCTTGCCGTGATTGATGGACGTGCGGACGCTGGCCACCTTCGACCCGAGCAGTCGCTCGACCGCCTGCTTGATCTCGACCTTCGTCGCCCGCATCGCCACCTCGAGCACGATGATGCCCGTGTCCTCGCGCTGGATGGTGGTCTTCTCGGTGACGAGGGCCCGCCGAATGACTTCGGTCTCTCTCATGACGCCAGCACCTGAGTGAGCTTCTCGACCGCGGCGCGCGTGATCACCACCTGCCGCGCGTCGACCACGTCCCTCGCGCCGAGGCGCCCCGTCGCCACGAGACGTACGTCGCCGAGGTTGCGCACCGCCAGCGCGAGCTTCCCGTCCGGCTGCACGTCGACCAGCAGCGCCTTGGACGCCACGTCGAGGCGGTCGAGCAGCTCGACCGCGAGCCGGGTCCGCGGCTCGTCGACCCCGAGCCGATCGACGACGAGGACGTCGCCGCCCGCGAACTTCTCCGTCAACGCGGCCCGCAACGCCCCGCGCACGACCTTCTTCGGCAGCCGGTACGCGTAGCTCCGCGGCTGGGGCCCGAACACCGCGCCGCCGGTGCGCCAGAGCGGATTGCGGCTCTCGCCGACCCGGGCGCGGCCGGTGCCCTTCTGGCGCCACGGCTTCTTGCCGGTCCCGCTGACCTGCCCCCGCGTCTTCGTGGCATGGGTGCCGCGCCGCTCGACGGCCGACTGGTGCACCACCGATTCCCAGATGACGCCCCGGTTCGGCCGGCCGCCGAACACGGCGTCACTGACCTCGACCGAGCCGATCTTCTCGTTCCGCAAATCAACGACATCCAGCGTCATGGCGCAACCCAGTCGAGCTACTTCCGCTTCTTGGCCGATGCCTCGGGCGCCGGCGCGGGCCGCGGCTTGGCGGCGACCGCCTTCCTGATCATCACCACCCCGCCCGGCGCCCCCGGAACCGCTCCCTTGACCACCAGCACGTGCTGCTCGGCATCCACCCGCAGCACCTCGAGGTTCCGAGTCGTGACCCGGTCGCCGCCCATCCGCCCCGGCCCCCGCATGCCCTTGATGACCCGCGATGGGTACGACGACGCCCCGATGGAGCCCGGCGCGCGGTGGAACATGGAGCCGTGCGTCGCGCGCCCGCCGCCGAAACCGTGGCGCTTCATGACCCCCTGGAACCCCTTGCCGCGGCTGACCCCCACGACGTCGACGCGGTCGCCGTCCGCGAACACCGAGGCCACCACCTGCTCGCCTTCCGCCGGCCCGTCACCGTCCACGCCCACCTCCCGTCGAACCCGGGTCGGGGGCACGTTGGCCTTCCGGTAATGGCCGGCGATGGGCCGGTTCGCGTTGGCCGGCGCGTCGTCGACGAGCCCGAGCTGCACCGCCGCATAGCCGTCGCGCTCGACCGTCTTCCGCTGGACGACGACGCACGGGCCGGCCTTGATGACCGTCGCGGGCATGATCGCGCCGTCGTCGCCGAACAACTGGGTCATTCCGATCTTCCGCCCGAGGATTCCGGTCACCATGATCGTCTGCGTCCGTGCCGCTCCGAGGCGCGGAGTCCTAGTCGTTGGCGTCCTTGCCGAATGCCTTGATCTCGACGTCCACTCCGGCCGGCAGATCGAGCTTCATCAGCGCATCGACGGTCTGGGACGTCGGCTCGAAGATGTCGATCAGCCGCTTGTGGGTGCGGATCTCGAACTGCTCGCGCGACTTCTTGTCGACGTGGGGCGATCTCAGCACCGTCCACTTGTTCAGATCCGTGGGCAGCGGTATCGGCCCGGCGAGGCGCGCCCCCGTCCGCCGGGCGGTGTCGGCGATCTCGTGCGTCGACTGATCGAGCACCCGGTGATCGTAGGCTTTCAGGCGTATCCGAATCTTGTCGCTGAACATGACTTCTCACCCGGTGCCCGCGGGCGGGGCTACTCGACGATCTCCGTGATCGCCCCCGACCCCACCGTGCGGCCGCCTTCCCGAATCGCGAAGCGAAGGCCCTTCTCCAACGCCACCGGCGTGATCAGCTCCACCTCCATCGCCACGTTGTCGCCCGGCATCACCATCTCGACG